>NZ_CP137157.1:80000-380000 GCF_040581405.1 Komagataeibacter sucrofermentans DSM 15973
ACCCAGCGATGGGTATCATGTTCTGAATACATAGGGACATGAGGCGAACCCGGGGAACTGAAACATCTAAGTACCCGGAGGAAAAGACATCAATTGAGATTCTGCTAGTAGTGGCGAGCGAACGCGGAACAGGCCAGTGGCTGTTTTTGAAGAAGCAGAACGGAATGGAAAGTCCGGCCATAGCGGGTGATAGCCCCGTATGCGTAGTGTCAGGAACAGTCCTTGAGTAGGGCGGGACACGTGAAATCCTGTCTGAACATGGGGGGACCACCCTCCAAGCCTAAATACTCCCTGGTGACCGATAGTGAACAAGTACCGTGAGGGAAAGGTGAAAAGCACCCCGACGAGGGGAGTGAAATAGACCTGAAACCGAATGCCTACAAGCAGTCGGAGCCTCTTATGGGGTGACGGCGTACCTTTTGTATAATGGGTCAGCGAGTTTCTGTTTGCAGCAAGCTTAAGCCGTTAGGTGTAGGCGCAGCGAAAGCGAGTCTGAATAGGGCGACGAGTTGCTGGCAGAAGACCCGAAACCGAGTGATCTAGCCATGGCCAGGCTGAAGGTGCGGTAACACGCACTGGAGGGCCGAACCCACGCCTGTTGAAAAAGTCGGGGATGAGCTGTGGCTAGGGGTGAAAGGCCAATCAAACTCGGAAATAGCTGGTTCTCCGCGAAATCTATTGAGGTAGACCGTCGAGTATTACCCCGGGGGGTAGAGCACTGGATGGGCTAGGGGGGCCCAAAGCCTTACCAAACCTAACCAAACTCCGAATACCCGGAAGTATGAGCTCGGCAGACAGACAGTGGGTGCTAAGGTCCATTGTCGAGAGGGAAACAGCCCAGACCACCAGCTAAGGCCCCCAAATCGTGGCTAAGTGGGAAAGGATGTGAGGATTCCAAAACAACCAGGAGGTTGGCTTAGAAGCAGCCATCCTTTAAAGAAAGCGTAATAGCTCACTGGTCTAATAGAAACCTTGCGCCGAAAATGTAACGGGGCTCAAGCCACGTGCCGAAGCTGTGGGTGCATTCTATGAATGCGCGGTAGCGGAGCGTTCCGTAGGTCTGTGAAGGAGACGGGGTGACCCTCTCTGGAGATATCGGAAGTGCGAATGCTGACATGAGTAGCGACAAACAGTGCGAGAAACACTGTCGCCGAAAGTCCAAGGGTTCCTGCGCAAGGTTAATCCGCGCAGGGTGAGCCGGCCCCTAAGGCGAGGGCGAAAGCCGTAGTCGATGGAAACCGGGCAAATATTCCCGGGCCTGCCAGAAGTGACGAATACAATATGTTGTCGGGTCTTATCGGATTGATCCGGCTTTTGGAGTATTCCAGGAAATAGCTCTGGCATATAGACCGTACCCGAAACCGACACAGGTGGACTGGTAGAGAATACCAAGGCGCTTGAGAGAACGATGCTGAAGGAACTAGGCAAATTACTTGCGTAACTTCGGGATAAGCAAGACCCGTCAGTGGGCAACCATCGGCGGGTGGCACAGACCAGGGGGTAGCGACTGTTTAGTAAAAACACAGGGCTGTGCGAAGTCGAGAGACGACGTATACGGCCTGACGCCTGCCCGGTGCCGGAAGGTTAAGAGGAGGTGTGCAAGCACCGAATTGAAGCCCCGGTAAACGGCGGCCGTAACTATAACGGTCCTAAGGTAGCGAAATTCCTTGTCGGGTAAGTTCCGACCTGCACGAATGGCGTAACGACTTCCCCGCTGTCTCCAGCATCGGCTCAGCGAAATTGAATTCCCCGTGAAGATGCGGGGTACCCGCGGTCAGACGGAAAGACCCTATGAACCTTTACTGCAGCTTTGCAGTGGCATCAGAGACATTCTGTGTAGGATAGGTGGGAGGCTTTGAAACCGGGGCGCCAGTTCCGGTGGAGCCATCCTTGAAATACCACCCTGACTGTTTCTGATGTCTAACCGAGGCCTGTTAGCCAGGTCCGGGACCCTGCATGGTGGGCAGTTTGACTGGGGCGGTCGCCTCCCAAAGTGTAACGGAGGCGCGCGATGGTGGGCTCAGGCCGGTCGGAAACCGGCTGTCGAGTGCAATGGCATAAGCCCGCCTGACTGTGAGAGTGACAGCTCGATCAGAGACGAAAGTCGGCCATAGTGATCCGGTGGTCCCGCGTGGAAGGGCCATCGCTCAACGGATAAAAGGTACTCTAGGGATAACAGGCTGATCTCCCCCAAGAGTCCACATCGACGGGGAGGTTTGGCACCTCGATGTCGGCTCATCACATCCTGGGGCTGGAGCAGGTCCCAAGGGTTCGGCTGTTCGCCGATTAAAGTGGTACGTGAGCTGGGTTTAGAACGTCGTGAGACAGTTCGGTCCCTATCTGCCGTGGGTGTTGGAGACTTGAGAGGATTTGTCCCTAGTACGAGAGGACCGGGATGAACATACCTCTGGTGCACCGGTTGTCGCGCCAGCGGCACAGCCGGGTAGCTAAGTGTGGACGGGATAACCGCTGAAAGCATCTAAGCGGGAAACCCACCTCAAAACAAGGTCTCCCCAAGGGCCGTGATAGACCATCACGTCAATAGGCCAGGTGTGGAAGCGCAGTAATGCGTGCAGCTGACTGGTCCTAATCGCCCAATAGGCTCATTCCATCGCCACAATCGTGGCAACACACATGCACAGCAGTCATCCACTCTCAATACATAGTCATACAAAAAACACCAACCCATCCACATCAAGTCCAACCCCATACGGGGAGACTCGATGACCTGGTGGCCATGGCGGGGAATGATCCACCCGATCCCATCCCGAACTCGGCCGTGAAAACCCCCAGCGCCCATGATACTGTGCCTTAAGGCACGGGAAAGTCGGTCGCCGCCAGGTCTTCCAGTCTCCCCCACAACCGCGGGGTGGAGCAGCCCGGTAGCTCGTCAGGCTCATAACCTGAAGGTCATAGGTTCAAATCCTATCCCCGCAACCATCTGTATGTGTCTGAAAAGACTAAGAAAAAGCCACCCAATAGGGTGGCTTTTTTTGTGCCTAGAATCTCCCGCAGGAAACACATAGGAAACAGACGGAAAGGTGCCGGGGCGCATTTTTGTCCACTTTCACAAATGCGTGATTGAAGAGCGGGGCACCCTGTCGCCTGTTTCGGGGTATTATCCTTGCCTCATCGAGTCAGGACAGTCTGCCCCTTTGCTGTCCGTATCAGGAGACGCAGGAGCAGCCATGGCCGCAGACGAACTCACGGGACTGATCCGTTATCTCGGTCAGGAGGACTGGCAGGAGTGTTTTGGCGAAGTGCTCGGCGATCACATCGGTCCGGCGCTGGAAGTGGGTAACATCACGTTCGAGGATCTGGCGGAGATGATCGGTCCCGACGTCGCCATGACGCTATGGGGCTGCGCCTTCGAGGATTTTCTCGGGCAGGACTGGGATGACGGCCGGAACTTCGTGGACGTTTACCTCGAGCGTCGGGGCTGGAAGGAAGGGCCGCGTAACAGCGCCTATATGCGTGCCCTCAAGGCTTCGGTCATGAGCCTGTATGAAGTCTCGGACATCAAACCCGGCCAGAGCCTGATGGCGCGAGACCTGCTGCGGGGTGGTGATCCGGTTCTGGTGCATGAAGGCACGGCAACCCGGACACTGGAACAGTGGGACCGGATTGCAGCACGTCTCGTGCCGTCCGATGGAAAGACCATTCTGGCAGGCGGGCTGCTCGCCTATTCACGGGGTGCCTGTGAGGATCTGGCGAAGCACCTTTACAAGGTGCTTCGGAAGCGGCGGGGCACGGCGGAGTTTCCGAAAGTCGATACGCAGACGCTGCGTGAGCTTGCGCCGATGTTCACGCTGACCTGGCTGTTCCGGACACTGGAGGACATGGCCCAGCAGATGGAGGGGCCAGCTTTGTTCAATGGGGACGGGGAGGATCTGGTCTTCCACGAAGTGTGTTTCCCGCTGGCAAAGGGCGTGACGCAGAAGATGGTGGCGGATGTGCTTGACGGGATGGCAGCCCTGCGGGCAGAGAGCCGGTCGTTCTGGAACTGGCTGAAAGAGCCGATGAGCGATCCCGTGCGCAAGGCTGGACGGGATGAAAACGGGCGGTTCCTGCGCACGGAGATGGATGACGGCGCGATCGTGCTGGGCACGCTGGACCTGAAGGGGCGGCAGTTGCGGCTGCAGGTGAACTCGAAAGAGCGCGCCGAACGTGGCCGTGCCATGCTGCAGGTCGGTCTGGGAGATCTCGTGCGCGCTCCGCTCACGCAGATCATGACGCCGGCGCAGGCGACGGAAGACCGGGGGATGCAGGGACGGGAGGTCTCGCCAGAACTGCAGATCCCGCCCGAGGAGGAAGCCCGGATTATCGGGCAGATGCTGGAGCGGCACTATCGGCAGGTGCTTGATGAGCCAGTCCCGGCCTTGGGGGATATGACGCCGCGCCAGGCCGTCCAGACAGCTTCAGGACGGAAAAAGGTGGCCATCTGGTTGAAGGATATCGAAAACACTACGGTCCGCGCCCAAGGGAGTGGCGGTGCCATGGCTGCCTACGATTTCGGGTGGATGTGGCACGAACTCGGAATCATCAGGCTTAGGAAATAGTCCGCTTACGCCCTCATGTCAGACATTAAAGCGGCTGTGACCATTGCCCGAAAGCCGACATTGTCAAGCAGACCGCTATAGACAGAGTTTGGGACAAAGTCGTCGTCTCCGCTTCGCTGCTACGATGACGGTTTTCAGCGAAAGCAGAAGCTTCAGCCTCGTATAAAACTATCGTCGGTTGGCTGCGATTGGAGGCAGGAGTCGCGTGGTGCCTTTGGATCTCACAGTAGCGGATAGCGGTTATTCCTCCTCTCGCTTAATTGCCTTCTGTGTTCGTACGGACGATCAATTCCCACTGGATGGAACCGAGATTGGTCGCATGTTGGTGATGATTCTGAGGCGGGAGAGGATCGCCCTTGTTCGATGTAATCTCTTTCTTGCAGTGTCGGCACTTGTAGATTCCCGATATAGGAACTTCGCTCCCAGGATTGTAATAGTGAGTCCACCAAGTGTTTTGAGGCTTACCTGTCTTGTGAAGATCATTTAGATTTAAATACCAAGCCATCTCATGCTCCGTGGGAACCCAATTTCTCTAGAGGGTGTTATGCACCTTGGGCGAGCATAGCTGCATTTCTAAGCATGAAGCACGCGAACGCAATGACATGGAGACTTGCGAGTGTTGAAGCGTAACGCTCGTAATCTTTGACGAGCCTACGACAACGTGTTGCCCATGCGAAAGATCGCTCGACAACCCATCGGCGCGGCAGCAGCACAAAGCCGCGTTTGGCTTCGGACAACCTGACGACCTCAAGGGCGATCCCCTGGGCCCGTGCTGCCCTGGCAGGCTTCTCGCCGGTATATCCCTGATCGACATAGGCCAGTTCAACGCTCTCGTCCGTCGCGTCCTGAATGGCGGCGGCAAGACGTCCGACTTCGGCGCGATCATCCCGACTGGCTGGTGTGACATGCAGGGCCAGCAGATACCCCAATGTGTCCACGGCCATGTGCAGCTTTGATCCCCTTTTGCGCTTGGCTCCATCATATCCGGCGCGGGAACCGCTTTCCGGCGTCGAACGTAATGTCCGGCTGTCGATAATGGCTGCCGTTGGCTCCGCCCTGCGGCCAGAAGCGATACGCAGCACGGCACGCAGATCAGACACCAACGCGTCAAAACAGCCTGCCTCCATCCAGCGACGGGATTGCTGGTAGACCGCCGACCACGGCGGAAGGTCATTCGGCATGGCGCGCCAGGCAATTCCGTAGCGGATCACGTAACGCAATCCATTGAACAGTTCGCGCAATGCGTGATGTCGTTGGTGCGCATCCTCGCGCATCAGAACCAGATACGGGACAACCAGAGACCATTCTTCATCTGATACATCAGAGGGATACGGTTTGCGTGCAGGCGTCATCCCTCATTACTGCACCAATCAGGCACGAAAATACATAACACCCTCTAGGCATTCTACTACAAGCTACTATCCCGACAAATACTAATTATGCGAAAAAACACTTGTTCATTTTAGGATGGAAAATTATTGTTTTCTTATGGGAATCCAAGAAATTGCGACATTTTATCAATATAAATCATCAAATATAATTAGTATATGAATTTGATTTCGTGTAAAATTATATAAATAACTTACTATAAATTCTATTTTAACAGGGGAATGTCTTATATATTTACTTAATTAACACTTGCGCGGGTCCGAGAGGGCGGCATCAATCCGATTTTAGTGGCCATCGAAGCAGCTTGGTTTCGATGGCATTCCGCGTTTAATATCGACAAAACGGAGAGGATCAAATGTCACTTTCTGGTGTTATGAGTTCGCCTTACCAGCGTAAATTTTTCCTGTTTTCATCGATCTTAATTATCATTGTTTCCTGTTTTATCGTATGGATTCTTTATTGGTTCACATTGGACACTCGCGGCTGGAACCTGCTCATTAGTGTCTTAGTTTCGATTGTCACCAGCGCCATATTCTCCCTTGGGTCTGCGCTCTATCTTGCCTTTTTCTTCGAAGACCCCTTCGAACTTGCCTCTGCCCAAGAGCTGCTGCCTCAAGATGTTGGCCAAGCCCTTAGGCAGATAGCCGAGAATACGGCAGACTATAAGCTGTTCGTGCGCACTGGCCGCCATTTCAGGGCGGAAATTCTCCCTGTACTCGTGAATAGCGCCATAAAGTCCCGCAGGCCTGTCCAAATCGAAGTAGTGCTACTCAATTTTCGTAATGACGCTTTATGCGAGAAATACGCGGCTTACCGGAAAAGTACCTCCTTTGACGCCAAGGTGTGGACAAAGGAATATGTGCAGCAGGAAGTGTTGGCGACGATCTTGCGGCTGATCGATACCGTGGTGACCCACAGCAGCCTAGTGAAGGTTGATCTTTATTTGAGCGATCGACTTTCGATTTTCCGAATTGACGGATCATCAGACGAGCTTATCGTCACCCGGGAAGATCCCAAGGATACAGCGTCACGTTATCGCCGCGATGATAGGGCCTACTCAGCCTTCCTGACCGAATTCAATTGGACGCGCGATGATGCGATAAAGGTTAGGCCTGGAAGCAATGGCTTGTCACTACCGACAACATTGGAGGAAATGTTAGACGGATCTTCTTTGCTAGCAACTGTCGGCGCTGGTGCGGCGAAGGCAAAAACTGCCCCCTCACCATATGCCCGTTAAAATTCCTTTCCCACTCACGCTCGATTACGTCAGATCGGCTTCAACTTCTGCCCTATTTGCAAGCCTCCAGTCGTGGGTGAAGGCGTCAGATCCTACCTGTCTGGTTCACCCGCACGGCTTCGCCGTAGTCCTCCTCAGGTCCGGGTTCGAAGACTGGCGGCTTCATTGGTGGCCGAAAGGACCAAGAATTTTGACTGGCATGCCGGGGATGATCCACACCCACGACAAAATGATTGAGAGCCGAATTCTCACAGGGCAGATCAAGAACGTTCTTTATGACGTTTCGGCAGTAACGGCCGGAGGGCAGCCTGTGTACGAAGTGGCCTACGCTGGCAACAAATATGTTAGAAATACTGCGAACGTTTTGCAAAAAACTGCTGAGCGAGTGCGGGCAAGAGTGAGTAATATCCAAACCCTCAAGGCGGGTGACTGCTACCGCATAGAAAATCATGTTTATCATGAGGCCATCGTTCCAGACGACGCCGTAACGGCAACGATCGTATGTATGCACTCTCCGTCGCCGGGACCTATCAAGGTGATTGGCCTAGATGGTTATCCAGAACACCTCGAGTTTCAACGGATCGAACGCCGAGCAGCTGAGTACATGGGTTTCGTTTGAGCGCCAATCTTCACCTCAATCTATGAAAAGACGAGGCTGTCGCGGCGAACCGCGTTGAGCATCATGAAATGAATGACGGATTTTTGCCTACTATGGCGAATAGGAGACATTCCGCTCCCCCCCCAAAACCGTCTGTCTGCTCAACGGAAACAGAGCAGACAGACAGTAGCCGCCCTCATGGCAGACTTTCAAGCCGCTACATTGCTTTCCACATAGCGGACATAATTTGAACGCACCATTTTCTGCCAAAACCTAGTCAAAACGCTTTTTGAGTCAGGCTCTGAGAGAGCAAACCAGACTGCGATGAGGTAAAACGCCTAAAGGCGATAATTGCGTAATGTATCGAATCATCTAATAGTATCCGGCATAAAATGAGGTGATACCTGATGTCATTGACCGACACCCTTAAGACTGAATATTTAAAAATTCTTTCTGGATACGATATTAATTTCTTTGACCGTACCACGGTGGTTGAGGGTATCGCGGGATACTCCGATATCTTTCTTCCGGGTGCTCCCGCTGAATGGAAGTCTGGCCGAAGAGTTATGATCGTCGGGCGCGAAACGCGGGGGTGGAAACGACCAGCGTCCACCGGCTCTTATGATACGCTTGAGCGCCACATCGATGCGATGGTTGAGTGTCATACGAATTTCTCGGCGCGCCATGGCAGCAAAAAAAAGCAGAACCGAGGAGAAACTTTCTGGAACTTCATGCGGTCTGTAGGAGATATCGTTGGCGATGGGAACGTGGCCTGGTGCAACCTGTTTTGCATGGATTTCAAAGACACAATGCCTCAGCCAGGGCAGCCGCATTATGACACGGTCAAATCCCTGTCCGCGCAGCTACTGAAAGCCGAGATTAACGTTCTCCAGCCCGATGTTATCATCTTTGCCAATGGGGGGCATCTGTACTTGTCCGGCGAGAGTTTTTCCCACTCTCCGGCCCAGAAAGTGTGTGCACTGACTGGCGACCTGTTGGAAAGTTTGACAAGACAAAGCTAGAATGTTTCACTCTATATGGCTCAATTGACTGTTATCGAATCAATCACCCTTCCTCGATAAGCCGGGAAAACCGTGCAGCCCGAACGCTTTTGCTGGAGCATTTACGCTCTACCTTTGCGGCTTCCGTGTAACGTTCAGCCATCAGAAATTGAACCGCCCGAAGATTGGCAGTGACCAATCTTTGCACAGCATGTTGCTATGTCCGTTAATAGGAAGCGCATACCGCTTCACCCACGTTTGACAAGAAAGCGTAAGTGGATCTTCTGCTTACGCCTTCATCTCGGACCAACTTGCATAGATGTGGCTCTCTCGAAAGCAGACATTGCCGCGTGAACCGCGATAGACCTAATTGGTGACTGTCGGGCTCCGGATGAAGAACGGAAGAAAGCAGACGCTCAGGCCGGATTTTTGGTCGCCACAGGCTCTTGTGGAGGCCAATCCGCATGTGAGATCGGCTTTCCGTTACTTGCTGTTAGAGGAAAGTCCGGGACAAACGCGCCTGCCTCTATTAGGTATTTTTTGAATCATCTATTATATCCTATTTCTAACATGGAAGGGGGCAAAGGTATGACAATTAGACAGGAAGAAATACTTTCAGCATGGGGTGACCCCTACACTAACCGCGTAGTTGAGCGGTTAAATAATTTTGCCTTCATCCCACACGAGTTGCTCGATAAGTTAGCTGGTATGGCTCTTAACGAGAATTGGGGCGTTCATAACTATGTTCTGAAAAAATACCTCGCTGTTCAGGTCGCATGGAGCATTGAACAAGGCCAATTTACGCAAGGTGACAGACAGTTCTATGTTACCGCAGGTCATCTGCAAACTCGTTATGGAACGCCAATATATCTAGCATTTCAACGTAACCGGAATGCAGGTCGGGAGCCATTTTATCTAGTCGCGGTCGAATCAAACATGTCGGCACCTACATTGCCCGTTCCACCGGAAATCCCTGCCCCCACGGCTATTCCCAACGGCGTCGAGATTGTCATGATGCATGACCATATTTTAGACGATAACGCTGATCGCGCGCCTTTTCTGCAGAATACACCACGCGTTGCACAAATGTGCGCTGTTTCTGGGGCTATCCAGTGGTCTCTCAATCGTAGGCTCGAACTCCCTTATTGGTACTATGGCCGCATGAGTTACGTGGTTCCTCTTTATTTGAGTAGTCGAGAGGACATCACCCTCGCGCCGGACCTAATTGCACCAATTCAAGTCAATCCACAGAGTCTTTTGGTCAGGACTATTTTAAATCCTGTAATGCCGTTTGCGAACGCACGGGTTGCCGTTCAAAGGCATGACCAACTTCCTCATTGGCTTTTACAAGCGTGGAAAGAACATGCGGCAATTGCAACCGAATCAGAAATTGAGAATCCAGAAGATGCGTCCTCCTAAGTATATGGATCCACGATATTTCCTAATATCTTCGTCATTTCTTTGAAAATCTCGAAAGACTGGCCAAACATGATCGTTTCCGAACAGATATTGCGGGAAAATTATCCGCACGATTACACATTGAATCTTTCTATCAGTAGAATATGCCTAAACCGATATTAGCGTGGCTCACAAGGCGGAGCCAATAGCCTTCTTCTCCTGTCTATCCGTATAGGAAAATTTCTTAAATATTATAATCTAATATCCAGATTCTGTGTAGCCTAGAGCATTTCCACCGAAAACCGGTTCGGTGGAAATGCTCTAGTTTATTGTTTTTACGAGCATCTTTACCTGCTTGAATGCACGCATTCAAACAGGATCTGCTCTAGCCAACGTAAAAATTAGGAAATGTATTTAAAATGAATTTTGCAAACGCTCGAGTAGAAGCACATAATATTTGGCCAGCCAAGACGAGCTTCAAAGCTGAAGAAATGTTCATTCGTCGACTTTCCGAAATAAAGGATAAAGAACTATTCAAGCCTATCTCAATCGCACAAAATAGCAACGCTGATTATCAGCGCTGTGTTGGGCACCTTCTGGATGCTCTTGATCAAGTTCCACACCGTCCTGACTACGCTTTCGATAATTTTTTCCGGATTATCGATATTGCAGCCTCCCCTTGGTTCTCGCGTAGAGGGATCAAAGGAATTGTTCAGGGGACTTCATCACGCTTGTTCACAGCAGATAGTACGTCTTGGGAGCAGATAATTGATTCTCTTTGTCTGGCCATGCCGTTACGCACGTATGAACTTTTAGCAAAACGCTTATTGGCGGCAGCTTTAACCCAAGAAGGTGAGAACGACCCATTATATAAAAGGGCGTTGCACGCATTTGGACCAAAGTTTTATCCTGCTTTCGTTCGTAAATATGCTTTAGACAAGTCGGGAAACCTATGTCCTAATATAGCAGAAACCAATCGTGGCAATGCAGCGAGTCTTTTGAAGCTTTATATGTCTGGAAAGGCTGGAACGCGATCGAAACCCGCGTCTGACCCTGCGCTAGATCTCACTAAAAAGGAAAATTTGGGCAGTCCTAATCAACGATCTGAAGTGCTTCTTTCGCTTCTTCTCTTTACTATTCGCAATGAGCGTGCGCACGGCAATGTGCTTAGTCCTTTCCGAACGAGTAAGTCGACTTTAGAGCGCTATGAAAGCTATTATTTCATTATGCTTTTGTCATATATATACGCTCTCGGTGTATTAAGTCTTCGCTTCCAATGCATTTCTCCAAAGAATATTCTTAATGGATGCACTGAAAATATTCAGGCACAGAAAGCTTTTTTTAGTTAACAATATACAATCAGGAGGTTGGAGGCGAAGAAAATCCCTAACGTGTTGGTGCCGTCCGAAAACGGACATACCGCTTCCCCCCCTTTGCCGACATTTTTCTGCCGGGAAAGGGGAGAGCGTGCTGGCTCGGGTATAGCCTTCAGAGTCAGACTGTTGATTTTCACTGAGAACTGACCCGGGTTTTTCATCAGGAATTGACCCAGCCAGATGCTATTTCAGGCATAGTGAGGCGGGCGGTCAAGAAGAGGATCTGTCCTTTTTGTTTTTTGACGCGGCGGTGCTGGCGCGGAACCTGTAGCTGTCATTTCCTGTCTCGAGGATATGACAGTGATGGGTCAGCCGATCGAGGAGCGCCGTCGTCATCTTCGGGTCACCAAAGACATCACCCCATTCACTGAAGCTGAGATTGGTTGTGATGATGACACTGGTGCGCTCGTAGAGGCGGCTGAGCAGATGGAACAGCAGGGCGCCCCCTGATGCACTGAAGGGGAGATAACCGAGTTCATCAAGGATCACGAGATCCAGGCGGAGCAGCCTGTCGGCAATCTGCCCGGCCCGGTTGGTGATCTTTTCCTGTTCGAGCGCATTGACCAGGTCGACCGTTGACCAGAAGCGCGCCTTCTTGCGGTGATGGGTGATCGCCTGGATGGCCAGCGCGGTCGCCAGGTGGGTTTTCCCGGTTCCCGGGCCACCGATCAGCACGACATTTTCAGCACGCTCGATGAAGTCCCCGCCATGGAGCTGGCGGATCATGGGCTCGTTGACCTGCGTATCGGCAAAGGAGAACCCGGACAGGTCCTTGTAGGCGGGGAACCGGGCGGTCTTTGTCTGGTAGGCGATGGAGCGGACTTCGCGTTCGGCCAGTTCCGCCTTCAGGAGCTGCGAGAGGATGGGGATGGCCGCCTCGAAGGCGGGCGCGCCCTGCTCGATGAGGTCGGCCGTGGCCTGGGCCATGCCATACATCCGCAATCCACGGAGCATGACGACAAGTGAAGCAGCAGCAGGATCATGACGCATGGCGGCTGTCCCTTCGCAGGATGTCATACCGCCCTGTATCGGCGCACGGTTCGTGTGCGAGCACCAGGGCCTGTGGGGCATCAAGCCGGGGAACCACGGTTCTCTTGGCATCGATCAGGCGATGAAGCGTATTGAGAACATGGGTCTTGGTCGCCACGCCGTCTTCAAGTGCCAGTTCAACCGCGCAGAGGACAGCCTGCTCATCATGCTGCAGCACAAGGGCCAGGATTTCAGCCATTTCCCGGTCGCCTCCAGGCCGCCTGAGCAGTTGATCCTGCAGGGTCCGGAAGGCGGCTGGCAATTCGGTAAACGGCGCGCCATTGCGCAGGGCGCCCGGTTTGCGCTGGATGACCGCCAGATAATGCCGCCAGTCATACACCGTGCGGCCTGGCACACCATGCGAACGCGTGATGATCCGGTCATGCACGCACAGAACCTGCCCTTCGGCGATAATGCGTAGCCTGTCGGGATAAACCCGCAGGCTGACCGGACGATTGGCAAAGGAGGCCGGCACGCTGTAGCGATTGCCTTCGAACTGGATCAGGCAGGTTGGTGAGACGCGCTTGGTCTGTTCGACAAACCCGTCAAAGGGCCGCCCCGGGATCATGAGGTGGGGACGTTCGCTGGCATGGACCTCGGAGACGCTGTGCGGCAATTCAGCATGCTGCAGCCGTTCCCAACAGTCCAGGCAGCGGGCTTCCAGCCAGGCGTTCAGCGCCCCCAGATCAGGAAAGGCAGGCAGATCCTGCCAGATCTGGCGCCGGGCATCCTGCACGGTCTTCTCGATCTGCCCTTTCTCCCATCCGGCTGCCGGATTGCAGAAGGTCGCCTCGAACAGATAATGGCTGGCCAGGGCCATGAAGCGCAGATTGACCTGACGTGCCTTGCCCGACCCAATCCGGTCCACGGCGGTCTTCATGTTGTCAAAAATACCCCGCCGCGGCACGCCACCGAGCACGCGGAAGGCCTCGGTAAGCGCATCGAAAAGCATCTCGTGGGTCTGCAGGGGATAGGCCCTGAGTATGAAGGCCCGGCTGAAGGACAGTTTGGTGTGGGCAACCTGCAGCTTGACGCGATGCCCGGCAATCACCGCCCAGTCCTCGCCCCAGTCGAACTGGAAGGCTTCCCCGGGCTGGAAGCACAGGGGCACGAAAACACCCCGACCCGTTGTCTGGCGTGCCTGGCGCTGTTCGTGTTTCCACTGCCGGATGAAAGCGGCCACCCGTC
Organism: Komagataeibacter sucrofermentans DSM 15973; assembly: GCF_040581405.1. NCBI lineage: Bacteria > Pseudomonadati > Pseudomonadota > Alphaproteobacteria > Acetobacterales > Acetobacteraceae > Komagataeibacter > Komagataeibacter sucrofermentans. The sequence goes on from NZ_CP137157.1 coordinate 93,776, forward strand.
CGTAGGACCCATCATAACCCAGCGCCACAAGGTCTTCATGCAGTCGTCGCGCCGTGCGCCGGTTCTTGCGGGGGCGAGCGGCTTCCAGGACCAGCCATCCCCTCAGCCTGTCAGCAAACGGGTCCAGTCGGCTGGGACGTTCGGGAACCTGAAACCGTGGTTCAATACTCTGTGCCCGGAGATATTTCCGGATCGTATTGCGTGACAGTCCCGTCCGGCGTTCGATCTCGCGGATCGGAAGATGATCCCGGCAGTGCCACCGACGGATCACACTCAGAAGCTCCATGTCAATCACTCCTCAAACCCCCAGCAGATGCTGCCGGGGAGTGTGAAGGCATGGGTCAAATCTCGATGAAAATTTCCGCCCTACCCGGGTCAGTTCTCAGTGAAAATCAACAGGCCAACAGCAACGCCGTCAGAAGGGCGGCATAACAACAACCGGGTATAGCTTATCAAGCCCGCAAAACTGTCCGAACGGACGGGACCACCTCAATCACTCCTCAAACCCCCAGCAGATGCTGCCGGGGAGTGTGAAGGCATGGGTCAAATCTCGATGAAAATTTCCGCCCTACCCGGGTCAGTTCTCAGTGAAAATCAACATCCCCTGTTCGTGCTGGGGGCCGATGGCGGCCCGGAACTGGTCAATTACCGGGTCCGGCAGAACTGGATGATCGTCGATCGCCTGTTTGTCGCTGCGGAACTGCGTCTGGGCGACAAACACTCCGAGCAGCGGGTGCGGATCGTACGCACCGACGGACGGCGGTCATGACGGACGGGCAGGAAGAACACCGGGACGAAAGAGGGGAAGGCGGCACAGAAAACGCATCCCCTGCGGTCCCGCCATCGCCGCCCGATCTGCGTCTGCGGGCGGAACGACCGCGTGTCGTGCGGCTGTCGCGCTATGTTGTCTGGGGGCTGGCGGGCACGGGTATGATCGGGATCGGTTTGGCGCTGGGCTATGCGCTGCAGAATTCCGCCCGGCAGAGACCAGCGTCCGCCATGCAGGATTCTGATGTGCGACCTTCGGCCGATGGGCTGGATGCCCTGCCAAAAGATTATACGGGCGTGCCCAGGCTGGGGCAGCCTTTGCCCGGTGATCTGGGCAAACCGATCCTGAAGGCACAGCAGGAAGGCAGGGCCGGACCGGTTTCGGGCATGGGTGACCAGCGGGCCGAACAGGAAGTCGAAGCAGCCATCGCCAGCAAGCTCTTCGTGCAGACGCAGGATGCCGGGCGGCAGGACAGCGTGCCTGTCCCTGCGTCGCCTTCAACCGGGAATGACGCTCCGGTTGCCCCTACGGGCACAAACGACCGGCAGGCCGCCAACCGTGCCTTTCTGGCGGGACAACCTGATCGCGTCACGGTCAGCCCGGATCGCCTGACGCCGCCTGTTTCCCCATACGTCATTCAGGCGGGAACGGTCGTCGCGGGCGCGCTTAACTCGAAAGTCAGTTCAGACCTGCCGGGGCAATTGATCGGGCACGTGACGCAGAACGTCTATGACAGTCCGACCGGACGCTATCTGCTTGTGCCGCAGGGCAGCACCCTTTTCGGCACCTATAACAGCAGCGTCTCGTTCGGGCAGCAGCGCACGCAGGTGATCTGGACCCGTCTCATCCGTCCCGATGGTGAGAGCATTGTGCTCGACAGGATCCCGGGCGCCGATGCGATCGGCCAGACCGGGCTCAAGGATCTGGTGGACCAGCATTGGGGCCAGCTTTTCAGGGCAGCACTGGTGACAACCATGCTGAGCGTCGGGTCCGAAGCCGGGACATCATGGGGTGAGAACAACCTGCTTCAGGCGATCCGCAGCGGCGCCAGCAACGGGTTTTCCATGGTGGGAAATCGCCTGATCGACCGCAGCATGGATGTTCAGCCCACGCTGACCGACCGGCCCGGCCTGCGGTTCACCCTGATCGTCAATCGCGATCTGGTCCTCAAACCTTGGCATCCGCATGAAGGAGCAGCGCCATGACAAAACTCCGTATCAGCACCATTCCTGACAGTCGACCGGTCAAGCTGACGATCGAACTGCCAGCCGAGATACATCGCGACCTGCTGCTGTATGCTGAACTGGTCTCGGGGAAAGCAGGTGAGGCGGCAGATGCCATCCCCGATGCGGCCAGGCTGGTGCCGCTCATGGTCGGGCGTTTCATGGAAACTGATCGGGCCTTCCAGAAACAGCGGCGCGGCAGACAGCGACCGATCAGAACATTGTAGTTTACGAGATAGCGAATATGGTGAGTTCGATTGCGGTAAGATTGCATCGGGAGGTTGAAGGTGTAGCCGCCAGCCTTGATGCGGCTCGAGTTTTTCCGGCCTCTTGCAATATAAATATACTCATATGAATTGATTTTCATAAATAGTTAATCTTAAAATTCTTTGTGCCAACTTTGCCCACCCTTCCAATTCTTTTTCGTAATTTTCTCCACTGTTTAAAACTTTCTCATCATTTTCCGGGGATGATATATGCACCCACTTATTTCTATATTTTCGTAGATTATGTATTTGATCACGAAGACTCTGATTTATTGGAGATTGATCTATTAAATCGGTAAGACGAATACGGTGATTACAGGCATATTCAGCACGCAGATATGTTTCAATTGCAGCGACGGCGGTTATAATCGTTGCGAGATTTGCGCCTGCTACGAACGCGTAGTCGCACTCACGGACTATAAGGACACACCACTCTGACATAGTTGCGCCGCCTTTTAACAACTCATCATCCAGCTCGTTTATGAACGCCCACTTCTCTGCTGTAGTCAATTTAGTGTTCATCCTATAATTATAAATATAAACTGATTATTGATGATTTTTTTGATAAATTAAAAGCTAAAATATTAATCGCTAAGTCCCTTACTTGATGATCAAGCGCGGATTGACTTCTCCGAGTTCCAAGATACGGTCGAGTTGTGTTTGGCTAAGCTGTTTAATATCGAGATGTTCTCGGTCTGAGATCACTCCCTCTTCGATGAGTCGCCCGCGTGTTGTTCGTTTTGTAAGCGCTACATTATAAGTTAATTTCACTACATAAAGTCGTCTCCATTCGTTCCAGTAATCTCGCAGCACTTGCTCAGGAAAAACGCTTCTTGGCTTAGCGTAATCAAGAAAATCATTAATATTTTTAAAATCTTTTTTTGATTTTACTTCTTCTGCTACACATATCGAACTAATTACCGAACGAAAATATGCCTCACCTTGCCTATCCGTAGTCCGATAAAAAACAACAATATCTCCGGGTGACATCCGGGTTAACGACAGTTTTGCTATGTAAATCTTATGGATTGTATTGGTGTGCGATACGTCTCGCACTAACTCGGCCGGTTCACCGCGCAAAATTGAGTCCGGTAAAAGTTCCGTGTGATAATCTGGGTAAATGGCTAGCAGCCATGCCTTTTGGCCCTTCGTGTGGATAAATGGATAGTCCTTTGTTCTGTCGCCACTAAAATCCCTGAGAGAACGAACTAGTACTAACTCTTTACCATTGTCGGTGACTTTTTTCCCTTTTTCGATAAAGCCATATCGTTTAAAAAGTTTTATAAGCTGGCTATGTAGTTCAAATACAGTAACGTAAATCCCATCGGCATCCAATGAGACTGCGGTATCAAATATCTTCTTGATAACCCGCTCACCGAGTTTTGTTCCTTTCCCCACAATTTTGAGTGTGCCTACCTTGAGCCATTTGCGGTCTGGTAAAGGGGGCTCAATATCGTTCACAGTCCCGTTCTCGCGCTTCAGATATATCATGCCGGTCAATTCACCGGATAAATCGTCCACGACTACATAGACTTCTTCGTCAGATTTTTTAGCAAACCAATTCGGGAATTCCGCATATCCTTGCTTTAGACTGTCAAAAAAAGGATCATCTAGGGATAATTCTTTAAATTTAACGAGCTTTAATCGTCGTGTCACGCTATCACCCTCTTGTCGTTCTTATCGCCCAAAGCTGTAACGTTAGATTACAATACGGAAAAGCTCTTTGCACGGAGATATTATGGCTCATGAGCACAGTTCCTGCCTGCATGGATCACCATGCATATTCAGAGAAATTGGCTTGCGCTTAAATTTATACACTCGACGGCACAATTCATTTGCCTTAATATGACTTACGTGTAATATTATAGGCGCAGATTTTAAAGGTATGCGAGAGGACAATATGAAGGTGGAAGGCAAAGTGTTCGAGCCTCTTTCGAACGGGGTTTCGGAAACAACGCCGCACATCGGCAAACGTCTGCGTGAGCTTCGCAAACTTGCCGGCCTCACTCAAAAAGAATTAGCGCAGCGGTTAAAGATAGGTCAGACGGCCCTTTCTCGAATGGAAGGGCGGCAGGATATTTTAATTTCGACATTGCGTCATTATCTGACCGGTCTGGGTGCCACATTGCGTGTTGATGCCAGATTCGACAATTCTCCACTGATTGTTAGTCACTTGCGGGAAGCCGATTTCCGCTTTCAGCAAGTTGATGAAAACCAGCTCTTACTACCGATTTTGGGTGATGATGTATTTCCGGCTCATCGAGACGTCGTTTTTAGTATAAAACCAGAATATTGTGACAAGATTGTTGAAGGAAAAAAAACAGTCGAACTTCGTCGCCGTTTTCCCATGTCAGTGCCAGCTGGTACAACTGCTCTTATTTACGCAACGAGCCCTACTCGTGCGTTGCTTGGCATTGCCGAGATCGGTGAGGTACATCGCCGAACACCAGGCGAAATATGGGAAAATTTCTCCGATCGTGCGTGCATTGCTCGGAAGGATTTCGATAGCTATTTCGACGGAGTAGAGCGTGGATTTGTCATCGAATTACGATATGCGCGGCGTCTCCGGCGTCCTCTGCACCTCAGTGAGTTACGTGAACGGTTTAGTTTTGAGCCGCCGCAGTCTTTCCTTTACGCAACGCAGCAGATGCTAGAAGCTCTTCGTGATGAGTGCACCGAAATATCTCATTGATACTAACGTTTTTATAGGGCTTGAAGACCATACAGAAGTCTCCCCCAATTTAGCGTCGCTGCAGCAACTCGCCGGGCGCTTTGGCGTGAGCTTGTATGTGCATGCGGCTGCCATAGACGACATAAAGCGTGATCGAAATGAACAGCGGCGTAATATCTCTCTAAGTAAAATTCGAAAATTTCCGACTATTAACAAAGTTATGGGCCTTAGTAAGGCTGAACTTGAAGCAAAGTATGGGACGCTCCGTCGTCCGAATGATGTTGTGGATGTCACTCTGCTTCACACCCTCGAAAGAGGAGTGGTGGACTTTCTTGTAACCGAAGATCAGGGATTACACGAACGAGCACGTCGCATTTCATCGACGCTGGCGGACCGGGTTCTTTTCGTTGCTGATGCAGTCCTTCTCCTGCGCACCAATTTTGAACCTGTTGAAGTCGTTCTTCCAGCAATCCGCGAAGTGGATGCCCATACCATAAGACAAGATGACCCCATTTTCACGAGTTTACGCAAAGATTATCCTCCTTTCGATGAGTGGTGGCGCGAAAAGTGTGTCGCGAAGATGCGTAAATGCTGGGTTGTATTAGATAATAATCAGATCGCTGGTCTCGTGGTTCGGAAAGACGAGCATCAAAGAGACACTGATGCGAAGCTGCCGGGAGAGAAAATCCTTAAGATTTGTACTTTCAAGGTGCGATCTGAAAATCGAGGCGTAAAACTTGGCGAACTTTTGTTAAAACAGGCGCTATGGTATGCTCGTTCCAATAAGTATGATGTCGTCTATCTAACTACTTTCCCTCGTCAAACTACACTGATATCGCTTCTCGAATATTATGGATTTAAACATACCCATGATAACGAGAGGGGAGAGATGATATATGAAAAGGCGCTACCTCGTGAAGAATTGTTACGGGATAATGAAATTTCTCTATTTGACTTAGCTCGCATTAATTATCCACGTTTTGCTACTGGGCAAGAGGTGAAAGCTTATGCCGTGCCGATCCGAGAAGATTTTCATGAAATTCTTTTTCCGGAATTAGCCAGCCGGTCTCAATTAACATTATTTGAAGAGCCTGGTTCGCGGACACCTGGCAATACAATTCGCAAGGTTTATCTTTGTCGAGCACAGGCCGATATTTCACAAGCAGGGTCTATTTTGTTCTTCTATAAAGGGAAATCGAATCTGCTTCCATCTCAAGCAATTACAACTGTAGGTATATTTGAGGAGATGACGATGGCGCACTCGACGGAGGAACTTCGCCAAATGGCAGGAAGCCGCTCAGTCTATACAGATGCACAACTCAAAGCGATGAGTGCGACTGTATCTCGTCCAATTAAAGTTATTAATTTTCTCCTTGCAGGTCATCTAGAGCCGCCGATGTGTCTGAAAATGCTTCAAAAAAATCATGTTTTCGGTACCCACCCGCCGCAGTCAATTATGAGCTTAACGACGATGCAAATGCGATCAATCTTAACTCAATTTGATCTTGGATATTCAATATGAACCGTCGTATTGCACTTCTTGGCCTCTCTGGTGCCGGGAAATCAACACTAATAGAGTCACTAAAAAAAATAACACCATTATGTCATTTGCAGGCAAGTAATCTAATCAAGGCAGAACAATTACTTCGAGTTGGGCAAAAAGCCTCGTCTGAGGAGCTTCGGACCGGGCCAATAGTGGACAACCAACAGTTACTTATTGCGGCCTTTAAAAGAGAAGCAGAAAATAGTAATATACCGATTATACTTGATGCGCACAGTGTAATAGATGGGAAAGATGGCTTGGTAGAAATCCCTAGCACCGTATTTGGGGCTTTGGGGCTTGACGCTATATGTTTCCTCCATGTGAATCCGGCTATAATAGTTCAGCGTCGTCAAGGTGATAAACAACGCGAACGTCCTTTGCGTGACGTAGAAAGCCTGACACGCCAACAACGTATCGCGTATAATGCTGCAAAACGAATTGCTGCTGACATAGGCTGTCCGCTTACGACCATTGAAGATAACAATGTTGAAAAACTTCGTTATTTAATACAATAAAGTGAAGGTGGATTTATTTATTAAAGTATTATTCTAATATACTTGCTTTGCAGAGGGAGTAGATAAAAGATATCTTTTCAAAATTTGACCTTAAGAAATTAACAGAGCAAAGCATCAAATCGTTTTGCGGGACCGCTGAAAAGTGGTTTTTGAACGCCTAACCTGTTGGATGACTTTGCTTATTAGCTTCGGTCTCAGACATAAAAGTGGGATCTACACGAAAGATAAGGTACGTAACCTTGATACCATTCAAAAATGCAGGAAAATATTAGTTTCGGTATTTAATTTTAATTTTTTCTATAAAATCACACAATTTTCTATGAAGAAATGAACTTGCTGTAGGAACGAATGATAGTGTGATAAGTATAATTAATGTATAAATATTATTTAGAACCTGCGACCAAGAACTTCCAGAACTCGGAGACCGCTTTTCGATCAGGGCGAGGATAACATTACATAGAGCACTACCAACCCCACCAACTGCAAACGCTGCAGCTACGTAGACATAAAGGCGAGATTTAGCGATACGAAAACTAGCATATGCTATGAAGTCGTCCATTCCTTTCGGATGGCCGGTATCTTTCTGAGGCTGTGAATCGGCGACTTCACGCCATTGGTAGATGATCATACCGTTCGGCTTAGCTCGAACTTTTTCAGACGCAGTCAAACCTATGTCTAGGTATTCTGCCCAAATGCCATCTTCAAGATTACGTATTTTTCGAAATGTCTGATGCTGGCTGGAGAGCTGATAATCTCGACTCCGGATCAGGAAGTAGTGAACTGATAGTAATCTTAACTCCCCTTTGGCCGCACGTTGAAGTATGGTTTGAGGATAGCTACGCCGCTCGTTAAGGCGGAACTCTGTGGTTTCCAAAAAATCCTGAGACAAAGAAAAGCCGATTCCGGCTGCGGAATCGATTGTTGTAAAAAGGTTGCGCGCATCGCCACGCAAAAAGACACGAATGCGAATATATTGGGATGCCGTCGGATGTTGATCAAATGCGTCGGTGATTCGGTCACAGCAAACGGATTTTACAGCAATAACCGTTCCATTTGGGTGCCCTGGATTTGTAATATGACTGATATCTAGGTCATTTTCTACATCTACGCGGTGGATAAGTTTCTGCTTTTTAGAGACGGTAGTTACGGTGAAATATTCATCTGTTTCCGGGCCAATTATATTAACGTCGTTAAAAACAGCATTCAGGGTATCTTGATCTTTTAGCGCATTGCTTAGATCGTAAATACATTCTCTTTCAATAGATGCCGGTAAATAAAGATATAACCGTCCGAGATTTTGAACGTCGGTTAGCAGGAAACCGAGATCCAAGAAGTTAAAATTTTCGTCTAAATCACGCCATAGGTTAACATGCAGTTGGAGAGTTGGGGTCGGCGGCTCACTCGTTATGTCCGCATTCTTCTCTTCAAACCATAAGGCTAACGTTCCGTCCATCGGTACATTTTATGAGTAAACTGAAAATGACGCTACCCTGAAAGGTCATCAAAAATGGAGAATTTCCTGATTTTGATTTCTGTATGTTGTCTTGACATTATTTTCAATTTTAATTGTTCGATCTCTCGATCAGGCCGCCTTAGAGAGTGTTTTGATTCCTCGTAGTAATTACCGATTTTTCCAATTTTCTTACTCTTAAGGGGGCGGTGATCACAGCGAATAGTGGTTTTATTCCCCGCATATCATGCGGATATAGCCTTGCAGTTTGCGGTGATTAAGCGCCATATTCCCTGCAAGGAGTGCAGGGATTATGGCGCGATATATTCACCAGCGTGAAGACTGGCCCGGCTTCCAGTGGGACAAGGTGAGGTGGTCCCGTCCGTTCGGACAGTTTTGCGGGCTTGATAAGCTATACCCGGTTGTTGTTATGCCGCCCTTCTGACGGCGTTGCTGTTGGCCCTCTGGTCCGGGGTTAACCCCGGACCAGAGGGCGTCGGCACGTTATGATACGCCTCATCGGGCGTTCGTCCAGCCAGCGCCGCATGCAGACGCCTTTCGTTATAATGGGCGATCCATCTGCCAAGCCCGGCCCTCAGTTCTGATCCGGTCTCGAACGCGTGCAGGTAGACGCATTCATATTTCAGCGACCGCCACAGACGCTCGATGAACACGTTATCCAGCCATCGCCCACGCCCGTCCATACTGATGCGGATCTGACGCTCTTCCAGTATCCCGGTGAAACGGGGTGTCGTAAATTGCGACCCCTGGTCAGTATTGAAAATGTCCGGGGCGCCATAGCGCATGAGGGCATCCTGTAGCGCCTCGATACAGAACGCCACGTCCATCGTGTTCGACAGACGCCAGGACAGGACCTTGCGCGTGAACCAGTCCATGATCGCCACAAGATAGAGAAATCCCCGTTTCATGGGAATATATGTGATATCGGAACACCAGACCTGGTCAGGCCGATTGATGACCAGATCCCGTAGCAGATATGGATATTTCCGATGTTCCGGATGGGGCACGGTCGTGCGCGGCTTCTGGTAGATCGCCCGCAGGCCCATGATCGCCATGAGCCGCCGGACCCGCTTGCGGCCCACTTCATGTCCCAGGCGGCGCAGATACCATGTCATCTGCCGTGAGCCATAATACGGCGTTTCCAGGAACTGGGCGTCGATCAGCCGCATCAGCTCCAGATTGGCCTCGCTCTGTGGCACAGGTCGATAGTAGACGCCCGACCGGTTGAGTTGCAGCAGCGTGCATTGCCGGATTATCGGCAGGCGCGCTCGCTTCGGGTCAATCATCTGCCGCCTCTGATCACGCCCAACCGAGCAGAGGCATCCCGCAAAAAATCCCGTTCCACCAGCAACTGGCCGATCTTGGCGTGCAGTTTCTCTACATCAGCAGGGCTGACTGAAGGTTCCGTTACTGACTTACCAGAAAAAAGGCTTGCCATGCCTTCGATCGCCTGGCGCTTCCATTGGGCGATCATCGTCTGATGCACGCCATGTTTCGACGCCAGTTCCGCCAGCGTCAGTTCGCCACGGATCGCCTCCAGGGCAACCCGTGATTTGAACTCCGCCGCATACCGTTTCCGCGTAACCTTGCCCATAAAACCCGTCCTCGTTCAGGTCAGATGATAGCTTATCGCCCTGTCCGAAAAATGGGGACCACTTCTGATACCCCATAGATCGGCAAGGCTGAACATCTTTGACAGAACGCCCAGCGTTCGGTTGGCCTGATAGGGGATATGCCGGAAACTGCCATGGAATTCGACGACTTCAGCCCGCGAAAGGTCAGCCATCCGCCAGCTTCCGAATTTCGGCACAATGAACAGTTCCACCGAGCGCCTGTATTCCCCCCGTGTTCTGGGTTTCAGGTGGACATCGACATATTCGTCGAGAAAGCGTCTGGAGAAACTCGCGACAGTCATGGCCTTGCGGTCATCGGACCGTTTATCCGCCGGATTTTCCCCGGTATGAACCCGCGCGAGGATCCTGATGGCTTCATCACGGGCGAGATCCGCCGTCCACGGGCTTCCATGCTGGCCAATCGTGTAACGCCTCAGCCTTCCGCTAGAGCGGTAGTGAATGACGTAGACCTTGCGGCCCGATGGCCAGACCCGGACCGCAAAGGCCGGGATGCTGTCATCCCACAGGAAGTAATCTTTTGCTTCGGGCGTTGCCGCCGTGACGGTTTTCTTGTTGAGCCGGGCCATTCTCGCCTCCGCCGCAGGAAACACATAGGAAACAGATGAAAGCGCAACCGAGCGTAGTCGGTGAACGAATGACGTATCCCGACGGGGCAATTTTTCAAGGAAAAACAAAGGGTTTTCGTGGTCCGGCGCTATTCTGTCGGCACGGGCGCTGGCCAGCGTAGGCTAAAAAATCTTTCTCATAACCTGAAGGCCGCAGGTTCAAATCCTGCCCCCGCAACCAGACCAAACATCATAATGCCAAACAAAAAACCCGCCCCTCAAAGGCGGGGTTTTTGCGTTCTGAAAATAATCCTCATGCAGGGGGCGTGGTACTTCATTACTGCCTGGAAACAGACGGTATATTTCTGGACGTACTAACAGGAAAATCCAGATCAGAGGCAGCAGGCGCGACCCCTGAATGTGATAATATGAAGACCCCTTGCGCTCAGGTTCATGGGTAATCGGGTTATTACATGCAAACCATGTCTGATCCAGACTGATACTGATTTCTGTAACGCGCACTATCTGTCCGTTACTTGTATAGTGTCGGTCTGTATAGACAAGGTCGCCTGAAAACCATTAAAAGCTTCAAAAAACGCTGCATTTTTCAAAAAGGCAGTACCTAAAAACTTTTATCATTTTTATCAACCTGCATGTGCATGGGGAAACCGTGCAGGGTGGCAGCGGGCATGACAAGGGGGCGGGGCATGAAAACCGCCAGACCCGTCCCTTCCGTAAATCGAAGTCATTACCTGCGGGAAATGGGGGTTGCCCGCCACCTGCGTCTGAGGATCATGTGGCGGCATGAACACTGTCGCTCCTGCACAGGCGGCGGGTGGGCCGGTTATCCATGCCGCGCCGCCACGGCCTTCCTATATTCCGCCTTTTGGCCTGCGCACGGTCATTGGCTGCCTGGGCATGCTGCTGGCCGTGCATGTGGCGGGGTTTAACGAGCATGTGACCGAGATCGGCCTGTCCGACATCCGGGGTGCGATGCATATCGGCCACGATGAGGGCACGTGGGTCATCGCCATCTACGAGGCATTCAACATCGCCGCCATGGCCTTTACGCCATGGTTTTACATGACGTTCTCGATCTACCGCTTTTCCATTTTCATGACGGCGGCGCTCGCCCTGTTTTCCATCCCCGCGCCGTTCATGCCCGATGTGACATCGCTGTGCATCCTGCGTGCCTTTCAGGGGCTGGCAGGGGGGTGCCTGCCGCCGGTGCTCATGACCGTCATGCTCAAATACCTGCCACCCCAGATTCGCGTGTTCGGCATCGGGGGGTATGCCATGAGTGCGACTTTTGGCCCCAATCTGGGCCTGCCGCTCGAGGCCTTCTGGTTCGAGCATGTCGGCTGGCACTGGCTGTACTGGGAGATCATTCCCACCGCCGCCCTGGCCATTGCCATGATGGCCTATGGCCTGCCGCGCGACCCGATGCATTTCGAGCGGTTCGAGAAGTTCAACTGGCTTGGCATTCTCGTGGGGCTGCCAGCCATCTGCTCGCTGGTGATCGTGCTGTACCAGGGAGACCGGCTGGACTGGTTCCGCTCGCCTGTCATTACCGACCTGAGTTTCTGGGGCGGGGCGGCGTTCATCGTGTTCGTCATCAACGAGGCCTATCACCCCAGCCCGTATTTCAGGATTCAGTACTGGCGCTCGCGCAACATTCAGGCGTCGCTTTTGTCGCTGGTGGGTATTCTGGCCATCTGTTCCATCATGGGCAACATTCCCGCCACCTATCTTGAGGCCGTGCGAGGCTACCGGCCCATCCAGGCGGCTCCGGTCTCGCTGGTGGTGGCGCTACCACAACTGATCATGCTGCCGCTGATCGCGGCCATCTGCAACAACCGCCGGGTGGACTGCCGCTTCGTGCTGGCAGGCGGCATGCTGTGCCTGGCCATGGCCGCGTGGCTGGGCACGTGGCTGACGGTGGACTGGGTGCGCGACAATTTTTACCTGATCCAGATCCTGCAGGTCTTTGGCCAGCCCATGACCGTCATCCCCACGCTCATGCTGGCCACCATGGCCATGGGGCCAGCCGATGGTCCGTTCATTTCGGGCATGGTCAACATGCTCAAGGGGTTGGCCAATGCCGTGGCCTTCGCCCTGTTTGGCGCGCTGACCCGGCGGCGCGAGCAGTATCATTCCACCATGCTGCTCGACCACCACGGCACGCACCAGCTTGCCCTGCAGGGCATGGGTGACCCCATAAACGGCCAGCTTGCCACCACTTCGCCCGATAGCGCCCATGTAGCCCGCAACACGCTGCAGGTCTTCCACACTTACGTGCATGAGCAGGCGCTCGTGCTGGCGCTGAACGATATCTACTACATCCTGATCTGGGTCTGCCTTGGCTATGCGGTCATGAATCTCGTGCTGCCGCGCCGCGTCTATCCGCCGCAGGCTCCCTCACCCGATACTCCTGCCCGTTAATCCGGAATTACTGATCATGATTTACAAGAAACCACTGCTTTACGCAGGTTGCGCCGCAGCCGTGCTGGCCTTTGTGGCATGGGGGGGCGCGCGCCTGGTCAATGGCGATGGCATCAACCAGTACACCAACGATGCTTACGTGACGGCGGACTTCCCCACGGTGGCGCCCAAGGTTTCGGGCCGTATCGACCGGGTGATCGCGCAGGATAACGAGCAGGTGCATGCAGGCGAGGAACTCGCCCATATCGAGGATGACGACTACCGCGCTGCCCTTGAGGTGGCACGCGGCAACAGGCAGGCGGCGCAGGGTGATGTCGCCAATCTTGAAGCTGAAATCGCGCGTCAGGAGTCCGTCATTGCACAGGCGCGTGCCGCCGTGCTGGCCGATCAGGCGGACCTGATGTTCGCGCGCCAGAACGCCACGCGCTATCGCAACCTGTCCTCAGGGGGTGCGGGCACGATCGAGCAGAAGCAGCATTCCGAGGCGCAGGAAAAGGAAGAAGAGGCCGCCATTGCCCGCGACCAGGCCGGGGTGGATGCCGCGACAAGGCAGGTGGCGGTGCTGCAGGGTCAGCTTGAACGGGCTCGCGGCGTGCTGGTGCGCACGCAGGGCGAGGAGAAGCAGGCCGAACTCAACCTGTCCTACTGCACCATTCCGGCGCCGATGGATGGCGTGGTGGGCGAGCGTGGCGTGCGCGTGGGTAACTATGTGCATCCGGGCACGGGCATCCTGGCCGTGGTGCCCGTGCACGCAGCCTACGTGCTGGCCAATTTTCAGGAAACGCAGCTGACAAAGGTGCAGGCCGGCCAGCGCGCGACCATCTGGGTCGATACGTTTCCCGGCCACCCGCTCAAGGCGCATGTTGACTCATTGGCTCCCGCCACCGGCGTGGCGTTTGCGCCCATCCAGCCTGATAATGCGACCGGCAACTTCACCAAGGTGGTGCAGCGCATTCCGGTCAAGCTGACATTTGACCCTGACCAGCCTTTAGCTGATAAGGTGCGCGTTGGCATGTCGGTCGAAGCGAATATCGATACGTCTTCAGTACCCGAAGGCCCGCATGCCAATGATGCCCGTTATGTCTGGCAGTAAGGCCATGAAGCGCTTCCTTCTCGTGGGGCTTTCGGCACTGGCGATGGCAGGCTGCACGGTCGGCCCCAACTACCACAAGCCGCAGGTCAAGGCGCCCGCGCAGTGGCGCACGACCCAGCCACCGGCGGAAAGTCAGGTCACCATGGCCATGACCGGTCCGCAGTGGTGGACGCTGTTCAACGACCCTATCCTGACCCGGCTGGAAAACGAGGTGGCCAGCGCCAACCTTGACCTCAGGGCGGCAAGCCTGCGGCTGATGCAGAGCGTTGCCGAGCGGCGCATTGCCAGTGCCGCCCAGCTGCCGCATGCCGAGGCCAATGCCTCCTACGCGCGCGAGCGTGCCTCCACCAACGGCGTGCTGGGGCTGCTGGGCACGATGGAGCGCGAGGGTGCGGGGTCCATCGCATCGGGCACGCAGGGTTTTGGCCCCACGGCAATGCCCGGCAGTGTGGGCAACCCGTCCTTCAACCTGCCGCAATATGGCATGAATGCCTCGTGGGAGGTGGATCTGTGGGGGCATGTGCGCCGACAGGTGGAGGCCGCCACGGCGGCCATGCACGCCACCGAGGAAATGCGGCGTGATACCCTCGTCTCGCTCATGGCCGAGACCGCGCAGGACTATATCGACCTGCGGGCCACGCAGGTGCAGCTTGGCATCCTTGAACATAACATCGCGGTGGCTGAAAACAGCGTGCGGCTGACCACCCTGCGCTTTGAGCAAGGCGCCGCGACCCGGCTGGACGTGGCGGAGGCCACCGGCCAGCTTCATACCTTTACCTCCCGCCTCGCCCCGCTCAAGGCGCAGGTTACGCACCGGCTCAATGCGCTGAGCTTTCTCGTGGCGCGTGAACCCGGCGCGCTTGACGCCGCACTCGGGCCGCCGGGCATGATTCCCGTCGTGCCGTCCACCATTCCCGTGGGGCTGCCCTCCCAGCTTGCCGAGCGCAGGCCCGATATCCGCATGGCCGCCGACCGGCTGCATGCGGCAACGGCCAGCATCGGGGTTGCGATTGCCGATTTTTTCCCCCGCATCACCCTTTCGGGCAGCCTGGACGTGCAGGCCCTGCAGTTCAGCGGGCTGGGGTCATGGGCCTCGCGCCAGTATGGCTTTGGCCCCACCGCAACACTGCCCATCTTTGAAGGTGGCCGCCTGACCGGGCAACTGCACCTGCGCCGCGCCCAGCAGAAGGAGGCGGCCACCATGTTCCAGCGTACGGTGCTCAAGGCGTGGCAGGAGATTGATGATGCCATGGCCGATTTCACCGCAGCGCAGCGCCGCCGCGATGAACTGACCGAAGCCGTGCATGAGAACGAGATCGCGGTCGATACCGCCAAAGCGCAGTACGTGCAGGGATCATCCGACTTCCTCAACGTGCTGACATTGCAGAACGCGCTTCTGTCCTCACAGAGCGCGGAAGCGGATGCCACCGCCCATGTGGCGCTGTCGGTGACCAATCTCTACCGCGCGGTTGGTGGCGGGTGGGAGAGCCTTTATCCTGAAAAACAGAAGAAGACCCGCAAGCATGCCTAATTGATCAAGAACAGGAAAAGTTTTTGGGTGTCGCCTTTTTTCAAAAAGGCGACGTCTTCCGAAGCTTTTTGAAAAAAGCTTCACCAAAAACTTTTATCATTTCAGGGTATTATTGGCCCTGCCGTTTCAAACAATCTTTTAAGGGGCGCACATGATCACGATCCGGCACGCAGCCAGCCTTGGCACGGCCCATGATGGCGGGCAGGTGCTGCGCTGCCATTTCGCCTTTGCCGATTATGCTGACCCGGCGCATGGTCATGAGGGCCGCCTGCGCGCGGTCAATGCCTGCACGCTGCCTGCGGGCGCGGCCTACCGCATTGGCCCGGAAGCGGCGGTGGATATCGTGACATGGGTGGCAGACGGCACGCTCACCACAGCCATGGATGGCTTTGAACCCGATGTGCTCAGTGCAGGCGGACTGCACCTGGCCAGCACTGGCAGGGGCTGTGCGCAACTGGCATGGCGGGCGGGCGGGCAGGGGGCCAGCTGCATCCAGTTCTGGTTCCTGGCGGACACGCAGGGCATGACGCCTGCGCAGGAGATGCGCCCGGCCCTGCCGGAACTGGAGGATGGCGGCTTTCGCATCCTTGCATCGGGCTTCCCCGAAGATGACCCCGAGGAAGGCGAAAGCGTGGAAGATGGCGCGCCCGTCACCCTTGCCGCGCGCGCGCGGCTGCTGCATGCGGCCCTTCCGGCAGGGGAGGGGGCGGCTTACGGCACCGCGCCGGGGCGGGTGCTGTATTTGCTCGTGGTGTCGGGTGCCGTGCGGATTGGCATGCAGGGGGTGCGCGCGGGCGATGCCGCGGCCATCAGCGGGCAGACCGACATTACGGTCATGGCTGATGAAGCGGCCGTGCTGCTGCTCGCGGATGTCGCGGCCTGAGGCCTGTAACCCGAACAGCGTTCACGGCGTGCGGGCCAGTATGTAATGAAAGTCCACATCCGCTACATAATAATCGGTTGTGAGGCGCGGGTTGGTTGGCAGGCGTGTGGACCTGTAGGACATCATGTATGCGTTCGCATCGAGGTAATAAAAGCCGGTCGTTCTGGTCAGCCTGTGGCCTGTCACCACGCCATCGCTGTTGCGCACAACGACATGGACAGAAGCGATGCCCTGTTCTCCAAACCTGAAAGATTCTTCAGGATAATATGTGACCTTGTTAATCGCATTGGCGATTTTACGGTTGAAAGCGGGACCATAAGGCGAGGTCACGGTGACCTGTATATCAGCTTGCAGGTTGCCTGCGATGGCAGTGCGCGGAAGGCTGACCCAGCCTGACATGGCCAGGAACAACGCGGCGCCAATGGGGTGATTGAGCTTCATTCTGTCCTGTGTGGCATCTGTTTTTGCACCGCATGGTACATTTAACCTGTTTGTGGCCTGCTGTCTGCCCGGCCGGGTCTGTTGCGCCATCCTCAAAAAAGACTTCCCCGAAAACTGCCGCACAGGTCCATGCAGGTAGCAGATCGCAACACGGCTGCATGACGGTAAAGCGGTAATAATATTTACGACATTTAAAGTATTCATAAAGTGGCATTTACATAATCCGTATGACTCTATTTTTGATTTTCTTTAGGTCACGAAGGCGTTAATACCAATTTCGTGTGTTGATGTCAGGGAAGAATCAATCTTACAAACCATTTCATGTTCTGCCTTGATAAAATAAAAAGGCATGCCTTTTCCGGTGTATTATATGAAATTTACAAAGCGGGATGGATTTCTATATTTTTCCTGTCCTGTTTTTTTCATCATTCATCGCTGGCACAACAGCCTGTGGCCAATCATGACACGGCGCAGGTAACGCCTGTAGCGGTCACGCGGCCACCCCCGGCGCACAGGCCACAGGTTTCGGTCTCGACGCGGCTCAATACCATTTTCCGCACGGAGGGGCTGTCCATCCTGCTCACCAACCGCGACGACGCGCTGCGCGTGCGTGACCTCTCTGCGGGGTATTATGCGTCATCCGAGGCGCCGGGGCATCTGCTGCCCCAGATCGGCGCTTTCCGCTCCCGCCTTGAGCGCCGGGGGGTGACATTCGCCTTTACCTACAAGGGCGAGGCCATGGCCGATGTGGGCGGCGGCATATCACGTGGCATCGATTACGTGCATGAACTGACATTGCAGATGCAGTTCGATCTTGGCCGCCTGCTGGGGTTGCAGGGGTGGACGGTCCACACCCTGCTGATGGAACGCGTGGGCCGCGAGGTCTCGCATGACCGGGTGGGCGACTACAATATCAGCCTGATGGAGGTGTACAGCCTGTCCGGTCATTCGGTTGCGCACCTGACCGACATGTACGCGCAGAAATCCTTTCTGCACAATACGGTTGACCTCGCCTTCGGGCGTATGGCGCTGACCCATGTGTTCGCCACCTCGCCGCTGCTGTGCAGTTTCATGATGACGTGCTCCGCCCCGGTGGCGCTCAAGCTTGATGCGGGCTTCAGTGTCTACCCCAAGGCCACATGGGGTGGCCGCGTGCGGCTGCGCCCCACGCGCGATACGATCGTGCAGGTGGGCGCCTACAATGTCAGCCCGCTCAATGAGGACATAAGCGGCTGGGCCTGGGCGGGCGAGAAAAGCACCGGGCTCATGCTGCCGGTCGAATTTGCCTGGCAGCCGTTTTTCGGGCGGCGCAGGCTGCCCGGCCATTATGTGCTTGGCTATGCGCATGACACCACCGGCTATGCCGACAATATCGGCACGCTGCCTGCCAGCAGCACCGTGCGCCGCCATGCAGGCGAGGCGCGTGATACCTTCTACCTCGAAGCGGACCAGATGCTGTACCGCAAGGGCGGCCATAACCAGATGGCAGGTGGCTATGTGCTGGGTGGTTATATTCACAATACGCCCGATGTGTCGGTCATATCGGATGAATTCTATATCGGTTCTTCCCTGCTGGGCATCATTCCCCATCGCCCGCATGATCGTTTTGGCGTGATGTATTCCTATTACCGCATGAGCCCGCGCACCGAACTTGGCCAGGAACTGCGCCTGGCGGCAGGCCAGCCGCTAGGCGCGCATGTCAACGGCCCGCAGACCCATGCCGCCGTGTTTGAGGCCTATTATGGCGTGCCGATCTATCCCGGCCTGCTGGTGCAACCGGAATTCCAGTACATGATGCGCCCTGGCGAGACATCCCATATCCCCAATGCCGAGGTGGTGGGGCTGAAGGTCATTGGCACCCTGTAATAAAAAACAGGATTTTCTGATGCAGATGTTTTCAGAAAACCTTGTGAAATCAGGTCTTTTTTAAAAAAGCGTCATGCCCCCGCTCCGATGGCGCGTACGCGGAGGCATTACGGGCGCGCGGAAGCCGGGTGGGTCACAACGGCAGCAGGCACGGCTTTTGACGCATTGCGGTGCTGGAAATGGGTGGCAAGGCCCACCAGTCCCAGCCCGACCAGTGCAAAGCACGCCGAGAGCACCGGCAGCCCGGCATAGGACCACTGCGTTACCACCATATGGCTGCCCGCCCATGCGCCAATGGCGTTGCCGAAGTTGAAGGAACTCTGGTTCATGGCCGCCGCGATATTGGGGGCCGAATCTGTGCACGATCGTCATGCCGATGCCGCACAAAAGTATGATTGTGGCCAGTAACAATTCCCACCGCTGGCGTAAAAGCGCAGGATCATGTCAGATGGGCATATTGGCCACGGAGTGACTGATGGCAGGCAACATGGTGGCGTGATTTCAACCACTGGGTCTGACATTCCACGGCCCGCGGTTTATTCCCCCACGATCCATTCCACGCTGCCTTCAGCCTGCCCGTCACCGAGGTAGGGGCACAGGGCTGCAAGAATGGCCTGCGCCTCGTCTTCGAAGCGGAAAGGTGGGTTGGCGATCAGCAGCCCGCTACCATTGAGGCGGGTCGGGTCAAGCGGAGGGCGCAGGGTCAGCTCAACCGCCAGCAGCTTGCGCTGGCCTGCATCCTTCAGCTCATTCATGAAGGCCCGCACCGGTGCGCGGTGCTTGATGGGATACCACGCGGCCACGATCCCGGCTGAAAAGCGCTGGCGCGCCGTCATGATGGCCCGGGCCAGGCGGGCGAATTCATCCCGGTCCTCAAAGGGCGGGTCCATCAGCACCAGTCCGCGCTTTGCCTGCCGGGGCGGCAGCAGCGCGGTAATGGCCCCGTAGCCATCGCGGCCATGCACCGATACCTGTGGATTATGGCGGAACAGCCGTCGCAGGTCGTGCTGGTCCTCGGGGTGGTGTTCGCAACAGGTCAGTGAATCATCGGGGCGCAGCATGTGGGCGATGAGTTCGGGCGAGCCGGGATAGAACAGCCGCCCCTCATGCGCGCGCATGACTTCATGCACGATGTCGAGCCAGGGGCCGAGGCTGGCCTGCTGCGCAACACTCAGCGGGGCGTCGAGCAGGCGGCCGATGCCATCGCGCCACTCGCCCGTGGCCTGGGCCTGCGGGCCGGACAGGTCATACAGCCCGATACCGGCATGTGTATCGAGCACGGAAAAAGCCGAAGGCTTGCGGCACAGTGCCTTGATGAGCGCCACAAGCAGGGCGTGTTTCATGACATCGGCAAAGTTGCCGGCATGATAGCTGTGTCTGTAATTCAAGTCCGTCCTGCCAGGATGCGCTCACGGGGCCGTTTCCCGGCAAGCGTTATCGTGCTTTTGGCATGGCTGTCCATCCCGGCCGGAAGCCGTGATGGCCTAGCGCAGGAAAAAAGCCACCAGCGCCCATAGGGGCAGGGCCATCAGCAGGCTGAAAAAGATGCCACTCGCAGCGGAATACCGGCGGCGGACAGGGGCAGGCACTGGCTGGGCAACAGGTTGGGAAACCGTCCGGGTCAGAGCGATACCATCAAACGACATGCGCTTAGGGCCTTAAAAAACTGAAGGAAAGGGAAAAAGCACTCCCCAATTGTGGAGCAGGACCACAATCCTGCCTTAAAAATAACATGATCTCCTGTCAATCAATTTCACTTAAAGTACCACCATTATCGCTGCCTGACATCAGTGCAGGAAGCGGAAAAACCTGGCATTAACAGGCGTTTCCACAAAATCCATGGGGTTTGCCACCTGCCCGGCAGCAGCCGGCGCAGCCGGTTTTGTGCCGCAGGGCGCGGACCTGTGACCCGAATGCCCTGTGTTGCGCCACGATTCCTGCCCAACTGGCGGAATAATGACAGAGGACCTGCAATGTGGGCACCATCTGCCACAGGGCCGCGCGCTGCGTTTTGTCGCGGCCATTCAGGACCGGCGGGTTTTCTTCAGCTTCGTATCCGATGTATTTTGACGTAAGGGCACGGGGGTCAATACGAAAGCGCAGCATTCTTTGCCGACATCTATTTATCTTAAATGAATGGCTTACGTTTCCCTGTCGTGCGGATGGGGTTTCGCAAACGATTTCTTTTGCTGCCTGCATGTCTGCGCCCTATATTTCATCATGTCAGGAGCGGAAAGACAGTAAAACTGCTCTGACACGTAAAAGTATAAATGCATAAACATGCATTATACGAAAAGAATACTGTAAATATCCGCATATAAACAGACAGAGGCATGCCCGCATGCCCTGCTGAGAGGATCAGAACATGGTTTCCTCCAATGCACGCCTTCCGTCCGCCTGGACCATCGCCGATGCGCTGAAAGTGCGCGCCGATGACCCCACCACCACCATGCCCGTCATCGCCCAGAATTTTCCGGTCATGGATGATGCCCTGTGGCAGTGGGATACGGGTGCCCTGCGCCGCATCACGGGCGAGACGGTGACCTTCAAGGGTTGGTACGTCATGTGGTCGCTCGTAGCCGAACGCGCCCAGACAGGCGATGACGCTGCCGGCTGGCACAACCGCAATGCTTTCGCCTTTATTGGTTATTACTACAGCCGCAATGGTATTGACTGGACCTTTGGCGGTCGCCTGCTCAACACAAGCGCCGATCTGCGGCCCGATGAATGGTCGGGCAGCCTGATCATGCGCCGCGGCAGCGAGAACGTGGTCGACATGTTCTACACTTCCGTCAACACGGATGTGAACCAGAGCGTGCCGTCCGTTTCTTCCGGCACGATCCATGCCGATGACAGCGGTGTGTGGTTCGAGGGCTTTACGGCCACGACCGAGATGTTCTCGGCCGACGGGCTGCATTACGCCAATGCTTCCCAGGATCCGTATTTCGACTTCCGTGACCCGCATCCCTTCATCAACCCCGCCGATGGGCAGGTCTACTGCCTGTTTGAAGGCAACGTGCCCGGCATGCGTGGCGATTTCGTCATCACCGACCGCGAGGCGGGCCACCTGCCGCCGGGCTACACCGTGGGCGAAGGCGCGGGCTATGGCGCTGCTGCCATCGGCATTGCGCGGCTGGTTTCCTCCTATGCGCAGGGTGATTTCTCGCGCTGGGAAATGCTGCCTGCCCTGGTCACCGCCCTTGGGGTGAACGACCAGACCGAACGGCCGCATGTGGTGTTCAGTAACGGGCTGACCTACCTGTTCACCATCAGCCACCACTCCACCTATACCGGCGGGCTGGCCGGGCCGGACGGGGTGTACGGGTTCGTGTCGCGCCACGGTATTTTTGGCCCTTACACGCCGCTGAACAGCTCGGGGCTGGTGCTGGGCAATCCGTCCTCCGCACCCTACGAGACCTACAGCCACTTTGTTGACCCGCTGGGCTACGTGCAGTCCTTCATCGACACGCTGCCTGCGCCCGGCACCGACCCGCAGGCCCCCGCAACCTACCGCATCGGCGGCACGCTTGCCCCCACCGTGCGCATCGCCCTGGAGGATGATCGCACCTTCCTGACCGAGGTGCATGATTACGGGCAGATCTTCGCCTTTGACGAATGGGCTGCAAGCAACCAGCCCGACCCGCGCCCCGCCACCTGACATCAGCCAGAGGGGAGGCCGCCTGACACGGCGGCCTCCCTGCCGGAACCATCTGTCATGGATACCATGCTCACGACCCAGACCATCCTCTCCCTCCTGCCAGCCCAATATGCCGCGGATGCGGTTGTCATCTTCTCCTTCCTCATTTCAGGCTGCGCGGTGGTCGCGCGTTTCTGGCGGCCGCCCGCAGCAGGGTCGAAATGGATGGTCGTGTGGACCCTCGTTACCGCCATGGCGCAACTGCGTGGCTGGAACAGGCCTGCTGACAGGAAAGGTGATGTAACGGACAAGAAACCGTAAAGAGTTTTTGGTAAAGTCTGTTTAAAAAAAGCTTCAGAAGACTACAGCCTTTTCCAGGGAAAGGCATCATCCGTAAATTTTATCATTTTTCATCAATGCAGGGCGAAAATGATGCTGCGTAAACTTGGCTGCGGCCCCGCCCGGAGGCGTGCGCGCCAGCCCATGCTCGCAACCATGCGGGGCTTCATGACCCGGCGGGCGCCCGCACGCCTGATCCGCGACAGTATCGACCCCGCCCCCCTCATGCTGGGCAATGATGTGCTGGGCAACTGCACGGCGGCGGGCATAGGCAACCATATCCGCGCCACCGCAGCGCTTGCGGGCTATCAGGTGGTGGTGGATACGCCCGATGCCGTGCGGTTCTATGCGCTTTCCACCGGCTATGTGCCGGGCAATCCGGCCACGGATCATGGCGGAGTGGAAGTGGATGTGCTGACCACCGCCCTGCAACAGGGCTACGCGCTGGCACGCCAGACCCTGTTCCCGCTTTGGGGCACACTGGAGCCTGCGGACCTCAATGCAGTCCGTAACGTAACGGCGGGGCTGTCGGCGGCCTATCTGGGCGTGCAGCTTGCCGTGGCGGATATGTGGACCGATACCGCAGGCAATCCGCCGCCGTTATGGGATACGCCCACACCTGTCGGGCGCGGCGACCCCACCCCCGGCAGCGCGGGCGGCCACTGCCTGCTGTTGTGGGACTATACCGGCACAACCGACACCGATGTGGTGACGCTGCTGACATGGGGCACGCGGCAGAAGGCGACGTGGCGCTGGGTGCGCTCGCGCATCATGGAAGCGCATGGCCTGGCGTGGCGGCAACTGCTGCCCGCGGGCGCGCTCAACCCCACCCATCAGGACTGGGATGCGCTGGTC
The DNA here is from genome assembly GCF_040581405.1 of Komagataeibacter sucrofermentans DSM 15973. Classification (NCBI taxonomy): domain Bacteria; kingdom Pseudomonadati; phylum Pseudomonadota; class Alphaproteobacteria; order Acetobacterales; family Acetobacteraceae; genus Komagataeibacter; species Komagataeibacter sucrofermentans. Next base: position 117,500 of record NZ_CP137157.1, read on the forward strand.
AGCGCCAATGAAGCCTATCTGGCGGGGGCTGATGTGGTGTGAACCAAAAACTTTTATTTGTTAAGTCATGTTTTTTAAATGCTTTCAAAAAGTATTTATAATTTATGGAAACATAAAAATCATGAAATCACTTCCAATTGCACTTCTGGCATTGGTGTGCCTGTGGGGTTGCGCGCATGACAGGCCCGTGCAGACCACCATCCCCGCTGCCATGGCCGGACTTGAAACCACGCTGGGGCAGGCGGGCATTGTGTCCGTCTCGCATCCCGCCGACTGGTCACAGCCGCAGGCCGCGCGCTTTACCGCCGCCATTCGCGCCGCCCAGTGCCGCCAGCACGTGGCAGACCCCGTTATTGGCGCGATTGTGGGGGATGTGACGCTCCAGCTATCAGGCAGTTTTACGCATGGGGGGCAGTTTACCGTGGGCGCGCTGACCACTTCACCCACTTTTGGCCTTGCGGCAGATGCAAGCCGGACGACCACCCAGCAGGTCAGCCTGCCGGTTTCCTACGCGTCGCTTTCATCCATGCCGGAGGTGGAAATGGCGCGGCAGGCGACTTATGAAACCACCCTGCTGGGCCAGAACGACGCCATACGCCACACCGAGGCCACGCGGCTGCTGGCCGGGCGCGATGCCTTGCGGCAAATCACCAACGGACTGATCCAGTCATGGCGCGCGGATGACTGTGCGCCTGCCCCGCAGCCGCTCCGGCCTTTTGCCACGCTGCGGCGATAAAAGGCAGGCTCAGGATTGCCCTGAAAGTATAGAAGGTTCTGGTGAAGCTTTTTGAAAAAAGGCGACACCCGAAAACGTTTATCTGATGGCAGAATGACCGGAACAGGTCACAGCTTTTCATGATTTTATGAAGTAAATGGCGGACTCGAAAGGATTCGAACCTTCGACCTTCGCCTTCGGAGGGCGACGCTCTATCCAGCTGAGCTACGAGTCCACTCACGCCTGCATACATCGCCACAGGGCGGAATGCCAGCCCCAATCGGGAAAAATCATCGCGGCGCGATCGCGTCCATCCGTCCGGGCAGGATGGGCAGCGGGGCGTCGTGGCCAGCGGGTTCGGCCATCCATGCCGCCGCTGCCGCATCCCCGCCCGAGGGCAGGAAGCGCTCGGGGTGCACGATCCAGCCGGTCATGTCCGCTGTCACCTTCTCGCCTGCCCGCCCGCGGGTCAGCAGGTGGTAGCCGTTGGGGATGTAATCCAGCCTTGTGCCCGCTGGCATGTGCCGCCACGCCCGCGCCATGGCGGCAGCGGGCACGATCTGGTCGCACCCGCCATATATCACCAGCACGGGGCCATGCATGTGGGCGCTGGCATGGGTGGCCTGGTGCATGAGGTCGGTCAGCCCGGCCAGGGCGGTGGTTGAGGTGTCGCGCAGGGTCAACGGGTCGTAATACAGGCGGGCCAGGGCCAGTTGGTCGTCGGCTGCGGTCACATGCACGGGCAGTTCGCGCCCGCTCAGCCGCCAGCGCGGGGCCATGGCTGCCATGAGGTGGGTGGTCAGGCGCGTGCCTGCATCCAGATCCCACAGCGCAGGCGCGAGCAGGATCGTGCCCGCCACCGGCGGGGCATCGGGTCGGGCCACCAGCACGGCGGCAAGTGCTCCGCCCATGCTCTCGCCCATGATGTAAAGCGGCACGCCGGGGTGTTCGTGGCCAATGGTGGTGGCCAGAGTGCTGACCGTGCGGCGCAGCACATCCGTGCCCACCCAGCCTCCGCGTGCCTGTGTCTGGCCAAAGCCGGGCAGGTCGGGTGCGATCACGCTCAGCCCCACCGCATTCAGCGTGGGCGCCGGGCGCTCCCACGCATCGCGGCTGTCATTGAAGCCATGCAGTGCCAGAATCACCGCGCGTTCCGGCCCATGGGCGGACCAGATGCGCAGCGGCACCGCGCCCACGCCCTCAACATTCACCACGCGGTCAGGCGGTATGAGGCGGGCCAGTTCCGCATGGCGCGCGGGTGGGGCGGGGGCCGGGGCCTCGTGCGTGGCGCAGGCGGTCAACATCACAAAAAGCGCTGGATAAAGCAGGCGTGACAGGCGAATGTTTGAAAGCACGGCAATCCTGCGTATCATCATGGGCCAGCGCATGGCCCACCCATCGGGCACGCCATGCAAATTCAAGCCGGACAACAACCCGAGGCCGATCAGAATGCAAGCCCTGTCCCCCGATCCCGCACCGCACCCCCGCCTGGGCACGATTGAAACCATCGTGGTCGATTCGCGCACCCTGTCCTGTGATGGCGGCCTCGGCGCGCTTGGCCATCCGCGCGTGTTCCTGCGCATCGGCCATCACCAGACCTTCTGCCCCTACTGCTCCCGCCTGTTCGTGCTCAACCCTGATGCACCGGCGGGTGACGCGCACTGACTGCCTCTAAATCCATGTCCAGCGACACGCCGCTTCACCTGATTCTGGTGGATGGCTCGGGATATATCTTCCGCGCCTTCCACGCCCTGCCACCCATGACCAGCCCTGATGGCACGCCCGTCAACGCGGTCTATGGTTTTACGAACATGCTCTCGCGGCTTTTGCGCGAGCATGCGGGCACCCACCTTGCGGTCATATTCGATGCGGGGCGCCATACCTTCCGCAATGACCTGTATGGTGAATACAAGGCCCACCGCCCCGAACCACCCGAGGAACTGCGCCCGCAGTTCAGCCTCGTGCGTGATGCCACCGCGGCCTTTGGCGTGCCCGCCATCGAGGCGGCAGGGTGGGAAGCCGATGACCTGATCGCCGCCTACGCCCGCAAGGCTACCGATGCGGGCGGGCAGTGCACCATCTATTCGTCGGACAAGGATCTGATGCAGCTCATCCGCCCCGGCGTGATGATGATGGACCCGATCAAGAACCGGCCGATCGGCCCCAGGGAAGTCGAGGCCAAATTCGGCGTCACCCCCGACCGGGTGGCGCAGGTGCAGGCCCTGATCGGCGACCCGGTGGACAATGTGCCCGGCGTGCCCGGAATCGGCCCCAAGACCGCCTCCGCCCTGATGGCGGAATACGGCTCGCTCGATGCCATTCTGGCAGGTGCCGAGGGCATGAAGCCGTCCAAGCGGCGCGAGAACCTGCTGGCCCATGCCGACATGGCCCGCCTGTCCTACAGGCTCGTCACGCTGTGCGAGGATGCACCCTGCCCCGAACCGCTGGCCGATCTGGGCTGTTGCGATGTGGACATGGAGCGGCTGGGCGCATGGCTGTCGGATATGGGGTTTTCATCGCTGCTGCAGCGCATGGGGATCAAGGCAAAGCCGCGCCCGCGCATTTCGGCGCATGACACGCTGGCGGCAGCGCCAGTGGCCGAGCGCCCGCCCTTTCCGCCCGAGCCTTATGGGCCCTACATCACCGTAACCGACCCCGAAGTATTGCGGGAATGGGTCAGCGAGGCCCGCACGGGCGGCGTCTGCGCGGTGGATACGGAAACCGACGGGCTCGACCCGCTCACCGCGCCACTGGTCGGCATCTCGCTTGCGCCGCGTTGCGGGCGGGCGTGCTATATTCCGCTTGCCCACCAGATCGACCTGATGGACAGCGCGGGCACGCCCCAGATGCCGGTGAACACCGCGCTGGAAATTCTTGAGCCGCTTTTTGCCGACCCCACGGTGCTCAAGGTGTTCCAGAACGCCAAGTTCGACCTGCTGGTGCTGACACAGGCAGGTAGCGTGCAGCCTGCGCCCATTGATGACACCATGCTGATCTCCTACGCGCAGTCAGCCGGGCAGCACGGGCAGGGTATGGACGAGCTTTCGCGCCTTACCCTCGACCACACGCCCATTCCCTATGATGAAGTGACCGGCACGGGCCGCAAGCGGGTCGTGTTCTCGCAGGTGGCGATTGACCGCGCCACGCCGTACGCGGCGGAAGACGCGGATGTGACCCTGCGCCTGTGGCAGGTGCTCAGGCCCCAGCTCCGCACCAGCAAGGCCCTGGCATTATATGAGGAAATGGAGCGCCCGCTGGTGCCCATCCTGGCTGATATGGAACGGGCGGGCATCAAGGTCGATGCCGATGACCTGCGCGCCATGTCCACCGAATTCGCAGGCCGCATGGAAGTGATCGAGGCCGAGATTCACAAGCTGGCCGGACGTGACTTCAATGTCGGGTCCCCCAAGCAACTCGGCGAGATCCTGTTTGACGAGATGGGCCTGCCCGGCGGCAAGCGCACCAAGGCGGGTGCGTGGGGCACGGATTCGGCGGTGTTGCAGGATCTGGCCGATCAGGGCCACGACCTGCCCGCGCGCATTCTGGCCTGGCGGCAGCTGGCCAAGCTGAAAAGCACCTATGCCGATGCGCTGCTCAACCAGATCAATCCCGCCACGGGGCGCGTGCACACCTCCTTCCAGATGGCGGTGACGACAACGGGCCGCCTGTCGTCGAACGATCCCAACCTGCAGAACATTCCCATCCGCACGGAGGAAGGCGGGCGCATCCGCCGCGCCTTTGTGGCCGAACCCGGCCGTGTTCTGGTCTCGGCGGATTATTCACAGATCGAACTGCGGCTTCTGGCCGACGTGGCGGATATTCCCGCCCTGCGCGAGGCGTTCGCACTTGGTCAGGACATCCATGCCCGGACGGCCTCCGAAGTGTTCGGCATCCCGCTTGAAGGTATGGACCCGCTTACGCGCAGGCGCGCCAAGGCCATCAATTTCGGCATCATCTACGGCATCAGCGCCTTTGGCCTGAGCCGCCAGCTTGGCATCTCCCCCGGTGAGGCGCGGGGTTATATCGACGCCTATTTCGCCCGTTATCCCGGCATCCGCGATTACATGGAGCGGGTGAAGGCGGAGGCGCGCAGGCACGGCTATGTCACCACGCCCTTCGGTCGCCGCTGCTTTGTGCCGGGCATTGCCGAGAAGAGCGCCGTGCGCCGCAACTATGCCGAGCGGCAGGCCATCAACGCGCCGCTGCAGGGGGGGGCTGCCGACATCATCAAACGCGCCATGGTGCGAATTCCTGCTGCCCTGTCGGATGCGGGGCTTGACGGACGTATGCTCCTTCAGGTCCATGACGAACTTGTGTTCGAGGTGCGCAAGGATGATGCCGATCGTCTGGCAGCCCTCGTCAAACAGGTCATGGAATCCGCGGCGGCCCTGTCTGTGCCTCTGGTCGTGGAAACCGGGACCGGAACGAACTGGGCGGATGCACATTGATAATGCGAAATGAACGGGACCGGTTTTTCGTGCTGGTCGGGTTTGTCATACTGGTGGTCTCCTCCATCGCGGGGTATTTCGGCTACCGTTATTCCGACAGCGCGCCCGTGCCGCTGACCTCCTATGGCAACCCGGTTGGCGGGTCGTTCAGGCTGATCAACGGGGCGGATGGCTCGGTGCTCGATACCGACTTCCGTGGCCGGTGGATGCTGATCTATTTTGGCGATACCCACTGCCCCGATGACGTGTGCGGCGCCACCGTCAAGGCCATGGCCGAGGGCGTGGAGGCGCTGGGCCATGACCGCGCGCGCCTTGCGGTGCCCATTTTCATCACGCTCGATCCCATGCGCGACAACTCTGATGTGCTGCGCACCTATGCCCTGCGCTATGGCTCGCATGTTACGGTCATGACCGGCTCGCCCAAGATGATCCAGGCCGTGGCCAAGGAGTATCATGCCCCATACGTGCGGCGTGATGGCGCCAATGGGGATTACAGCATGGAGCCTGCCAGCCAGATCGTGATCATGTCGCCCACCGGGCGTTATGAGGGCAGCCTGCCCGCGACCGCCACGGCGGCCGACATCACGGCCCGCATGACGGAACTCATGCCGCCTGCGGCGCATAACTGAACCGGGTGGGGCAGCGCATGCGGGCATTGTGCCATCGGCTGGGCCTCACGCTGCTCATGCTCGGTGGCCTGCACGCGCTGCCTGTTGCAGGCTTTGCACAGGGCACGCAAGGCAGCCCCCATCGCGGCGGCACCCTGCGGCTGACGGCGGCGAGTGCGTCTGGCACGCTTGACCCGCAGATCAGTTACGCCAGCCAGTACATGCAGCTTGCCACCGTTATTTATGACGGGCTGCTCACCTACCCCAAGCTGCAGGGACCGGCAGGCAACCAGGTGGTGCCTGACCTGGCCGAGGCCATGCCCGAGCAGCGTGATGGCGGGCGCACATGGGTGTTCACCCTGCGCGAAGGCATCCGCTTTTCCGATGGCGCGCCGGTTACGGTGGAAGATGTGGCGGCGTCGCTGCGGCGCATCTTCAGGGTGGGCACGCCCACGGCAGGCTCGTTTTACGGCACCATACGCGGGGCGGATGCCTGCCTGCGCGATGGTGCGCACTGCACGCTGCAAGGCGGCGTGGAGACCGACCCTGCCACCCGCCGCATCACCATCCACCTGACCCAGCCTGACTCGGAATTCCCGCAAAAACTCGCCTTTGGCCATGCCTCCATCCTGCCAGCTTCCATGCCCGCGCATGATCTGGGCAATGTGGCGGCACCGGGCACGGGGCCGTACCATATCGTGTCATCCGACCCCGAGCGCGGGCTGGTGCTCGAGCGCAATCCCTATTTTCATGAATGGAGCGAGGCGGCCCAGCCCGATGGGTACGTGGATCGCATCGTTTATGATTTTGGCCTGTCGGAAGAAGATGCGGTGACCGCTGTCGAGCGCGGGCAGTATGACTGGATGGCGGGCCTCAAGCCGCTCGACCGGCTGGGCGAGATCGGCAGCCGCTATACGGCGCAGGTGCATGTTTCCCCACTTTATGGCCTGATCTTCCTGCCGATGAACGTCAACATCCCGCCCTTTGACCAGATCAAGGCGCGCGAGGCCGTAAACTACGCGCTTGACCGTCGCGCCATGACCATTCTGTACGGCGGGTCGGGCATTGCCACGCCGCTGTGCCGCATGGTGCCGCCGGGCCTGCTGCCCGGCGATAGCGCGTGCGCCTGGACACGTGGTGCCGACCCTGACCACCCGGCTCCCGTCTGGGCGCACCCCGACCTGCAACGCGCCCGCCAACTCGTGCATGAAAGCGGCACGGAGGGCATGGACGTGACCCTGATCGTGCCCGCTACCGCCATGTATGTGAGCATGGGCACCTATCTGCGCGACATGCTTGATGCGATGGGCTACCACGCGCGCCTGCACCCGCTCTCGCCCGCCATGGAGGGCAATTACGCCGCCAACACCGCCAACCATGTGCAGATCAGCCTGCTGGGGTGGTATGCGGATTACGCCTCGCCCTCCAATTTTCTCGACACATTGTTTGGCTGCGAAAACTTCCATCCCGGTTCCGACAGTTCCATCAACATGTCCGGCCTGTGCGACCCGGTGATGCAGGGGCTTGTGTCGCGTATCCGCAGCGAACCCGACCCGCAGGCGGCCCTGGCCTTGTGGGAGCAGGTTGATGACCGCATCACCCGGCTGGCCCCCGCAGCCCCCCTGATCAGCACGCGGTATGTCGATCTCGTCTCGCCCCGGCTGGGCAATTATTTTGTGACCAGCCTGTACCACATGACGTTTTCACGCGTGTGGGTGCAGTAGCAGGTAATAAAAGGTTTTGGGCGCTGCCTTTTTTCAAAAAGGCGGCGTTCTTCCTTAAAACACAAAACCCCGCCGGATTAACCGGCGGGGCCTGTAAAACGGGGCGTCAGGCCGCGTTGATCAGAGCATGGACTTCGCGCGGGCCTCGACCTTGGCGCATGCCTGCTTGCGGATGTCGCTCGAGGCATCCTCGAGCGAGATGGGGGCCTTGCCACCCACTTTCAGCAGGCCGGTCGAACCATCAGCATAGGACATGTTGCCCTTCTGGTTGGACGGCACGTCGTTGGTCTTTTTGTTGAAGGCGGCCAGCACCGGCCATGCCTCGGCTGCGGTCAGGTAGTTGGACTGGATGCAGTAGTTCATGATGCCGCCAAGATCAGCGGGCTTGGCGGAGGCGACGGCGGCATACACCGTATCCGCCGAGAGCGAACCCGGCTTGATCTGCTCGACCTGGTTGGCAACGCCTGCACCCGTGGGCGGCGAAACTTCAGCGGCATGGGCCGCAAGCGGTGCTGCGGCCAGCAGGGTTGCGAAGGCACTGGCGGACAGAATGCGACCGAACGACACCATTTTCATTATTCCTTGCACTGTTCATCAGGCGGCCACGGCGGGTGCCCACCCAATTGTGAATCTATGTGTCAGGCATAACACGATGCGCGCGCACCACACCCCTGCGGCGGATATGTCAGGCATTCGTCTTTTCGATATATAGCGCCCTTGTCATGCGCTTTATGCGCCATAAACCCCTGTTGTCAGCCGGTATTGCCCGGCCCGCAGGTGGCGTGCGCAAATGGGGCGCGGGGTCAATAAGTTGTGATAACGCTTGATGCTCCCGGCTTTCTCCCCGGAAAACGGGCGCGTGCTGCAATCATGATTGAGTCCGCCCCCACTTCGTGGGAATGCTGTGGGTTCCTGCTTCTCACCCCACTGCACGGGATCAACATGCAGCATTTGCGCCTTCTCCTGAAAGATGTCTGGTACCTGACCCGCCCCTATTTCGTGTCAGAGGACAAAAAATGGGCCTGGGGCCTACTCGTGGCCGTTCTGGTGCTGACCTTCTCCATAGTGGGGATGGACCTGCTCCAGTCCTTCTCGCGCAATGTGTATTACACGGCGCTGCAGCAGCGTGATGCCACCACCTTCCTGCGCGGGCTGTTCTGGTATGTGCATAACGAGAGCGGGTATGTGCCCGGCTTTTTCATCATCACCATCCCGGCCATCCTGTTCAGTGTCTATGCAACCTACCTGCAGCAGATGCTCGGCCTGCGCTGGCGGCGGTGGCTGACCGCGCGCATGACGCGGCAGTGGATGGAGCACCAGACCTATTTCCGCATCGCCATCACCACGTCGGGCCTCGAGGCCGGGGCCGACAACCCCGATCAGCGCATACAGGAAGACCTGAACAAATTCGTAACCGATACCCTCGCGCAGTTCATTGACCTGCTTTCCAATATCGTAACGCTGTTCAGCTATGTCGGGCTGTTGTGGGTGCTGTCCGGCCCGCTGGAAATATGGGGCATGTCCATACCGGGCTATTTCTTCTGGGCGGCGCTGATCTATTCCGTGGTGGCGACATGGGTGACGCATCTGGCAGGGCGCAAGCTGGCGGGGCTGCAGTTCTTCCAGCAGCGCGCCGAGGCCGATTTCCGCTACAGCCTGGTCCATGTGCGCAGCAACACGGAAGGCATCGCGCTCTATCGGGGCGAGGCGGAGGAAAAGGCCGGGCTGGATCGTTCTTTTTCCGCCGTTTACACCAATTTCCTCTCCATCATGCGCCGGACCAAATGGCTGGGCCTGCTGACCACGGGGCTGGATGTGGTATCGGGCAACTTCGCGCTGCTGGTGGGCTCGATCCGCTATTTCGCGGGCAAGATGAGCTTCGGCACGCTCATGCAGCTTGTCATGGCGTTCTCTCGCGTGCAGGGCGCGATGGCGTGGCTGTCGAACTCTTACGGCGCCCTGACCATATGGCACGCGGAGGTGGCGCGTCTGGCCACCTTCCAGCGCGTGATGGACCGCGCGCAGGCCATGAAGAGCGAGGTCAGCCTCATTGCAGCCCCCGCCGGGGCAGGCATGCAGGTCAGCGGGCTGGACGTGTTCCGCCCTGATGGCACGGCGCTGCTCAGGGATGTGAACTTTACGCTGCCCCAGGGGCAGATGACGGTGGTGACCGGCCCCTCGGGCACCGGCAAGTCCACGCTGTTCCGGGTGCTGGCGGGCATCTGGCCTTTTGCCAAAGGCACGATCACGCGCCCTGACGTGCCGATGATGTTCGTGCCCCAGCGCCCCTACATGCCCACTGGCACGCTGCGCCGGGCCGTGGCCTATCCGGTGGACAGCACGGCGTATTCCGCAACGCAGGTGGCGCAGGCGCTGCAGCAGGTGGGCCTTGGCGCGCTGGTGCCGCGCCTTGAAAACGAGGAGCCGTGGGGGCAGATCCTCTCGCCCGGCGAACTCCAGCGCCTCGCCTTTGCCCGCATTCTGCTGGCGCGGCCGGGCTGGGTGTTCCTTGATGAGTCGACCTCGAACCTCGACGCGGCATCCGAGGCCGCCCTTTACGCCCTGCTGGCGCAGGCCTGCCCGGGCATGACGGTGGTGTCGATTACGCACCGGCAGTCGGTGGTGGGCATGCATGAAAATGCCATTGACCTCACCCCCTTTGCCGCCCGCCCGGCAGAAGTGGTCAGTGCGGACGCATCGCCCTGACCATCAGTTCGGTATTGTGGCGCATCATGCTGATGTAGTCAGGCGCGGGGCCGCCCGCGGTGGAGAGGGCCTCGGCATAAAGCTCGCCGCCGGGCTGCGCCCCGGTAGCGTGGGCGACCTGCTGCACAAGGCGCGGGTCGGTCGCGTTTTCAAGGAAATAGGTGGTCATGCCGGTCTCGCGGATCTGCGCGATCAGCCTGCCCACATCGGCGGCGGAGGCTTCGGTCTCGGTAGAGAGGCCCTGCGGCGCCATGAAGGTCACGCCATAGGCGCGGCCAAAATAGCCAAAGGCATCATGGCTGGTCAGCACGCGCCGCCGCGCGGGCGGGATCGTGTCGATCTCGGCGCGGATGTCATGGTCAAGCGCCTGCAACTGCGCGGTATAGGCTGCGGCCGAGGCACGGAAATCATCGGCATCCGCCGGGTCGGCCGCGATCAGTGCATCGCGGATGTTGTTGGTCCAGACAATCACGTTGGGCACGCTGTTCCATACATGCGGGTCGGTTTCCACCTGCGGGCCGTCGTGTTCGGTATGGATGTCGATCCCGTTCGATACGATGACCGGCCTGCCCTGATAGCCCGCCGCGTGGGCAAGGCGGGCAAACCAGCTTTCCAGCCCCTCGCCACTCATGAACACGACATCGGCCTGCCGCAGGGCGCGGGCGTCATCGGGGGCGGGTTCGAATTCATGCGGGTCGCCATCGGGCGGCACCAGCGAGGTGACGGCAACATGCGCGCCGCCCACATGCGACACCACATCGGCCAGCACGGTAAAGCTCGCAACGGCATGCACGACATGCGGCGCAGGCGCGGCACGGGCAGGCAGGATGGACAGGAAACCGCAGAAGCCCAGAAGGCAGGTGAGGCGGCGCATGTCAGTGACTCCGAAAAGGGGATGAACCACCCCCCGCGCGGATGCCGGCGGGGGAGGCGAGAAGGGAAAACAGATAGGCCGCGGAGCAGGTCAGGATGATGCACGGCCCCGCCGCCAGCCTGAAATGGTAGGACACGAGCAGCCCCGTGAAGCCCGCCAGCATGCCCACCGTGGCCGAGAGCGCCATCATGGGCACGAGGCGGCGCGTCCACAGCCGGGCGGTTGCGGCGGGCACCATCATCATGCCGACCGACATGAGCGTGCCCAAAGCTTCAAACCCGGCCACGAGGTTGATGACCACAAGGAACAGGAACACCATGTGGTACAGCGCCCCCCGGCTGCCGGTCATGCGCATGAAGCCGGGATCGACGCATTCCATGACCAGTGGCCGCCAGATGAGCGACAGCAGGAACAGGCTGAGCGTGGTGATGCCCGCCATCAGGTACAGGGCAGGCCCGTCAATGGCGAGAATGGTGCCAAACAGCACGTGCAGCAGGTCGATATTCGACCCCCGCGCCGAAACGATCAGCACGCCAAGCGCCAGCGAGGTCAGGTAGAAACTGGCAAAGCTCGCATCTTCCGCCAGGTGCGTGCGGCGGCTGACCAGCCCCGCCAGCAGCGCCACTCCCAGCCCCGCCGCGATGCCGCCCAGCCCCATGGCCGTAAGCGACAGCCCGCCCGCCGCCAGAAAGCCTACGGCGGCGCCGGGCAGGATGGCATGGCTCATCGCATCGCCAATCAGGCTCATGCGGCGCAGTTGCAGCAGCACGCCCACCGGCCCCGCCCCCATGCCCAGCGTGATGGAGGCCACCAGCGCGCGGCGCATGAAGCCAAAGGTTGCGAACGGCTCCCATAACCCGGCCAGCACGCTCATGCCGGGCCACCTGTCCATGTGGGCTGCGTGTAATAGGCGCGTTGCAGCGTGCCCGGCGTCAGGATGCGCCCGGTCTCGCCCCAGATGGCCTGCCCGCCTGACAGCAGCACGACATGGGGAAAGCAGGTGCGGATCTGGTGCATGTCATGCAGCACGGCGATGATGGTGCGGCCCTGCGCGTGCCATTCACGCACCAGCGCCAGCAGATCCTGCGTGGTGGGGGCATCAAGCGCTGTGAACGGCTCATCAAGCATGATGACGGTGGCATCGGTCATGAGCAGGCGCGCGAACAGCAGGCGCTGGAACTGCCCCGCCGAGAGCGCGTCGATCATGCGCCCGGCCTGTTTCTCCAGCCCCACGCGGCGCAGCGCATCGGCTGCGCGCTGGCGCACGGCAGGGCTGGCGGCGCCAAAGGCCCCGGTCTGGCGCCATGCGCCACTGAGCACCATGTCCGTCACACTGATGGGAAAGGCGCGGTCAATGATGCGGGCTTGCGGCAGGTAGCCAAAATCCTGCGCGCGCAACCCGCCAAGTGTAATTTTGCCCGCCGCAAGCGGCACCTCGCCGAGTATGGCGCGCAACAGGGTGGACTTGCCCGCGCCATTGGCGCCTGCGATGGCGGTCATGCTGCCTGGCGCGAAGCTGCCGGTGACATGCTGCCACACCGGCGTGCCGTTGAGTGCGACACCCGCATCATCCAGCCCGATGGCGCCATGGCTCATGGCTGGGCTACGGCCCAGGCCACCAGCCCCCATAACACGCCACAGGGCAGCGCCATGCACACCAGCCGCTGCCACCCTGCGCGGGCCATCCATGTCAGTGGCAGGGGCGTTGCTGCCCCGGGGGCGGCGGGGTGGGGCATTGTCGTGTTGCTGTCCTGCGGGGCATGGCGGGCGGCAGACGGGGACGGGAATGGCATGGGAACGCCCAAAGTGTTATAATATAACATCCGTTTACAGCACAGACTTGCCATCCGTCAAGCGAAGGCTGCATTGTTACGCCATGCGCATGGCATGATCGGGGTGGAACGGGTGAGCTTTCATACATGGCTGTTGTTTGCCGCCACTGCCTTCCTGCTCTCGGCCATGCCAGGGCCAAACATGATGCATGTCATGTCCATCAGCGTGCGTCAGGGCCTGCTGCGCAGCACGGGGGTCATGGCAGGGTGCATGCTGGCCATCGTGCTCGTGGTGTGCGCATCCCTTGCGGGCATGGCGGGTGTGCTGGCAACGTCGCCCCGGCTGTTTGCGGTGCTGCGCGTGGTGGGGGCGGCGTATCTGGTGTTTCTGGGCGTGCGCGTGTGGATGGCGCGCGACACGGAAGGCGAGGGCGCGCAGGCTGCGGATGAATGCCCGCCCGCTGCATGGCATGACCTGTTTCGTGACGGATTCCTGACCGGCATCAGCAACCCCAAGCTGCTGCTGTTTGCGGCCGCCTTCCTGCCGCAGTTCGTCAACCCTGCCGCCCCGCACATGCCGCAATACGGGCTGCTGGTCACCACCTTCGTGTTTGTGGAGGCGTTCTGGTACCTGGTTTACGCGGGGGGCGGGCGCATGCTGTCGGCCTGGCTGCGCACGCCGGTGGTGCGGCGGGTCTTTGCCATCGTGACCGGGCTGGTGTTCATGGGGTTCGGGGCCATGCTGCTGCTGGCGCGCGTCTAGCAAGCCTGTTTGAAAACAGCTGCGCCAAAAACTTTCTGACTGATGGCGTCCGGGCCGGATGGGCAGGGTCCATGTTCCACCCGGCTGTGCGGGCTATGAAAGCCGGGTCATACAGGGCGATTGGTCAAGCAGGCGTCTTTGACTGACATACACATATAGACATCTGTATCCATAAGGACACAGTCATGCGCTATATGACGATGACGCGATTAATATATTTATACGGATATAGACGCTGCTTCAGGTGGGTTATATACGGCCATGCATGTTCAAAATGGCTAACGAAATGGAATCAGCATGGCCAGAATGACCGCAGGGATGGCGTGGATGCTTTCGGCCAGTCTTGGCGCCCTGCTCATCCCCTCGGCCCATGCACGGGGCACGGATGCGGACAGGGGCAAAAAAGCCCTTTCGACCGCCCAAAGCACCCCTGCCCCCGATGATGCCGTAGGCTCCGCCAATGCGGAGGAAATGACCGTGATCGGCCACCACCGCATGGTGGCGGGTGCCGCGGCCAACTATAATAAAAAGATGGCCAATCTCGGCCCGCTGGGTACGCGCCGCACGCTTGATACGCCCATGTCGATCATGACCGTGCCGCATGACGTGATCGTCAACCAGCAGGCGCGCAACATCAACGACCTGATGCAGTACATCCCCTCGGTGCAGCTTGAAACGCGCGGCGACCCCGGCACCAGCCGCCCGCAGTCGCGCGGGTTCGAGGCGGATGTGATCTCAAACAGCCGCATCGACGGGCTGAACGCCTTTACGGTCACGCCCTACGCCGCCGAGCAGTTCGATAACGTGCAGGTGCTCAACGGCCTTGCGGGCGCCCTGTACGGACCCCAGAACCCGGCGGGCACGTTTGAATACGGCCTCAAGCGCCCGACCGACGAGCGCATCAACCGCCTGGTGGTGGGTGTTGATTCCGTCGGCACGCTGATGGAAAACGTCGATGCATCGGGCCGCGCGGGCAAGCATGGCTGGTTTGGCTACCGCATCAACCTGCTGCATGGCGATGGCACGTCCTATGTGCAGGATAGCTGGGTGCGCCGTAACATGGTCAGCGCCGATTTCGATATCCATTTCGACCGCGATACCGTGCTGGAACTCGATGCCAGCCATTACACCTTCGATGAGCGCGGCATGCCCGCGGGCGTCAACCTCAAGGGCTATAACCTGCCCACGGCCCCTGACCTGGGCAAGCCCCATATGGGGCAGGACTATGCGGGCTACAATTCCGAGAACAACGTCTTCCTCGCCAAGCTCAGGCACCGCATCAATGATGACTGGAGCTTTGTCATTGGCGGGCTGTATCAGGATTCCGGGCGGCAGGTGTTTGAATCAGCCGATTCGCTGACCAATAATTCCGGTGGCTACAGCCAGTCCCTTTCGGCCGCCACCACGGTCAATGACTTCAAGGTTGGCAGTAACATGGCCTATATCAACGGCCATGTGCGTACCGGCTTCATCAAACATGATCTGGTCATTGGCACCAATGGCTACATGGAAGGCGGCTATAACCCGCTGAGCGGGCAGAGCTATACCGCGGTCAAATCAGGCTCGCTGTACAACCCCACCGTGGCGCCCAATGGCCCGCAGCCCTATTACAGCGGCAGGTATCAATCGCAGTACGTGCGCTACCAGTCGATGATTCTGGGTGACACGCTGCATTTCAACAGGCACTGGTCGGTCATGGGCACGCTGGCATGGAGCTGGCTGGATCAGGACAGCACCGCGACGGTCGCGGGCGCTTCAACCAAAAGCATCGAGAACGGCTACACCGTCACCACCACCCATCTGGCCAGGGGCAAGACCACCAACAGCCGGGCCGATGCAGCCTTCAGCCCCATGGCCAGCCTGGTCTACAAGCCGACCGATAACCAGACCGCCTATTTCACCTATGGCCGTTCGCTGCAGGCGGGCACGACCGCCCCGGCCGATGCGCTCAATGCCAATGGCCTCACCTCCCCCGTGCATAGCGAGGAATATGAGGTGGGCTACAAGATGCAGTGGCGCCAGATGCAGTTCAACGTGGCGGGTTTTCGCGCCACGCGCAGCTATGCCTTCTATGAAGGCAGCAACACGCTGTATGGCAATTTCGGCACGCAGCGCAATTATGGCGTGGAGTTTCAGGCCATGGGCCACATCACGCCCCGCCTGTCGGTTATTGGCGGCATGACGTGGATCGATGCCGAAGTGACCCATGCAGCCTTTGCCGCCCTCAACAACAAGGAAGTCGTGGGCGTGGCCCCCCTGCAGGCCAATGCGCTGATGGATTACCGCATTCCGTTCCCGCGTGGCTTCGCGCTCAATGGCCTGGCGGTCAATGCCAATGTGCATTACACGGGCCGCCGCGCGGCGGATATTACGAATTCGACCTATGCCGGTTCCTACGTAACACTGGATATGGGCCTGCGTTATCCGTTCCGTGCGGCAAAGCACCCGTGGATGGCGCGCTTTGGCGTAACGAACGTGGCCAATGAGCGGTACTGGTCCTCGGTCTATAATGGCACGGTCTCGAGTGCGGGTGTCACGACCAGGGACCCGACGGCGAAATCGCTCAACGCTGGCAGCGCCGCCTATGCCGGCATGCCGCGTGCCTTCCACTTCACGCTGGAAGCCGACTTCTGAAAACGCGGCGTTTTTTTGCAAGGTCCCGCGCACCCGCTTGTGATGCCGCGCGGGGGCGCGAAAGGCGGGTGGCAGTCCCATATTTCCTTCAACCATAAGGGAAGGAACGCCACCATGACCGAACCCACGATCCCGACATTGAAGGACTGCCCCATCGGGCTCGATGCCACCGGCACACGGCGCGAGAAGGACTCGATGGGCGAAATCGATGTACCCGCCAGCCATTACTGGGGCGCGCAGACCCAGCGCAGCCTCGTGCATTTCTCGATCGGGCGCGACCATATGCCCATCGAGGTATGCCATGCCTATGGCATCGTGAAAAAGGCGGCGGCCCAGGTGAATGCGGCTGACGGGCGCATGCCGCAATGGAAGGCCGACGCCATCAGCCGCGTGGCCGATGAGGTGATCGCGGGCAGGCTGGATTCCGAATTCCCGCTTTTTGTCTGGCAGACCGGCTCGGGCACCCAGACGAACATGAACGTGAACGAGGTGATCGCCAACCGCGCCATCCAGCTTCTCGGCGGTGTCATCGGCTCCAAAAGCCCCGTCCACCCCAATGATGACGTGAACATGGGCCAGTCGAGCAATGACTCGTTCCCCACGGCCATGCATGTCGCAACCCTGCTGGAAATCGACACCCGCCTGCTGCCACGCGTGCGTGAACTGATTGAAAGCCTGCGCAGCAAGGCGGAGGAGTGGATGCAGGTGGTCAAGATCGGCCGCACCCACCTGCAGGATGCCGTGCCGCTCACGGTGGGGCAGGAGTGGTCAGGCTGGGCCCAGCAGCTTGAAGATGCGCTCGAGGCGGTCGAGGCCGCGCGCCCCGGCCTGCTGCAGCTTGCGGCAGGCGGCACGGCGGTGGGCACGGGGCTGAACGCCCCGCCGGGTTTCAGCCGTGCCATTGCCAAGCGCATTGCCGCGCTGACCGATAAACCCTTTGTCACGGCACCCAACAAATTCGCGGCCCTTGGCGGGCTTGATGCCATGGTGCGGGCCTCGGCGGGGTTGCGCGGGGTTGCGGTCAGCCTGCTCAAGATTGCCAATGACATGCGCCTGCTTGGCTCCGGCCCGCGTTGTGGACTGGGTGAACTACACCTGCCGGAAAACGAACCCGGCTCCTCCATCATGCCCGGCAAGGTCAACCCGACCCAGTGCGAGGCGATGGTGATGATCTGCACGCAGGTGCTGGGCAACGATGCAACGGTGGCGTTTGCGGGCAGTCAGGGCCAGCTTGACCTGAACGTGATGCGCCCGGTGATCGTGGCCAATGTGCTGCATGCCATCCGCATCCTTGCCGATGGATGCCATAATTTCCGTGTGTTTTCGGTGGAGGGCACCACGCTCAACCGCAAGCGCATTGATGCGTATGTGGCAGGCTCGGTCATGCTGGTGACCGCCCTCAGCCCCGAGATTGGCTATGACCGGGCCTCGGCCATCGCCCATCAGGCCATGGAACACGACATCAGCCTGCGCGAGGCGGCGCTGGCATCGGGTTTTGTTGATGGCGCGACCTTTGACCGGCTTGTGCGCCCGCTTGATATGGTGGGCAAGGGCGTGGGCGGGGCCTGAGAAGTTAAAAGTTTCTGGGTGCCGCCTTTTTTCAAAAAGGCGGCGTTCCCTGAAGCTTTCTGAAAAAAGCTTCACCAAAAAAACGTCTGTTTTTTAAGGCAGGTTTTTATGAGGGCGCACCACCCTGCGTATTGACCTGCAACGTGAACAGCGTATCGCCCGCGCACATGAACACCACATCGCGCTTGGGGCCGCCAAAGGTCAGGTTCGACACCCCGCGCGGCAGGCGGATGCGCCCGATCATGTGGCCATGGGGGTTGTACACCACAACGCCACACAGCCCCAGCGGCCCGTTGGCCCCGCACCACAGGTTGCCGAAAATATCGGTGCGCATGCCATCGGGAATCATCGCGTGCCCGTTCAGCATCATATCAGCAAACGGGCGGAGGTTGCGTATTTCGCCGCCTGCCACGTCGGCTGCATGGATGCGCCCGTCGCCGCCCGGGCCATCCTGCCCCGGCCCCGGCCCGCCGGTGATGACATAGACAATCCGGCCATCAGGCGAGAACGCAATGCCGTTGGGGTCGGGCAACTGTTTTTCGGTCAGCACGGCTTTCACCTCGCCGGTTGCCGGGTCGATGCGGAAGACATGGTCCTCCTGCCGCCTGCTGCCGCCAAACTCGGTCATGACCTCGCCATCAAGGGTCCAGCGTTCCACGCCCTCGCGGTTGGCGGGGTTGCCCGGCGCATCGGGGTGGCCTTCCACGATCGTGTCGCCATAGCCGGGATCGGTAAACCAGATGCTGCCATCAGGGTGGATGGCAAGGTCGTTGGGCGAGTTCAGCGGCGCGCCATTGTAGCGGTCGGCCAGCACGTGGCATGAGCCGTCATGCTCCCAGCGCACCACGCGGCGCAGGCCGTGCTCGCAACTGACCAGGCGGCCTTCATTGTCAAAGATGTTGCCGTTGCTGTGGTAGGACGGGCTGCGGAAAAGGGAGACGGCTCCGTTCTCCCACAAATAACGGTACTGCACGCCGCGAATGGTGTCACTGAGCAGTAGGAAGCGCCCTTCGCTGCACCAGGCAGGCCCCTCCAGCCAGCCGCCGCCGCGCCATGCCAGTTTCAGGCCGGCATTGCTGTAGGCCAGATTGCCGAAGCTGGGGTCAAGCACCACAATATCCGGGTCGGGCAGGGGCGTGATGGGGGCATCAGCGCCCCATTGCCGTGGCGGGTTCGACACCACGCTGGGCGGCTGGGGCAGGGCATCGGGGCTGGCAGCCCGGGCGGATTGCCCGATGGTCCAGAGTCCACCTGCGGCCAGCCCTCCGGCAAGCATGGCCCGTCGGCCAGGATTGAACGGCTGGGTGACTGGCGGCATGGAGGCCTCCTTTTGATGATGATGGATCGCGACACGAAAATCCGGCCCCGGAAGGGCCGGATGAATATTGATCCTGAAAGTTTATGAAAAAATAAGGGTTTTTTTAAAAATATGGCTTCAGTTCCGGATGTCCTGAAGCACTTCGAAGCCTTCAAATACCGGCGGCCCCGCCATGAGCGGCTTGCGGTTGCCCGCATGGGCGTGCGCTGCGCGGAACTGCTCGGACTGGGTCCAGCCTACAAACGCCTCATAGGATTCCCATACGGTATGCGAAGCGTAGAGGATGTAATCCTCATGCACGGGGCCCTTGAGGAACTGGAAGCTGACAAAACCGGGCACGGTGCGCAGGTGCACCTCGCGGCCGAGCCAGCGCTCACGGAACTCAGCCTCGTTCTCGGGCGGGATGCGGAAACGGTTCATGGCGATATACATGTCTGGCTTCTCCTCAAAAGCTGTGCTGAAAGCCTGCCTGCGCTCCCGCTGCCGGGGGCCGTAGGGGCAGGGTAGCGCATGGCGCGCGTCTTTTCACCCACCTTGCAGGGCATGACGTGGCAGCGCCTGAAAATAATCACCTGATAAAAAATGATAAAAGTTTTGGGTGCCGCCTTTTTCAAAAAGGTGGCGTTTCAGCGCCGCTCCGAGTCCGCGCCGCTGCCTTCATCGGTAATACCGGCGCGTGAGGGCGCGTCCGCGCCGGGTTCCACCGTCCGGCTCATGCGGGCGACACCTGCATCATCGCCAAATCCCCGGGCCGAGATACGGCGGTGGGGGGCGGGGTTTTCCATCAGCACGTTGGCCAGTGCCTCGGGGTCGGTGCGTTCGGCTTCATCAAACAGTTCATCGGCACGGGCCTGATCGCCCGCGCGTTCGGCGCGCAGGCCCGCCTCGGCCAGATGGCGGGCGGTGGCGTGCTTGTTGCCGCCATCATCATCGGGGCGGTCAGCATCATTCATCGAACGGGGCATGGGCCTGCCTTTCCTGTCATGTTGCGGGCCGGGTGGCCCATGGGCAGACAACACGCGGGGCGGGGTCATGGTTCACCAGGGCTTTCACTCCCTGCCACATGGCAGCCATGGTTACTGCTCGGCCAGGGTATAGACGCTGCTGAAGTCGAGATCGCGCGCCACATAGATCTGCACCATGTTGCCCTGCTGCACATACAGGCTGGGCGGCACGTTGCTGGTCTGGTTGAGGATGATCTTTTCCACCTGGCTGACGACGGAGTTGGTGTCGTCGCTGCTGGTGGTGATGCTGGTGGTGCCGGGCTTGGAGGCGAGGTTGGTGATGGCCTGCACCATCATCTGCCCCACATTGGTGATGATCGACACCATGATCGCATCGCCAAAGCGTGCCCAGAAATGCGTGTTGACCTTGCCCTTCACCCCGCTGCCGCCAAGCGGCGTGGTGCCGGGGCTGAGCAGGTCGATGCTCACGCCCTCGGGGTTGCGCAGGCGCAGCCAGTTCACGAAAATACGGTTCTGGCCATATTGCAGGGCGGATGTCACCTCGCCTTCCGCCACGGCTCCCTTGTCGATCAGGCGCACCTTGCCGTTGATGGAATAGACATCATGGCTGACCCGGCAGGTGACCAGCCCGGGCAGGGTGGTGTTGATCTCGTTGATCGTGCCGCACGGAATCAGCGTGCCCTTGCCCACGATCAGGTTTTGGCCGCGCATCAGGCTGGCATGGGTGGTGGGCGTGCTTTCGGGCTGCAGGCGGGTCAGGAGCGGGTTGTCGGTCTTGGCCGCCGGGGTGGCGGCTGCGGGCGTTGCCGCCGGGGCCGCAGTGGTATCGGCCACGGGGGTGGCGAAGGTAAAGTCATGGCCGAGCCTGCGCTTCATGGCGGCATCTTCCGCGCTGTCCACCGTGGCCGCAGGGGCCGCGACCGGGGCGGGCGGCGTGGCTGACGGGCACGAGGCCTGTCCCTGCCCATCCACCATGACGGTGCTGCCGGGGCATTTCAGGGTCAGGTGGGCTGTATCCTGCGCGCGGGCGGGGCTGGTGGCCAGCGCGCACAGCGCCAGCGCACAGGCGGGGGCCACGCGCTTCATGAGGCCCCATCACGCACGACCCGGCGCACCATGGGCGAGATGGTGCCGCCCGGCGCACTGCCCAGCGAGGGATTGAACCCGTCATTGACCACGCCAATCACCAGGCTCCCGTAGCGGATGCGCCATTGCCGGGCGGTCATCTGGGCGGCGAGGATATTGTGGTCACGCCCCAGCACCACGGCGTTGACCACCGTTTCCTGCCCGCTTTCGTTCATGACATACAGCGTGGGCAGCACCCCGTTTTCAGGGAAGCGGAAATAGGTGAAGCGATAGTCATCCCACACGTTCAGGGGCGCTATGGCCCGGTCCTGCGTGCCATCCGAGCGGCGATAGGCGGTATTGTGCGGCCCGTCGCCATACGGGTCGGCCAGTTTGGCCTCGATGTGGCTGGCACGCGCGGCGGCGGCCTTTTTGCCGTCATCCGCATCGGGGTAGAGATAGGTCAGTTCCACCGTGGCCTGCGCCAGCGCCCACGGCGTGGGGGCAAAGACGGTGCGCATGTGGCCATCCGGCCCCTTTTCCTGCTGGCCGCCCACGTAATGCAGCAGGATATGGTAGGTGCGGCGGTCGGTCACGATGGCCAGGTTGGTGTCGCTTTCCTGCGCCTTGGGGCGGATGAAGCAGTGGTTCTCGCGGCAGGCGAAGGACCAGCCGCCTTCCTCGCCAAAGGCGTGGGTGATGTAATGCTCGTCAGGGGCAAGGGTGATGTCGGTCGCGACTCCCACTACGCCATCGACTTCCACCGTATCACGCGCATTATAGATGACCGATTTGATGCGGTAGTCATAGGGCGAGGCGCTTTTGCGCCCTGTTGCCCCGGCAGGCGGGGGGCACAGGACCGGCGCCATGAGGGCCGCCACCATTGCCATGCGCCATGGGGTGCGGGTCATGGGCGTGCATCCTGCGCGACGGGGGGAGGCGTGGTGGCGGGCGTGGCCACGCGGCCCGAGAGTTCAGGCGGCGGGGTGCGGTTGACCTGCATCAGATGCCACATGTTGGGCTGCGTGACACGGCCCGGCCGGGGCGTGCAGCCCGCGAGCAGCAGGCCCATCGCCACGATGCCCAGACGCGACCCGACAGGCCACAAACCCGAAAACGTGCGGACGGACTGACTCACAGACCGGGTGGCCCGACCCTGAACAGGATTGCTGCTGATTGCTTAAATCCGTCTCTTGACACCGTTCGCATGCGGAAAGGATAAAAAAGCCCCCTGTTATTGGCAAGTCCGGGAAGGAAGAAATGCTGCGCCCGTTCCTTCTCGCGCTTCTGGCGTGGCTTTCGTGCGGCCTGACCGGGCCGGCAGGGGCGGCGGCGCTCCCTCTGGCCACGCTTGCGCAGCGCTGCGCGCCCGATACCGCGCCGCGCACGCTCATGCTGGTTGCGGCCCAGGAATCAGCGGGCGTGCCGTGGGCCATTCATGTCAACGGCCCGTACCGTCTGCCCCGGCCCCCTGCGAACATGGCCGAAGCCACCGCCACCGTGCGCTGGCTGGCAGCTCACGGGCATGATTTTGATACGGGGCTGCTGCAGGTCAACAGCCGCAACGCCACGCGGCTGGGGCTGGACCCCGCCGCCCTGCTCGAGCCATGCCGCAACCTGCGCGTGGCCAGCCTGATCATGCATGAATGCTACCGCGCGGCCCTGCCTGATGCGGCAGGCCCGCAGGCCGCGCTGCGCCATGCGCTGAGCTGTTACAATACCGGCAGCCCCACGCGCGGGCTGCGCAATGGCTATGTTGATGGCCTGCTGGCGCGCGCGGCCCAGCCCACGGCCCCCGCAACGCTGATGATCCCCGCGCTTGAGGCCCCGCCCGCGCCGCCCGCGCCGCCCGAGGGCGCACAGGCCCCCCCGCCGCCGCAGCCACCCCCCGCAAACCCGCCGGGCCATGACCCGCAGGGCAATGGGCAGGGCAATGGCGTGCCGGGGCAGGATGCCTTTACACATGCGCCGCGCGATGTGTTCACTCCACCCTAGAACCCTGGGCACAGACCTGCATCGTGCAGGCGGCGGCCATGCCCAAAACCACCACGGCGGATGGGCAGCTTGCATGTAATATCAAAACCATCATCCGCCACCACCGTGGCGGTAGCATGCAACGGAGTATCCCATGTCCGATCTGATCGTTATCGGCTTTGACACCCAGGACGAAGCCACGGCCGCGCTGACCGAATGCAAGAAGCTGGAAAAGGAATACCTGCTTGACCTCGAGGACGCGGTTGTCGTGGTCCGTGGGGCGGACGGTAAGCTGCACCTGCAGCAGAGCATCAACCTTGAAAAGGTCGGTGCCTCCTATGGCCTGTTCTCGGGCGGGTTCTGGGGCGCGCTGGTCGGCCTTCTGTGCCTGAACCCGCTGGCAGGCTTTGTTGCGGGCAGCATCGTGGGCGCTGGCGCCGGGGCGATTGCGGGCAAGATGTCCGATTACGGCATTGATGACAATTTCATCAAGTCGCTCGGCTCGACCATTCCCGCCAACACGTCTGCCCTGTTCGTGCTGGTGCGCAAGTCGCAGCCCGACAAGGTGCTGGCTGACCTGAGCCAGTTCAAGGGCCACGCCCGCGTGCTCCAGACCTCGCTTTCGCCCGCCAATGAAAGCAAGCTGCGCGAAGCCCTGGGCCAGATGGCCGCAGCCACCCCTGCTGCTTGAAGACCCGTTCCCCGCAGGGCCGTGGCGCCTGCGGGGAACCGCCCTGCCAGAAAGCCTTTGGTAAAGCTTTTTTCAAAAAGCTTTGAAAAAACGCTGCCTTTTGAAAAACGCGGCACCTGGAAGCTCTTATGACTTAATGGTTTTCAGGCACTTTACTGCACGATACCCCAAGTTGAACCCTCACGCGCGGCATGCCTTTTTCACACGCAGCCGTGAACCGTCTGCGCAGTGGAGGGTGATAGGGTGGGGGCATGCACTTTCCCGGTTTTTCCCTTTCCCTGCGCGGCATGGCCGTGGCGGGCGCGGTGTTTGCCCTTGGCCTTGCCAGCCAGCCGGTGCCAGCGCGCGCACGTGCGGCGCTGCACACGGCCTGGACCTCGCAGCGTGTGCTCAATGCCGTAGCCGTGGCGGATGACGGGCGCATGTTCGTCTCGTTCCCATATTGGGGCGGGGGCGGCAGCGGCCCGAGTGTGGCCGAGATCGATGCGCAGGGCGTGCCCCATGCCTTCCCCGATGTGCGCTGGAACCACGTGGACGGCACAAAAGGCGACATGCAGCCCTTCGTGCGGGTCAACGCCCTGCGCATCGGGCCGGACGGGCTGTTATGGGTGGTGGATTCGGGTGATGCCAATGTGGGCGGTCCGCCCAACCCCATGGGGGGCGCGCCCGCGCGGCTTCTGGCCTTTGACATCACGACCGGGCAGCCCGTGCATGTCATCTCGTTGCGGGCCAGCAGCACGCAGCACAGTTATATTGATGACATCCGCTTTCATAACGATACGATCTTCGTCACCGATGCGGGCGATCCGGCCCTGATCGTGGTCAACCTGCGCACGGGCCAGCAGCGCCGCGTGCTGGCCCATGACCGTTCCACCACCGATGAGCGCCCGATGTATGCCGAGGGCCGACTGCTGACCACCGGCGGTCACCCCGCCCGCGTGCATGCCGACCAGCTCGAGGTCTCGCCAGATGGGTCGAAACTCTATTTTCAGCCCAGTTCCGGCCCGCTCTGGGTGGCCCCCACCGCCGCGCTGGAAAACCCGGACCTGCCCGCGCAGGATCTCGCCCGGACCGTGCGGCTGTTCTACAACACGCCCACCACCGGCGGCACGGCCATTGATGGCGATGGCAACCTGTATGTATCGGATGTGAACCGGCTGCGTATCCTGCGCCTGACCCCGCAGGGCAGGGCCACCACGCTGGTGCGCGACAGGCGGCTGGTCTGGGCCGATGCCATGTGGATCGACAGCCACGGCACGTTATGGATTCCCGCAGTCCAGCTCAACCGCACCGCCAGCTTCCAGCCTGATGGAAAATCACGCCTGCGCCTGCCGGTTGCGATCTATACCATGGACCTGCACCTCAAGCCGGTGCGCTGAAGTCATGTGATGAAAGATAAAAGTTTTTGGGTGCCGCCTTTTTTCAAAAAGGCGGCGTTCTTTCAGAGCTGGAGAATGCTCGAGAAGTCAAAATCCTGCCCAACAGGGTTCTCGCCCAGCCGGATGACGCCAGGCGAGGGCATGCTGTACGGCGGCACGGGCAGGTTGTAGGGCGCGGGCGCGCCACGGAATACCCGGCCCGCAAGGTCGAATTTGGAGCCATGGCACGGGCAGGCATAGCCGCCGGGCCAACTGGCCTCGCCCTTGCCTTCCGGCAGGGGCTTATAGGCGGGCACGCAGCCCAGATGGGTGCAGATGCCCACCACCACGCCGTAGCGCGGGTCAAGCGAGCGGTGCCAGTTCGTGGCATAGGGCGGCTGCTGGTTGTCGTGTGATGGCCCGTCGCGCAGGCGGGCGGTCTGGGCTGC
The DNA here is from genome assembly GCF_040581405.1 of Komagataeibacter sucrofermentans DSM 15973. Classification (NCBI taxonomy): domain Bacteria; kingdom Pseudomonadati; phylum Pseudomonadota; class Alphaproteobacteria; order Acetobacterales; family Acetobacteraceae; genus Komagataeibacter; species Komagataeibacter sucrofermentans. Next base: position 143,133 of record NZ_CP137157.1, read on the forward strand.
ATCCTGCAGCACGGCCAGCGCCTCGGGCGTGCGGTGGGTAATGAAAACCGGCTTGCCCTGCCAGGTCACGACAATCTGCTGCCCCGGCGGCAGGGCGGATATGTCCACATCCACCGGCAGGTGAGCGGCGGCGCTGTCACGCGGGGCAAGACTCTGCAGGAACGGCCACAGGCATGCCCCCGCCCCCGCAGCAGCCGTGGCGGTGGTGACAAGCCCGAGGAAATTCCGGCGCCCCCGGGGGGCGGGTTGTATGTCCGACGCGTTTTCCATCATCATGTTTTTACTGCGCTCCCCTGCCAAAAGGAAGAGGATACAGTGCGCATGCGTCATGTTACGCTGGCCGCACCCCACTGGCAGGAATGTGGGGCCAACCCACCCGCGCACGGTGGCATGCCCGCTGCCCTGCCGGACCACAAGAAAGGTATTGTTGATGCGCCTGATCCTGGCCCTCCTGCTGCCCTGGCTACAGTTTTTTACCATCGGGCGGCCCTTCGCGGGCATTGTGTGCCTGATCTTGCAGGTAACCGTCATTGGCTGGATTCCCGCCGCCATCTGGTCGGTCTATGCGCTGAGCCAGTTCACCACGGATCGCAAGATTGCGGCCATGCGACGCTGACGGGGCCGGCATGAAGCTCTATATCTACGATCACTGCCCCTTCTGCGTGAAGCCGCGCATGATTTTTGGCCTCAAGCACATGCCGGTGACCGATGTCGTGCTGCTCAATGATGACGTGGAAACCCCAACCCGCATGATTGGCCGCAAGATGGTGCCGATTCTGGAGCAGGACGGCCATTTCATGGGGGAAAGCATGGACATCGTCGCCCATGTCGATGCCATGGATGGCAGGCCCCTGCTGACCGGCCCCACGCGCCCCGAAATTACCGCATGGATGAAAGAGATCCAGGCCCCCTACCTGAACCTGACATTGCCGCGCGCGGCGGCAACGCCCCTGCCGGAATTCGCCACCACGGCGGCGCGGCTGTATTTCATCCGCAACAAGGAGGAGATGGTCGGCCCGTTTTATCAGCGCCTGGCCGAAAGCCCGGCCCTGATCGCGCGCATCAACGCGGCACTTCCCCGCCTGGCCGAACTGATCCGCAGTCCTGACGCGGTCAATGGCCAGCTTTCAACCGATGACATCCATCTCTTTCCCTTCCTGCGCAACCTGACGCTGGTGGCGGGGCTTGTATGGCCCGCGCCGGTGCGGGCGTATTGCATGGGCATGGCGCAGACCACCGGCATTCCGCTGCTCGACTCCATGGCGGCCTGAGCGGGAACGGCGGGCGCGCGCGCATGGCAGCCCCGCCGGAGCACGGATGGAGGAAACTGTCAGCGTGGCCAGGCCGTTTGCGGTGCATGACACGCCCGGCATCACAGGGAGGGACACCATGCCAGCATTCCACGATACGCCGCTCCTCCCCGCCAGGCGCGGTGGCGGCACGCCATTCGAGGTCTGGGTCCGTCAGTCGCTACATGCGCGATTCGACCGGGTCTTTACCGAAAATCTGCCTCATGAAATTCTGGCTCATCTCGCCCAACCCGACCATGGGCCCCCCGCCCTTGCGGAACATGACGACGCAGCGGGACGCAATGGCTGAGTCCCTGATGGAACGCGGCGGTCAGGTGTGGATTTTTTTCACCGTCATCCAGCCGAGTCCCCTGCACAGGAAACTGCGGACGTAAAGCAGGGCACAAAAAGAATCCTGATTATGGCGGAAAATAGCCATTTATTGTCGCTTTGCCGCAACAGGAAACAGGATTCGCAAGATGGAATCTTTTGCGCAGACCTGTGGATAAGTCTGTTGACGCTTGAGGAGATCAGGCGTCGGAATGCAGAGTCCTCTTTTTTTCGTGATTTGTTCTGACGCCCTTTTTCAGCCCGGCAGGCTCAGGGTTACATGTGGCTGTCCGTCGGCCCGCCACTCACGGCGCAACTGGGGCAGGGGCGTGCCTTCCATGGCCGTGGGGCAGACGATGCGCCACGGGTTGCCATCAAGCCGCAGGGCAACCCAGCCCTCGATGGTGTCGCTGCCGGGTGCCAGCCCGACAAGGGTCATGTCCATCATGGGGTCGTAGGCTGCAAACTGCTGCTCATGCCCTTCAAAAATCAGGTTCAGCGTAGCGTGGGAGTCGCACATGCGCTTGAGGTCAACGAGCAGCTTGCCGCTATTTTTCGTGCTCCTGTCAAACATCAGGGTGCCGCCACCCGCCTGTATGTTCACCGGCAGCAGGGTCACGTTCGTGCTGTGGGCATGGCCCATGATGATCGTGCCCCCATCAAGGTTCAGGGCGCCCGCATTCCATCCGTCAAGCTCGGTCAGGGTCGCGCTCAGCCAGGCGCCGCTACGCGCCACGATGGGGCATGTATTGCCCTGGCAGGTGGACATGTGGCCTTCCCTGCGGTGCTGGGCCATGGCCTGCCGGAGCGAATCCATATCGAAATGACCGGAGACAAGGGCAAACTGTCCGTTCTCACAGGACACTGCCTGTACGGAGCCATATCTGTTTTTGCTACCCATTAAATCCTGCCTCCAGGTGCTGCGTGCATGTCGCCAGCACGGGAGACATGATTAAAATAGGGCCGTTTTTGAGATGTTGATGAGTCTCAAATGAAAAAATGCCGCGATCAGTCGTTGCAAAGGCGTGGTAAGGTCAGGAACTGCACGCCTTTCGGGAAATCGCGGAAATAGTTTCATATAATAATTAATACATAATATTTGTTATCGTGGCGAAAATCCCTAACATCATATGACACGGCTGTCTACTTAAGGGGGATGTGGTTTATAATCGGGGCTACAGCGCTTTCCATGCGGCCAGCGCACGCGCCCGCCCGCCTGCCAGATCCACCATCGGCATGGGGTAGCCTGTGCCCGCGGGCAGATCGGCTTTCCATGGCGTATGGATGGCGCGCCCGGGCAGACGCGCGATTTCGGGCACCCAGTGCCGCACATATGCGCCTTCGGGGTCGAATTTCTCACCTTGCAGCACCGGGTTGAAAATACGGAAATACGGGGCCGCATCCAGCCCGCACCCGGCCACCCACTGCCAGTTGAACGGGTTGCTCGCCACATCGGCATCCACCAGCGTATCGGCAAACCACTGTTCGCCCACCCGCCAGTCCAGCAGCAGGTGCTTGGTCAGGAAAGACGCCACGATCATGCGCACGCGGTTATGCATGCAGCCCGTGTGCCACAATTCGCGCATGCCTGCATCGATGATGGGGTAGCCGGTGCGTCCGCGTTGCCAGGCCCGCAGCCCGGCAGGGTCGGTGCGCCAGGGCATGGCGTCGAATTCAGGCCGCAGGCTGCGCGTTGCCATATCGGGAAACTCGAACAGGGTGGAATGGGCGAAATCCCGCCACCCCAACTCACTCAGGAAGCTCGCGCTGTCGCGGTCGCCCGTGCCGCGCGCCTCAACCGCATGCCAGACCTGCCGGGGCGAGACATGACCAAAGCGCAGGCATGGCGACAGGCCCGATGTGGCGGGCTGGGCGGGCAGGTCGCGCGTGGCGGCATAGCCGGGCAGGCGCTCCGCCACGAATGTATCAAGCCGCTCGCGGGCCGCCGCCTCGCCCGGTTGCCATGTGGCGCGCAGGCCCGCCGCCCAGTCGGGCGTAGTGGAACGGAGCGACAGGTCGGCCAGCTTCACGAGCCGTTCGGTTACGGCATCTGGCACCGGAGCGGCGGCCAGGGCGGCATTCAGCCCATGTGGCACGGGCAGCGGCGGCAGCGGCGTGCCCATGGCCTGCACCGCCCGCCACCACGGCGTGAAAACGCGAAAGGCGCCGCCCTGTTTCGTGCGCACCTGCCACGGCTCATGCAGCATGTTGCCGGGGTGGCTCTGGGCTGTCAGGCCCCCGGCTTTCAGCGCGGTCTTGATCGCGGCATCACGCGTGCGGGCTGGCCCTGCGTAACGGCGGTTCCATTCCACGCCGCGCGCGCCCAGGGCGTGCGCAAGCCATGTAAGGCAGTCCTGTTCGGCTCCCGCCATGAGGCATAGCTGCCCGCCCCGCGCGCGCAGGTCGGCATCAAGGGCTTCAAGCGCGCCATGCAGCCACCATTTCTCGGCCCCGCCGCGCTTCAGCGCGGGGTCATGGATATACACGCACACCACCGGCCCCGCCGCCACCGCGGCAGACAGGGCCGGGTTATCCGCCAGGCGCAGATCATCACGAAACCACATGATGGTGGGAGCATAATCAGGCATGACAACCCTGTTCCAGAAAATACGGGCTGTTTGTGTGGGGTACAAATGGCGGGCCGTCAAATAACCGCCCGCCGTCACCGGCCGGTTTCAGCGCTCGCCATGTCTTCAGCGTGGCGCAGGGGCTGCGGGTGGCGGCGCGGGCGTGCCCGTGGCCTGGGGTGGGTCATCATCCTCGAACATGGCCCGGCATCTGGGCGAGAGCTGATCGAGCTTGCTTTCCAGGCATTCCGTCATCAGCTTTTCGTTCGGAATGTCGAGAAAGCAGAGCCTGAATACATCGCTCTTGCATGCGCTGGCCTGATCGCCGCGTTCGGCCGCATGGGCGGGTGGCGTGGCGCAGGCAACCCCCGTGGCAACACAGACGAGCGTAAGAAGCCCATGCATGGTGGAACGCCGGGCATCGGGCAGGCGTCGCATTATGTTTCTCCTCTGCTTTTCGGGGTTGCGTGGCTCCTGTCTGCATCACAGCGCATTGCAGTTTGCTACAGCTGTCAACCTTTTTTGTCATAACAGGAGCATGAGGCGCGCGCTCCGAAAGTTCCCTGAAAAATACAGGACAGTCTTCATAAATCCGTGATGGCACGAATGGCGGCCTGCGTTCGTTGGCCTGTCATAACCACAACGTCAGATCACAAAGGAGCATATACCATGGCTACCACCCGTACTGATCAGATCGGACAGGCTGCAGGCAAGGTTGCTGATGTGCTGACCGGCGCCCGCACCGATACATCGGGCCTGATGAGCGCGGTCATTGCCTATATGGGCAATGCCAACAGCCCTGGCCGCAAGGATCTGCACGCCCGCGCCCGCAAGGCCGGGCTGGAAGAGCAGGTCATCCGCTGGGAAAACCACCCCACCAACACATCGGTTGATGAAAACGTGGTGACAACCCTGATCCCCGAGCCCGTCATTGGCCGGTTCTCGGATGAAACGGGGCTGTCGCGTCCTGCCACCATCAAGGGGCTGAGCGACCTGCTGCCCCACCTTGCACGGCTGGATGGCTGATATACGCTGCCCGCCTGCAAACGGGCATGTTTTCCTGTTTGCAGGCGGGGGCAGGGGTCTATGATCCCCTTATCGGACACCCCACAGCAGGCAGGACAGCTTCATGAACAGCGCCAGTTCCCCCACCCCGGCCCAGACCCCCGGCGTCGTGATCGTAACGGGGGGCAGCCGGGGCATTGGCCATGCCATCAGCACCCTGCTGGCGCGTGAAGGGCATGCGGTAGCCATCAATTACGCCACCAACGCCGCCCCGGCCGAGGCCCTGGCCCGCGCCATTACCGAACGCGGTGGCCGCGCGATGGCCATCAAAGCCGACCTTTCCCAGCCGGGCGAGATCCGCACCCTGTTCACGCGCGCGCATGAACTCGGGCCGCTATGGGGTCTGGTCAACAACGCTGGCGTAACCGGCACCAAGGTGCGGGTAGACGAGCAGAGCGCGGATACGCTCGATGCGCTGTTCAACATCAATATCCGCGCCACCATGCTGGCCGCGGGCGAGGCGGTGCGCCGCATGTCCACCCGGCATGGCGGCAGGGGCGGCGTGATCGTGAACCTGTCTTCCGTTGCGGCGCGGCTGGGCGGGTTGCCGGGGCTTGTGCCCTATGCCGCCACCAAGGCGGCGGTCGAGACCTTTACGCGCGGCCTGGCCAATGAGGTTGCGCGCGAGGGCATTCGCGTCAATGCGGTGGCACCCGGCCTGACCGCGACCGACATGGTCCCCCCCGAGACCGCGAAACTGGCTGAGACCGTGGTGCCCATGGGCCGCGTGGGCCATGTGGACGAGATTGCGCAGGCGGTGGCGTTCCTGCTTTCGCCCGCATCATCGTACATGACGGGCAGCGTCATGACGGTATCGGGCGGGCGCTGAAAATATAAAGGTTTTGGGTGTCGTCTTTTTTCAAGAAGGCGGCATTCTTCTTTGAAGCTTTTTGCAAATAAGCTTCACTAAAAACTTTTATTATTTTTCAATGATTTACATTGATGGCTTTATTTAAAGCGAAGGTCCCCACATGCCCGCCACGAACACGATGGCGCCAAGGGCCAGCATGGCGATATGGAACATGACCTGACCCGGCATGGCATCGGGGCTGATGTTCAGCCCATGAATGAACTGGACAAGCACCAGCGTCAGCCCGATCACGCACAGCCCGATCCGCACGGGGCTGACGGTGGTGGGCCATATCGGGTTTCTGCGGTTCATCGGGGCGTGCCTCCAGCTTGTCGGGCCAGCATGCCATAAAACCCGCCGAGGCAGAAGATGCGTCTGGCGCGCGCGGCATTTGCCCCTTCCGCGCCCCATGCTATGGGCAGGGTGTGGCCGTGGCCTGCGGCAAAAGGTGAACTGACAGGAACAAGATGCGTCTCGATCGTTCTGCCATGGCGCGCAGGCTGGCCGCCTGTGCCGTAACGGGGCTGCTGGCCATGCCGCCGGTCATAGCCTTTGCGCACCCGCATCATCATGCCGCTCATGCCCATCCTGCCGCGCAGGCCGATGTGCCTGCTGGCCCGCCCTTGCCTGACGGGCAGGTGTTCCTGCCGCCGCCGCCTGGCCCGGACACGGCGCAGCGCGCGGCTGATGCTTCCATCTTTGCCGCGACCCGCGCCCTTGAAGGCACGCCACGGTGGAAACTCGCGCAGGACGATAACCGTGATACGCCCGCGCATATGGTCTCGGCCTTTTCGTGTGCGGCGGGCTTTACCCTGCCGCCCGGGCAGTTGCCCGAACTCGTTGGTCTGGTCGCGCGGATCGAAAAGCGCCTGACACCTGCCGTCAATGCCGAGAAAGCGCTGTGGAATCGCCCCCGCCCCTTTACCGAGGCCGAACTCCCCACCTGCATCCCGCTCCGCGCCGACCTCAAGCGTGATCCGTCCTATCCCTCGCTCCATGCAACCCTGGGCTGGGTCACGGGGTTGATCCTGTCCGATATCTTGCCCGATCGCACGGCTGCGATCATGCAGCGTGCCCGCGTGTTTGGTGAGAGCCGCGTGGTGTGTGGCGTGCAGTGGCAGACCGATGTCGCGGCGGGCTGGCTCAATGGCGGCGTGCTGTATTCGGCCATGGAGCAGGATGATGGCTTCCGGCAGGAAATGGATGCCGCGCGGGCGGAGGTCACGGCGCTGCACGCCACCATGGCAGCCCCCCCTGCCGCCGAATGCGCCATCGAGGCCGATGCCGCTTCCCATCCGCCACAATAACCTGTCATTTCCGGGTGGCGCCTTTTTTATACAAGGCGCCACCCGGAAGCTTTTATTGTCTGATTATGGTGGACTGCGTCCCAACAGTCCCTGATCGGTCACCCGCCCTGATGGATGACGGCGCAGGCCACGCGGTCGCCCGCCCCGCCAATCGGCTGCGTGCGGTAATCATCGGGGTTGGCGTGGATGACAAGGGCGGACCCATCGGAATCGAGCAGCCCCGGGTGGCCGTCCGTGCCGTTAAGGGTCACCAGCGTCGAATACAGTTCGACCGTCGCGTTGCCGTCCTGTCCAACGAAGATGTTGGGCAGGTCTCCCGCATCGTTCGCATTGGCGTTCAGCAGGCCATGAACCACCGGCGTCGCGGCATGGACATGCGCGCCTGCATCGGTGAATTTCGGCGGGCCGCAGATGCCTTTTTCATGGAAATGCACGCCGTGCCAGCCGGGAATCAGCCCGGTGGCCTCGATACGCAGCAGCACCCCCTTTGGCGCCGCTGTTACATGGATCGCCCCCCGCGCCGTGCCGTCCGTGCCCATCAGGGCGCCCGATGCCGTATCGGCCGCCCGGGCAGGGGTGGCGAACGCCGCGTAACCGCTGGCAAGGGAAAGCAGGCCAAGGGAAAACAGGCCAGAAAGTCGGAGACGTCGTGTGGGCATGGAGTGGATTTCCTTTTCGACGGCGGCGCACTGTCGCGCTCGGGCATGGAATGGCGGGGCCACGATGCATCGGCCGGTTTGCCCGGATGCTGCCCCCGCCCGCCATGACCCGGATGCCATGGGACGGGCATGCAGTCTCGACCCATGCGCGGGGAACCGGAATCCAACTCTTTGTGAAGGAGGGGCACCCGCAAGGAAAAACGGCATCGCCGTGTTGCAGGCGAGGCTGGACATGTCCACACTCTTGCAGGACACGACGCCCTTGCCCAACGGCACCTGATGGATGGCGACCTGCGACAGCAGGCGTGCAAAGCAGGTGGTGAAGTTTTTGGGTGCCGCCTTTTTTCAGGAAAGAAAACCGATCTTGCGGTTGCCCTCGCGCCCTGCGGTTTCCGTGCGCAGGCGTTCGAGCAGTTCCTCCGGCGTTGGGTTTTCATCCAGCAGTCGCGCCCGGCGCAGCACCAGCGCGAAGTCCGATGGCACGAGCGTGTGCAGATGCCGCAGGCCCGCAGGTGCCGCCTGCCCGAAAAAACGCGAGAACGCATGGGCCGCCTGCTCTGCGTTCAGGTAGCCAAAGCGCGCGCGGAACAGGAAGCGGCGCATGCTGGCCGGGTCCAGCTTTTCGACAAGGTTGGTGGTGCAGGCAAACGGTAGCGGGTGCTGCTCCATCCAGGTCAGCATCTCGTTGACCTGGCTGATCTCCCATGACCGCTCGGCGGAGCGGCGGTCGCCCAGCAGGCTGTCGGCTTCATCAATGATCAGGAAGGCCCCGCTGTCGCACGCCTCGGCAAAGGCTGCGGCGATCTGCTGCTCGCTCTGGCCTACATATTTGTCCAAAAGGTCGGAGGCCCGCTTCTGCAGCACCGGCATGTCCATCTCGGCCGCGAGGTGGCGGGCATAGGCACTCTTGCCCGAGCCCGGTGGCCCGGACAGCAGCAGCGAGACCGCACGGGGGGCTCCGGGGCGGGCAAGGCGCCGGGTCAGTGCCTGCAGGTCGCAATCGGCGTTGATGAGGGTCGCGTCATAATCCGTTACGTCGGGCTGCGATGGCATGGGCATCTGCCCGCCCGCGGCAGCGCGTGCAATGCCGGTGGCGATCAGGCTGGCCATGGCCGAATCGCCGCCGGCAAGGTGGGTGGAGCGCAGCGCGTTGCGAAAGATGCCGGGTGCGGCCGGTATCGTGCGGGCAAGATCAGCCGCATCCTGCGGGGCGAGGGCTACTTTCTCCTCACGCGCCATGTCCTGCCACAGTCGCGTGCGCACGCCGATGCCGGGCTGGCGCACCTCGATGCACAGCGCCATGCGCCGGGCGATGGCGGGGCCGAGGGTATCGAGGTCGTTGGCGGTCCAGATCACCGGCGTGCCACCCTGCTCGAGCAGGCGGTGGAAGAACACGCGGCTGTAGGATTGCGGCGCGTCGAACAGGCTGGAGGTGAACAGATCCTCCGCCTCATCGAACAGGAGGATGGACTCGGTGTTGCGCAGCAGGCGCGTGCTGCACCGCAGGTCGGCCAGGCGTTCATGGCGCGAGGGTTCATCGCCCGCGCTGTCGGCCTCGCCCACGGGGTAGAGCGTGGCCCCGATATGCCGCGCAAGGGTGGCGGCGAATTCGGTCTTGCCGGTGCCCGGCGGGCCATAAAGCAGGATATTGATGCCGCTGGCATGGGTGGCTACTGCCGCCTTGAGCAGCTTTGCCGCAATCTCGGCCTGCTGGCCCAGATGGGCGAAGGCCTCCCACGGCAGGGTGGCCGTGCGGGGCTGGCCAAGCAGCATGGAGCGGATATCGCCCACCACGCTGGCGCGGCGGTTCATCAGCGCCATAAGCCGGGGCAGGAGCGTGATGTCGCCATCCTCGTCCACGGTCATCAGTCCGCTCATGCGCAGCTGGCCGTCGGGGGCGAGGGCCGTGGCAATCGCGTCCTCCTCCTGGCCGAGCAGCAGGTGCAGCAGCGGAATGTCCTCGCACAGGAACGGCCCGCGCGAGCGGTTTTCGCACAAATCATCCCATAACTGCTCGAAATGCCCGTTCAGGCGGTAGCACATGGCAAGGCCGAGCACCTCGCTGGCAACGCTGCCAAGGCCGGTGGCGTGGCTGAGTTCATCCAGCCAGGCATCCACGTAGCCCCGGTCATTTGCGTGCTGGAGGCGAATTTCCTCAAGCGCGTGGCCAAGGCGCTTCCACTCCGTGGCGGTGGGCGGGTTCTCGCCATCATGGCGGGGGGCGGCGGGCAGGTCCTTGTCGGGCAGGGCCAGATCGGGCTGGGCCTGCACCACGCAGCGCACGAGGGCACCGGCATCACGCGATCCGCGATGGATCGAACCATGCAGTACGCACAGCATTTCCAGCAGGCGGCGGGTCTCGCCGCGTACGCGCGGCGAGCGGGGCTGTACCGTCCTGCGGCGGGGTGCCGGTCGTCTGCTTTTGGCCAATGCCATATATCGGGTCTCCTGCTATTCCTGCTGAATATAGGTATTGCAGGCCCGGATGTCGTGGGGGGAGAAGAATATGTTTTCTTCTCCCCCTGTCTTATCGCCCGTCAGAGAGGGCGAAGCCGGTTTCAACCCGGTTGAGCATGGCCACGAGTTCCGGCTGGCGCAGCGGGTCGGTGCCGGTGGTGACGTGGGCGTGGGCGCGCCTTTTCAGGCTGTCGACCATGTTGGGGCTGACCGGACGCCCGTCGCCCCGGCGCAGGAGTTCGGCAAGGCTCAGGCCCTGCTCATGGGCGGCATGGGCCACGGCAAAGGCCATGTGGTTGACGATGTTCTCGAACGCAGACCGCCCGAAACGCGACTGGCACCGGCTGAACTGCTCAAGGGCCGTGGCATAGCGCGCCACGGGGTCAGCCTGCCCCACGATGTGGAAGTGCCGGGCATGGTGGCGCGTGGCCTGGATGTGCTCCTCGCGCGCCTGGTCCCATTCGCCAATGGCGGCGCATTCCGTCTCGATCAGGCAGTGCAGCGCGCGGGCGTTGAGGCTGGCGGCAATGAAATCCGCGTGGGTGATGTCGTTCCACGCCAGCGGCTGGCCGGGGCGCTGCATGGCGAAGCGGAAGCCCCGATGCCCGTCAATGCCGTACACGATGGTGGTTTTGCCGCGATAGAGCGGATCGGTGCCGGTCACCATGATGTGGCCGCTATCGGCGCGGTGCATGTAATGCTGCCATGTCATGACATCGAGCATCGTTTCATCATCCACGTGCCGCGCGGTATGACGGTGGGCGTGCTCCATGAAATGCGGCGCCGACAGCCCCGTTACGGCGCGGGGCGAGAAATCGACCTGCCACCACACGCATGCCTTGAGCAGGTGAAAGGCCAGCGAATCACGTAGCTGCGCCAGCGCGTCATCCTCGGTGGCGAGGTTGTCGCGCTCGTTGTCGCACAGGGCTTTTACGGCCTGGAAGCGGTTGGCAAGCAGGTCGAGCTGCCGTGCTACGGGCTGCCAGGGGTCAAAGTAGCTTACCAGGCATTCCGGGCGGGAATGCTGCAGATGCCAGGCAGCCAGGGCGGTACGTGTTTCACGCATCGGACGGTCCTTGAAGTATCTGTGGCCAGAACGGGCGGTACTGGTGGTGGAGCGGGCAGAACGGGCCTGCACCGCGCGGAGCCATGCGCCACAGGGATGGGGGCAGGGTCACATGGGAGGGGTGGCATGCGCCTTGTTATGGGGCTGGGGCTTGCATGCAGGATCGTTGAGCGCCGTATTGATGTATATCATAGGCATATTATGTGATAATAGTAATTAATATCACATTAAATCCACGACAGGTTTCCCCTGGCTGAACGGATAGGTCTCTTTCAGTCCTGCAAGACAACGACGTGGCGAGCGCGGTGGTTTCCACCCAATTGCGCCTGCCCGCCTGTTATGGTGGCCAGCGGATTTGCCAAGACCGATGGGCTGCAATATCCAGATATCATCGTAACGCAATGGATATGGCAGGAAAATGGCAGGCATGGGCAAGGGCGAGCAGCCCCGGCGGCGGACCATCCGCGATGTGCGCAAGGGCGCGGAACCCGGTGTATGGCTTACGGCCTATACCGCGCCCATGGCCCGCAGGCTCGATGCGCATGTCGATGTGATGCTGGTGGGGGATTCGCTGGGTATGGTGGTGTACGGCATGCCCGATACGCTGGCCGTGAGCATGGACATGATGATTGCCCATGGCGCGGCCGTGGTCCGGGCCTCGCAGCGTGCGCTGGTGGTGGTGGACATGCCCTTTGGTTCCTATCAGGAATCGCCGCGGCAGGCCTTTCGCAACGCCGCCCGCCTCATGGCTGAAACCGGCTGCGGCGCGGTCAAGCTGGAGGGTGGGGTGGAAATGGCCGAAACCGTGCGCTTTCTGGCCGAGCGCGGCATTCCCGTCTGCGGGCACGTGGGGCTGATGCCGCAGGCGGTCAACGCCACGGGCGGCTTTCGCACGCAGGGGCGTGACGAGGCGCAGGCGCGCAAGGTGCGTGATGATGCCCATGCCATCGCGGATGCGGGTGCCTTTGCCGTGGTGCTCGAGGGCACGGTCGAATCCGTCTCGCGTGAGATCGTGGCCGCCGTGCCGGTGCCGGTGATCGGCATCGGGGCCTCGCCTGCGTGTGATGGGCAGGTGCTGGTTGTTGATGACATGCTGGGCGTGTTCGGCACGGCCACCCCGCGCTTCGTGCGCCGCTATGCCGATGTGGGCGATGTGATTGACGGCGCCGTGGCCCGGTATGCCGAGGATGTGCGCACCCGCCGCTTTCCGGGGCCGGAAGAATGTTTTGGCATCCGCCGCGCGGTCACGCCGGGATGACGCGCCCGCCCGCGCCGGTGCCGCCTCCTTCCCCCCGCGTGGGCCTGAAGGAGATCGTGGCATTTGGCGCGGGTGATGCGGGCTTCAACATCATCTGGGGGCTGATGCTCAGCTACCTGGCGTATTTCTATACCGAAATCTGCTTTTTTCCCGCCCGCATGGTGGGGTTCATGCTGCTTGCCGCCCGCGCGGCCAGCCTCGTGACCGATCCGGCGGTGGGGCTGTGGATCGACCGCAGGCCCGCGGGCCATCAGGCCTTGCCGCTGCTGCGCGGCGGGCTTGTGCCGTTCATGGTGCTGGTGGTGCTGACCTTCGTGCCGCTGCCCCATGGCTGGCCCATCGTGGCGCGCGGGCTGTGCGCGGGCGTGGCCTATATGGGGCTGTGCGTGAGCTATGGGGTGGTCAATACCGCCTATGGGGTCATGACCAGCCTGATTTCATCCGATCCCGCCATCCGCCTGCGCCTGGCCACGAGCCGCATGGTGGGGGCCACGCTTGGCGGGCTTGTGGTCAGCATGGCCACCCTGCCTGCCGTGGATTTTCTGGGTCATGGCAACCGGCAGGCGGGCTTTGCCCTGTTCATGACGGGAGTGGCGTGCGTGGTGGGGCTGCTGGTGTGGCTGCCTGCGCGGCTGTGCCATGAGCGCGTGGCGACGGATGGCGGCAATGTGGCGCCCCGGCAGCTTGTCGTGTCGCTGCTGGCCAACCGGGCATGGCGGCGGCTGACGGGCGCCATGCTGCTGACCATGCTGGGCAGCACCTTCCTGTTCGGCGCGCTGGTGTATGACGTGCGTTACGTTTTGCACGCGGGCGACCACATGGCGGGCTGGCTGCTGGGCATGATGAGCGTGATGGTGCTGGCCGGGTGCGGCCTGTCCCTGCCTTTGTGCGCGCGGTGGGGCCCGGGCGCGGTCATGCGGCGCGGCACGGTTGCGGCGGGGGGCATCCTGCTGCTGGCCTACGGGCTGCCCGCGCGGCTGGATGTGACCGTGGTGGGGCTGGCGCTGTTCGGGCTGTGCGTGGGCGTGTGCAACCCGGCCTGTTTCACCCTGCTGGCCCACGCCATGCGGCATGAAGGGGGTGCGGAGGGCCTGCACGCGGTGGGGCTGGGCTGGGCGCTCAATTCCATGGCGTCAAAAATGGCGTTCGACATTGGCGGCAGCCTGCTGGCGGGCGTGCTGGCGGCGGCGGGCCTGGTCAGTGGCGCGGGCGGGCAGACGGCGCATGCGCAGGCGGGCCTTCATGCAGGTTTCCTGCTGGTGCCCGCCGTGCTGTACCTGCTGGCGGGCGGGGTGGTGCTGCGCGGGCTTGCGGCTCAGAACCCCGTGGCGGCGGTAAACAGAACGGCCAGCCCGCCACCCACGTAATATTGCGGCCCATCGGCCTTGGTGAGCGTGGGTGTGGCCACGCCGGAGAGGTAATGCTGGTTGGTGATGTTGATGAAGTTCATGCGGAATTCGGGGTGCGAGAGGAAGGCATGGTCATCCATGCGGTAACCGATGGCGAGGTTGCCCGTAGTGTGGTCGGGCATGCGCTCGTCATTCATGAAGGTTGAATACTGCCGCCCGGTATAGTGCACCGAGGCCAGCCCGAAGAAATGCCCGTCATCATAGCTCAGCCCTGCCGAGGCCTGGAGTGTCGGGCTTTCCACCGCCATTTTGCCGCGCGTGGCCAGCATGCCGGTGGCGGACGGGATGTCGCTGTCGATGGTGGCGTGCAGGTATTCGCCCGACAGGTAGGGTGCCCAATGGTGCCACGGCTTGAGCCCGATCTCCACATCCACCCCGCGTGAGGTCTGGCCACCACCGTTGATGGTGGAATCGACCTGCGCGCCATTTACGTTGAGCAGGGTCTGGATTTCGCGGTTGGTGAAATTGTAATTGAACAGCGTCAGGCTGCCCACGATCAGGTCGCCATTGTAGCGGTAGCCCAACTCCTCGGACACGGAATATTCGTTTTTAAGCTGCGTTGCGGTGCCGCTGGCCGTTACCCCGCCAAACAGCGCGCTTTCATCAGGCGTGCGGAAATTGGTGGTGGTGTTGAAGAACACCATGTGCCGCGGCGTGATCTGGTAGCGGATGGCGATGCGCGGCAGCGGTGTGGCGCTGTTGCTGCCCGCCGCCGTCTGCACTCCACCCGATGTGGTGGTGCCGGTGCGGTCGAGCATGACCTCCTTGAAGCCCACATCTACCATCAGCTTCTTGCGCAGGAAATGCATCCGGTCGCCGATATAGAGCGCATTGGTCTGCGAGATCATGTGGTAGCTGCCCGCGTCAACCTGCTGGCCGCTGGCATCAAGCAGGGTGCGGCTGATGCGGTCCACCCAGATATCGGGGGCGTAGCCCTGCGCGTTGACCGGGGTGAAGGGCTGGTGCTCGCTGTCGTCGGAGTAGTCGTACCAGTAGCCAAACACGAGGTCATGGTTGCCAAGCTGCCAGTCGAGGGTTGCGTTGAAGCCCGAGCGGTAGCTGGTCTGGGTCCAGTTCGAGCGCACCACCGTGCCCGCATCCGCCCCGCCTGAAAGCCCGGCATCGCCCAGCGTCGTGCCGCCGGGGTCGTTGCCGTAGCTCCACTGGGCATAGGGCGTGACCTTGAGGTGCAGCCCGCGCGCCAGCGTAAAGCGCGCGGGGGCGGCAAGATAGGCAATGCGCTCGGGCTGGCGGTACAGCGCCCAGTAATCGGTGCCGCCTGCGGCGTTGTTCGGGTTGTAGGTGGCGGCAAGGTTGTTGGCCGCGCCATGCACGCCCTGGGCCTGCCAGCCGGACTTGTCGACCGGCGGGTAGTAGCTGGCCACCATGGTGTTCCATGTGCCGATCAGCGAGACCCGGTTGCCCTGCCCCCATTCGCGCAGGAACTTGAAGTCGATATGCTGGCGCTCGTCATGCCCAGGCCCGCGCCAGTTATCGGTATAGCCATGCGAGTAGGACACGAAGCCACGCAGGCCGGTATGCCCGATCTGCCCGGTTTCCAGCCGCAGGAACTGGCGGTTGGTGTTGTAGGAGCCATAAGAGACATCCGCATACCCCCCCGCCCGCATGGACGGGTCGCGGAAGGTCATGCTCATCAGCCCGCCAGCCGCGTTGAGCACGGGGGAGTCGAGATCGGCTGACCCCTGCGCAAGCGAAACGCTCTGGTAATTCTCGGTATCGGCGAACTGGCCGGGATAGCCGTTATAATAGGCAATATCGTTGAGCGGCATGCCCTCGAGCACATAACCCAGCGAATCCCCGCCCAGCCCCCGCACGCTGATATTGCTCTGCGGTGAAAAGCCCAGCGCGTCGGATGAGGAGACATTGGCGCCGGGCAGCAGGCTGACCATGTCGAACGCGGTGGCGCTTGGCGCCTGCTTGCGCATGAAATCCGTGCCGATGGTGCTGACCGATTTTGCCGCATTCTCCACCCGGATCAGCCCGCCACCGGGCTCGGTGCCCACCACGCGCTGGCTGGTTACGGTCAGCGTTTCCACCTTGCCGGTAGCGGGCGGGCGGGGCGGCTTTGCCGGGGTGGGCTGCGTGGTGCTGTCATCGGCCACCGCCATGCCCGGCCCGAGGCCGAGCAGCGTGCTGAGCGCCACCGTGAGTACATGCAGGCGGCCAGCTGATGGTGCGGAGAACACGACGGGGCGGCAGGGCGGGCGCGGCATGGGGGCGTTCCTGAAAAAAAATCTTTTTATTTCATTATTCTGTCTCATCCGGGTGGGATATGACATCGTCTTGAACAAATCGGGGACCGATATAGTATAGCCCCATAAGGCATTGTAAGCCCTGTTATCGGGCGGATCGTGCATAATTGCGCGGGCAGGCAGGCAAAAAAGGGTGCAGGTGGTGGGACAGGAATCAGCACATATCGTACGCAGTTACGAGCAGGACCTCGAACAGTTGCGTTCCATGATGGCGCGCATGGGCGGACTGGTGGAACGCCAGACCTCGCAGGCCATTGCCGCCATCGCCGACCGTGACGAGAACGCCGCCGGCATCGCAGCCGACCTCGACCCGCAGGTTGATGCGCTTGAGCGCGATGTCGAGGCGATGGTGATCCGCATCCTCGCCCTGCGCTCGCCCGTGGCGGGCGACCTGCGCGAGGTGGTTTCGGCACTCAAGATCACCGGCGACATGGAACGCATCGGCGATTGCGCCGCCTCCATCGCACGGCGTTCGCTGCGGGCCGAGCTGCTGGCCTCGCGCATTTCGCTTAGCGGCCTGCGCAGCATGGGCCGCCTGGTGCAGGACAATTTGCGCCGCGCCATCGATGCCATGAGCCAGCGCGACCCCGATCTCGCGCGGGAGGTGTGGCAGTCCGATACGGCGGTGGATGAACTTTACAACGCCATGTTCCGCGAGCTCGTGACCTACATGATGGAAGACCCGCGCAATATCGGGCCATGCACTCACCTGCTGTTCATTGCCAAGAACCTTGAGCGCATCGGCGACCACGCCACCAACATTGCCGAGCGCGTGTATTACACCGCCACCGGCGAGATCCTGCCCGTGGTGCGGCCGCGCGGCGGGTTCTCGGGCCAGGGAGGCTAGACCCTGTCCGTGCAGGCAGATCAACAGCTCCGCATCCTTGTTGCGGAAGACGACGCCGCTCTGTCCGTCATGCTCACCTATAACCTCGAGGCAGCGGGGCATACGGTCATGCCGGTCGATAACGGGCTTGATGCCCTGACCGGCGTGAGCAGCTGGAAACCCGACCTTGTGCTGCTGGACTGGATGATGCCGGGCCTTTCGGGCGTGGATCTGTGCCGCAGGCTGCGCATGGCGGCGGCCACGCGCTACCTGCCCATCATCATGCTCACCGCGCGCGGCGAGGAACAGGATTCCATTCACGCGCTCGATACCGGGGCGGATGACTACCTCGTCAAACCCTGTGGCATGGACGTGCTGCAGGCCCGCGTGCGCGCGGTAATGCGGCGCAGCGCGGGCCGGGCTACGGCTGCCACCGTGGCGGAAGGGGATGTCCTGACCTTTGCCGATGTCACGATCGACCATGGGGGCCGCCGCGTGTCGCGCGCGGGCGGCACCATTGCGCTGGGGCCGACCGAATACCGCATTCTGCTGCATCTCATGCGCCATCCGCGTCGGGTGTTTTCGCGGGCTGAAATTCTGGCCGCCGCGTGGGATGACCGCATCCATGTGGAGGAACGCACGGTGGATGTGCATATCCGCCGCCTGCGCCTTGCGCTCAACGCCACGGGCGGGGCCGACCTGATCCGCACCGTGCGCTCAAGTGGCTACATGCTTGATGATGGCCAGGCAGACTGATGAAGAATGATGCACGTTTTTGGTGAAGCTTTTTTCAAAAAGCTTCATAAAGACGCGGCCTTTTTGAAAAAAGGCCGCGTCTGAAAACGTTTATCCCCGCTCCAGCCTGGCATACCGCCTGAGTGCGCGCTCGCGCCGCAGGCGTGACAGGCGCCGGGTCCAGAACAGGCCATTGGTCTGGTCGATCTCGTGCTGCAGGCACGCACTCAGCAGGCCATCCGCCTCGTCTTCCGCCACGGTGCCGTCGGGGCGGTCGTAGCGCACCCGCACGCGGGCAGGCCGGGTGACGGGCGCGTGGATGCCGGGCATGGACAGGCTGCCTTCCTCCATCGTGGCGGTGTCATCGGAGTGCCAGATGATCTCGGGGTTGGCATAGACATGCGCGCCCGCGCCCTCATGCAGGTCGATCACCACCAGCCGCAGGGGCTGGCCCACATGGCTGGCGGTTATGCCCAGCCCCGGTGCCGCGCGCAGGGTGTCGAGCAGGTCGCGGGCCAGTCGGGCCGTTTCGGCGCTGGTGGCGTCAACGGGGCGGGCGACCTGTTCGAGGCATGCATGCGGGTAGCGGATGATCGGCACGATGGCCATGGCGGGTGTTCCGGGCTTCAGTACAGGAAGGGACCGTTATCATCCGCGTTGAGGTTGGTGTAGTAGGGAATGTAGAAATTCAGGCCGAACGGGCTGTAGGTATGCTCCACGCCCGAGACGGGGCGCAGCGGCTTGACGTTATGCTCGGCAAGGCAGTCATACAGCGTCTCGCGCAGGTGGTCGGTTTCCTTGTCCGATTTCGGGGCGCCATAGAACAGGTCATGCGCGTAGGGCTTGCAGGCCTGCGGCGTGTGTTCATAATAATTGGCGTAACGGTCCTGCTGGTTGCGGGCGATATCGGCATCCGACAGCCACTGGTGGGTTGCGGTCGTGGTGTTCCACAGGGCTTTCCAGTCCGTGTGCATGTGCGACAGGCGGGCGATGGCCACGCCATCCTCGCGCGTGCCATCGCCGCGCACGAGGGCGCCATGGCAGGCCAGCACCTGCACGTGGTCGTTATAGACCGAACTTTTGACCGTGCCCCCCTCGAAACGGATGGCGGGCGAAGCTGCGGGCGTGCCCTGGTTTGCCGTGCGCACGATGGCCGCGCCAATGGCGGGCTGGCTGCAGTAATTGACCATGGGGCGGGGCGAATGCTGCGCGCAGGCGGCCATGGCGAGCGGAAGACAGAGAGCAACAAGACGGCGCAACGGTTTTTTCCTTTTTGGTGGGGCGCGTCAACCCGTCATGCGGCGGGTTGTCCGGGCCGGAGCATCAAGGGTCCATATAATGCAAAAAGAAGGCGTGAAACTGTTTTTTGCCTGATGGCTGCGATGTTTTTTCAAGATAGCTGTGCGCCCGCGCGGGTGGGCGGCATCATGGCGCGTCTTTCATGCCGCTGGCCTTCGGCGGCGTGAAGAACCATTTCACCAGCCCGAGGAAGCCACGGCGCCTGCGCCTGTCTGGCCTGCTGCGTGAATAGGTAGGGTTATAGCGCAGGGTAATGCTGGCGTAGTCATAGACGATGCATACAGGCGTGGGCGGGCGGGCATACAGGTCATATGTTGCGCAGTGGATGATGCTGCACACCTCATAGGCCCGGCCCGGCCGCCGCCCGCGTGAGGGCGCGCCCGCGCCGAGCACTTCATAATCCTCAAGCTCATGCAGCACGAGGTAATCCGGCTGCATGATGTGCGTGATGGCTTTTACGCCAAGCCTGCCTGCAAGTTCATGGATGGAACCATCAAAGGCGTGCAGGGGGTAGCGTTCGGCATCGCCGATGTTCTGGTACAGGGTCGCGCCATCATATTCCAGCTTCAGCTGGATGATGTTGCAGATGTCGAGAAGGATGAAGGTGGTCCTGCCCTTGCGGTCGGTGGGGGAACATTCCAGCCATCGGTTGTTTGCTACCGTGCGCATGATGGTCCGGACATCATCAAATCTGTCGTAGTAAGACATGGATTCCTCCCCTGTTATTTATAGGGCGGGGGGAGGACGTAACAATAATACAAATCTTCAATACGGCCCTGTGCGTTTTTTCCTTTACCGGGGGCATTGTTGCGGGGGTGGAGGCATCAACCCGTCCGGACGCCAGGGGCAGCAGCCCGATAGCGCCCGCGTGCGCGACAGGGGCTGCCGACGCGGTAGGAGAGTAGGCAGTTCCATGGTGGAAACATCCCGTCAGGATGGGTCTGGCCCCACGGGAGCATTGACCTGTCGGGCAGGCCCATAGCGTGCACGGATCAATGCACGGGTTCAGCCCGACCGGGCATCGAGCAGGATGGCGACTTCATCTGCCGTGGGCGCGGCTTCGGCGGCGCCTGCGCGCGTGGTGGCCAGTGCGCCGCAGCCTGCGGCAAAACGCACGGCTTCGGCCATATCCGCCCCGCGCGCCAGCGCCGTGGCCAGACCGGCATTGAAGCAGTCACCCGCCGCCACCGTGTCGATGGCCTTGACGCGGAAGGGAGGTACAAACCCCTGTGCCACCGGCGTGGACCACACCACACCCCGATGCCCCAGCTTGATGATGGCCGTGCGCGTGCCGCGTGCGTGCAGGATGCGCGCGGCGGCAAGGGCCGTGGCCTCATCGGTGGGGGTGATGCCGGTCAGGGCCTGTGTTTCGGTCTCGTTGGGGGTGATGATGTCGGCTACGGCGTACAGCGCCTCGGGCAGGCCGGCATCCGGCACGGGGGCGGGGTCGAGCATGACGGGTATGCCGCGCTCATGGGCCGCGCGGGCCATGGCCAGCACAAGATGCGGGTCCATCTCCAGTTGCAGCATGATCATTGCGGCATTGTCCAGCACCGGGGCAAGGATTGCGGCGCACGGGCCGCCATGTGCCATGTTGGCCCCGCCATCGACCAGGATCTGGTTCTGGCCCGCATGGTTGATGGTAATGAAGGCACGCCCGGTTCCCGCCGTTGCATCGGCCATGAGGTAGCGCGTGTTGACGCCAGCTTCCGCCAGGGTGGCGCGTGCCATGTCCGCCAGCATGTCCTGTCCGGTCCAGCCCGCAAGGGCCACGTCCTGGCCCAGCCGTGCCACGGCAATGGCCTGGTTGGCTCCCTTGCCACCGAGCCCGGTGCTGGAGCCATGCACATGCAGCGTCTCGCCCGGCTGGGCAAAACGCGCGACATGCACGACAAAATCAATATTCGTGCTGCCAATGACGGCAATGGCGGACGGCGTGGACATGCTGGCCCCTGTGGTGGTGAATCCGGGCCACAGACATACCAGCATGCCCATGGGATGTGGGATGAAACATGCGGAAGTTTGGGTGAAGTTTTTGAAAACAGGGCGAAAGACCAGCCAGTCCGCAAGGCTTTCCCCGCGCCATCCATTTCAAGGGAAATACACGGACCCGGCCGGCCGTTTTTAAAACCGCCCGCCCGGAACATCCCTGTGCTTTCAGGCCGTGTCAGGCAACCGGCACGCTTTCGGCCCGGCGTTCTTTTATCCATGTATCAAGGGCTGCGGTATCCATCGGGCGGCCAAAGTAATAGCCCTGTATAACGTCGCAGTCGATGTTGCGCAGCTGGGCGCACTGGGTGGCGTCCTCCACCCCTTCGGCCACCACGGTCATGCCCAGCGTATGGCCGATGCGGATGATGGCGGTCACCACCTGCCGCACGTTGCCGGTGCTGCCAAAGCCGTTCATGAAGCTGCGGTCGATCTTGACCTCGCTTATGGGCAGGCTGGCAAGGTTGGACAGGCTGGAATACCCGGTGCCGAAATCATCCATCGACAGGCCGATGCCCAGTTCGCGGATGGCCCTGGCGGTGGCGACCGTCTGCTCGAAATTCTCGATCATGGCGGTCTCGGTCAGTTCCACGATCAGGCGTTCGGGCGGCACGCCGGTCTCGTGCAGGATGGTGGCAAGCTGTGCCACCAGTTCGGGGTCCTGAAACTGGATGGCCGAGACATTGACCGATACGGTCGGCACGGGAATGCCATGCGCGATCCATTGCGCCATCTGCGCGCACGCCGCCCGCAGCGACCACATGCCGATGGCGCGGATCTGCCCGGTTTCCTCCGCCACGGGAATGAACCGCCCCGGCGAGACCATGCCCAGTACCGCATCGTTCCAGCGTGATAGCGCCTCCACGCCATGCAGTTCGCCCGTGCTCAGGTCAACCTGGGGCTGGTAGACAAGGGTCAGCCGGTTATCGGCAATGGCCTCGCGCAGGGCGGAAGCGAGGATGATGTGGTCCTCGGCCTGCCGGTTCATGGAGGGGTGGAAGAAGCGGTAGCAGCACCGCCCCGCCTTCTTGGCCTGCGCCAGCGCGGTATAGGCCTGGCGCAGCGTTTCTTCCACGGCCTGCCCGTCCTGATGGGTGCTGATGCCAATGCTGCCAGAAATGTTGATGGGAATGCCATCGACCGTAAATGGCTCTTCAAGCGTGTGGAGGATGCGCTCGGCCAGATGCGTGATGTCGGTGGCATCCTGCGTGGTCAGCACCACGAATTCATCGCCCTCCGTGCGCACCAGCACGTCGCGGCCCACAATGCCGTGGCGCAGGCGGCCCGCGAGTTCGAGCAGCATCTGGTCGGCCCGGCCCTGGCCGAGCGCCTGCACGATCTTGCGGAAACGGTCGAGGTCGATGACCATGATGCTCAGCGCTGTGGCAGGCGGCCGGGCCACGAGTTCGTTGAGGCGGCGGTTGAGCCACAGGCGGTTGGGCAGGCTGGTCAGCCGGTCGGTATAGGACAGGCGGATGATGGATTCACGGCTGCGCTGCTGCTCGATGGCCAGCATGGCCAGATGCACGCAGGCCTGCACAATGCGCCGGTGCCACGCCCCCGGCTGGCCAGGCGTGCGGAAATAGAGCGAGAAGCTGCCCGCAACCTCGCCATTGCGCAAAATGATGGGCACCGCCCATTCCGCCGCCAGCGCGTGCTCCGCCACCACCGTGCGCAGGGCAGGCCAGCGGTCTTCCGCCGCAAGGTCGGGCACCACGACTTCCTTCGCCGTGGCGATGGCCGTGCCGCATGCGCCCCCCGCGGTGCTGGCCTCCAGCCCCTCGAACGCCTGCAGCACGGGCAGGGGCATGGCGCCGTGGCCACCGGCATGCAGCACGCCGCCGGTGCTGAGCATGACCACGGCCATGCAGTCCGGCGCGATGAGTTCGATGCGGCGGCACATGAAATCGAGCATCTCGCGCAGCGAGAACTGGTCCGTCAGCGCCTCGACCACGTCACGCTGCAGGTTGCGCAACTGCCGGTCGTGCGTGATGTCGTGAATGATGATGATGATATCATCCAGCGTGCCATCATCCGCATAATGTGGCGTGACCGCGCAGCGCAGCCACAGCGCCACGCCCTGCGGGCCACGGGCCTGCACATCCACCTCGAAGCCGGTGCGGCGCGCAAGGTGCGCGCGGAACTGGCGCAGGGTGCCAATATCGTTTTCCGCTCCCGCCAGCAGCGTGCCAAACGGCGCGCCGTGCAGCGCGTCGCGCTCCACGCCAAGCATGGTGGCGATGGCGGCATTGGCGTGGGTGATGCGGTACTGCGCATCGAGCACCACAATGCCCCGGTCGGTCGCCTGCACGATCATGGCGCTGATCTCGGCCTGTTCGCGCATCAGTTCTTCATGCGTGCGGTCATGCAGGGCGATCAGCTCATAGGGCACGCCATCCCATTCCAGGTTTTCGCGGTACAGGCGCACGGGCAGGCCCAGCCCGTCCCTGCGGCGCAGCGTGGTGGTGCATGATGGCGTGGCCCCGTGTTCTGGCAGGGCCTGCGTGGTTGCTGCATCCACAGCGGGCAGCATGCCCCGGGTAAACAGGCGGCCCATGCGTGTGGCGGCGAGTTCCGCCGCGCTGTAGCCGGTCATGGCGCAGGCGCGCGCGTTGCCATAGAGCACGTGGCCTGCCCTGTCCGCCATCATGAGTGCCAGCGGCAGTTTCTCCAGAAGCGGGGAAGAAATCTGTGTAATGTCTGGCATGATGGCGTCTTTCCACAAGGTCTTGGCCCA
The DNA here is from genome assembly GCF_040581405.1 of Komagataeibacter sucrofermentans DSM 15973. Taxonomy (NCBI): domain Bacteria; kingdom Pseudomonadati; phylum Pseudomonadota; class Alphaproteobacteria; order Acetobacterales; family Acetobacteraceae; genus Komagataeibacter; species Komagataeibacter sucrofermentans. The sequence continues at coordinate 167,249 of NZ_CP137157.1, forward strand.
CCGTTGCAGCACAGGCCCATGAGGGCGGGGCGTAAAGCGCACGGTTTTTTCAGGCGATAAGGGGCATAAGCGTATCTTTAACTCTATTGCGGCAGCTTTATGGCCTGCTGCTGTATTGTGTTTACCGATCCGCTTTTGTGTTTTGACTGTTCCGCCACCTGTGCATACGTGGCCATGGTGCTGCGGTGGATCAGTATTCAGGCTTTTCTCCCCTGGCGGGAACGGAGGTGGGCGTGCCCGGCGTGCCGGCATAGGTCAGCAGCACGATGGTGCGGGTATCGCCCGTTTCCCCGCGATGCGTGTCATTTACGGATTCGGCAAACGCTTCGCCCTGATGGAAAGTTTCCTTTCTGCCACTATCACGATCATGAATCGTCAACTGCCCTTCCAGCACGTAGCCCGCGTTGGGCACGGGGTGGGTGTGCCACGGCAGCGCGGTATGGGCGGGAATGGTCAGGCGGATCATGGTCAGTTCGGGGCGCGTGGTGGGGTAGGGCGCATACGCCACGCCATTCCATGAATGATCGGCCTGCAGCAGGATATCACGATGGCCGGAGGCGACCGTCTGGGCATGGGCTGCTGTCGTGGCAAGGCTGGCAATGCACAGGCAGGCGGCGGCCAGGCGGGCAGGGTGCAGGGGCATGATGGGTCTTTCCGCTTGGGTTCGTTTCTTTCCCTAGCGTTTCATTTCCCGCTGCGTTGCCATGCGGCGCGCTCACATGGCTTTGAGTGCGCGGGCCAGGACCATGTGGTCCTGGCCCGGCGCGGTTTTACCGGCTTGTGGGGGCCTCGGTGGTGTGCAGCAGGTCAAGGGCCTGCTGCACCTTGGCCTGCTGGGCCGCAATATAGTCGTAGTAACGCTGGTAGAACGCCGGGAACGCCCCCGATTCCCGTGCAAGCGCGGGGTGGTGCGCCTGCCACCATGAAAGCGGCTGGCGATCCTGCATGATGCGGGCATAGCGCCCGGCAAAATATTCAAGATTGGTGCGCAGGTCGTAATAATGCGCGTTCTTGAGGTAATGGGCGAAATTGCGGTGATATGACCCCAGCACCGGATCATCGTAGAAGATGAGTGACAGCGAGGTGTTGTAAACCTCGTTGGGTGTATGCACCGGTTCTGATTCCAGCAGCACGCCCGGCTCATCGGCCAGCCAGTCATATTGCATGAAGGTCTGGTAGGTCAGTTTATCGTTGAATATGGCCTGAATGTTGTCCACCGGCACCGCATCCGTGCGGTGGATCAGGTTGACGAGTTCATTCTTGGGCACGGGAAAGCTCAGCGCCGCGAGCACGACAAAGCGGTTGATCGGCCATTCGCTCCAGAACCCCGCCGCCGCCAGCGCATTATGGGTCAGGTGGTTGCAGTTGTCCTGCAACACGTTGGAATCATAGGTTTTGGGCCCGTTGCGATAGACGGCGTTGCGCTCGTTGAGGAAATCCATGATCTTGCGCATCTGTGGCGCGGTCACGGGCAGGCGGGCACAGAAGCGCGCGCGCCCCAGCGTGGTGGCGTAATCGGTGCCGACCGACATTTCATATTTCCAGTCCACGGCGGACATGTTGGCAGGCTTGCCGTTGAACACTTCCTTGTGGAAGATCACGCCATCATAGATGCCGCGCCGCTTGGCCTCATCCTGCGTTGCCACGTAGCCTGCGCGCGTCAGCCCCTGGCCGGGTGCGAGCGTGCCATCAAAGTAAAAGGCGCTGCTTTCCGCTCCGGTCCAGTTGGCGTTGCTGTAATGCGAGTTCATGCTGAAGCCCACGCCATCGGGCCGGTCGGCGGTACGGGTGGCATCGCATTCGGTCAGCACCGGGTAGCCCGCCTTGCGGTCAAGGCACACGCCACCAAGGAACATGACCGCATGCCCGCCCGCGCCGCCGCTGATATCCGCGCCAAAGCCGGGTTTTTTCGATATCTGCGAGACCGCGCACAACTCGGCGTAATACGGAAAGGCCTGGTTGTACACATCGGGCCTGCTCACCTGGCCAGGATGGTTGAAATTGGTCGGCGCGCAGGCGGCCAGCAGGGCGGTGCCCGCCAGCAGGCCCGCACAGGCCATGCGGCGCAAAAGGTGGTGTGTCATGCCCATTACCGCCGCCCCCGCTCAAGCTCGGGGCACGATTGTGGCCTGTCGCGCTCCAGCCACAGCTTGGCCGAGACCAAGTAATACGCCGCCTTGAACACGGCCATCGGCAGGCGCGTTCTGAGCTTGCCCCTGAAGTCGCCCGCGAGCAGCGAGATCACCCCATCGCGCATGCGGAACGCGTTGCGTGGGTTCATGAACAGGTGGCGGATGACCGGCGTGTTGATGCGGTAGATCAGCCACGCGACCCGCTTCATGGCGGCACGGGTTTCCTGCTCCGCCCGGTGGGCCGCCCGCCGCCCTGCCTTGGGGGATTTGAGCCACGCATCCGCAACCGACACGCCCCGCTCGGCGCTGCTCATGGCCAGCAGCACGCCCGAGGAGAACACGGGGTCGAGAAAGCCGAAGGCATCGCCAATCATGTAATAGCCTTCTCCCCATGACTGCCCGGCGTGATAGGAGTAATTGCCCGTGGCCATTATGTCGCGCAGCGGCGTTGCGTTGCGCATGCGCGCGCTTACGCTCGGGCTTGCCCTGACCTTGCTCCAGAACAGGTCGGCCGGGCTGCCCTTGCGGCCTTCAAACGCCACGCGGTCACCCACGAAGCCCACGCTCATCAGCCCGTCGGGCAGGGGGATCATCCAGAACCAGCCATTATCCACCAGATGGATGGAAATATAGCCTTCCCTGTCGCCATCGCGGAATTCGACACCGCTGAAATGACCGAACAGGGCGGCGGTGGAATTGTATTTGTTGCTGGTCTTGTTGCCCGCGCGGCTGGCGAGGAAGGTATCGCGCCCCGAGGCATCGAGTATGAAGCGCGGCGCGAAGGCCTGCTTTATGCCATCCGGCCCCACGGCCTCGACATGGCCGCGCGCGCCGTCCTGCCCCGGTTCCACGCTGGTGACGCGGGTGTTTTCCAGCAGCGTCGCGCCTTCCCTGCCCGCGTGGCGAAACAGCATTTCATCGAATTCGGAGCGCACGACCTGGTAGCTGTTGGTGTAGCTTTTGTCGATGCCATAGGCGAACGGAAAGGCGACGCTGCGCCCGGTCACGTCTGATACGAACTCGGCACCCGGCTTGAACACCCCGAACGCGCGCACCCGGTCCATCAGGCCAAGGCGCTCGAGAATGGGCAGGTTCCAGGCCAGTAGGGATTCACCAATATGAAAACGTGGATGGCTGTCCTTTTCCACCACGATCACCCTGCGCCCCTGCCCGGCCAGCAGGGCGGCGGCGGTTGACCCCGCGGGGCCACCGCCGATGACGAGGACATCGCATTCCTGCGCGGAGCTGCCGTCGGTGGGGGGTGTCATGGGGCGTTCTTTCGTGCTGGGGTCCGGGGTCATGCCATGCCACCATTGATCGAGATGGTCTGGCCGTTGATGTAGGCGGCGCGGCTTGAGGTGAGGAAGGCGACAAGATCGGCCACTTCCTCCGGCTGGCCCGCGCGTTTGGCGGGCACGAGGTCGGCAATCTGGCGCGGGGTCATTACCGCGTCGATGGCCGGCGAGGCAATGACGCCAGGGGCCACGACATTGACCGTAATGCCCCGGCTGGCCACTTCACGCGCAAGCGCGCGCGCGGCCCCGCTCAACCCGGCCTTGGCCGCCGCGTAATTGGCCTGCCCCCGGTTGCCCATGATGGCCGCGACCGAGGAAATGCCGACAATGCGCCCCCATCGCGTGCCGATCATGGGCAGCAGGAGCGGCTGGAGGGTGGCAAAGAACCCGTCAAGCGATACGGACACGACCGAGCGCCACTGCTGCGCGCTCATGCCCGCCATGGGCGCGTCATCATGAATGCCGGCGTTATGCACCACCACCTGTACCACGCCTTCGGCCAGCAGGGTTTCAAGCGCCGTGGCGGTGGCGGCCATGTCCGACAGGTCGCACTGCCACGCCTGCGCCGAGCCACCCGTGGCGCAAATTCCGGCGGCAATGTCGCGCGCCTTGTCGATGGCGTTATGCGCATGGACGATAACGTGCAGCCCATCGCGTGCGAGGCGCTGGCAGATGGCCTGGCCGAGCGGGCTGGCGCCCCCGGTTACGAGTGCGCGTTTCATGCCTGTTGTCCTTGTGGTTGCAGCACGACAAAACCATGGCCCGTGACCAGAGCGGCCCCGGCTTCGCTTTCCACGCGAAAGTGGTAGCGCATGCCCTGTTCATCGGTCTGTTCGCATGTCGCCCTGACCTGCAATGTGCCCCATTGCGGCTGGTCCAGCCGCCCCGGCGCAAGGTGGATCTGGCGCAGGGTGGTCAGGTAGCCGATGCGCGGGGTAGCTCCTTGCGCGTGCAGCCCCCCATGCAGGGCGGCCGCCTGCATGCCGATTTCAACCCCGCACACCATATCGAGCCGCCCGTTGCGGCGCAGCGGGTTGGCGGGATCAAGATGCGCGCGGGTGGTGCAGTGGATCGTCTGCACATCATGCGCGATGACGCGCTCGAGCATGCAGCTTGCCCCGGCATGGGGCATGCGTGCCTCAATATCTGCCCGGGTCAGCATGGCGTTACCTTTATGGCTACATGCCCCACATCGCCTGCCACGCGGATCTCATGCATGCCGCCCTGGGCTATGGCGGCCAGAAGCGGCAGGCAGCGGGCCGCCGGGTTGTCGTGGCACAGCGCGCGCAGCGCTGCCGTGGTCTGCGCATCGGGCAGGGTCAGTGCGGTGTCGGCAGCACCCTCCGGCCCGTATTCCATATCCAGAACGGCAGGCGCATGCGGCACGGGGTGGGGGGAGAGCACGAGCCCCACGCCAAACGTGCCCTGCGTGGGCCGTTTCTGGGCCAGCGGCTGCGGCATGGTCATGTCATAGACACACAGGAGAACGGTCTTTTCTTCCACTACCGCCTCGGCTGCGGCCTGCAGCAGGGAAAAGCCCCAACTCCAGTCATATCCGCCAAAACAGGCCACGGGCTGGTGGGACTGGCTGCCAATGGTCCAGTACCCCGCCGCCGCGTTATGCACGGAATTATGGAACTGCGTGGGCGATACGCCCGCCGTGGGGTCGGCCAGTGCCTGCAGGATGGTGTTGACCACCATGCCATCGCCATTGGAACTGCCAAACACATTATGCACTTTAGCCGGGTCACAGCCTGCCGCGGCACAGGCTTCGCCGGCCACGGTCATGGCCAGGCGCACGATGGGGCTGGTGCGCCGCCGTTCGTTGGGGGCCAGGGTGGCGGGTGGCGGCAGGGCGCACGGCGTGGGCTGCCATGCGGCTTCCCCGCGCAGGATGGCGCGGGCGGGCTCCCATCCCGCCATGCCATCGGCCAGCACGGCCAGGCCCGAAATCCATACGCGCATCAGGCGGCCTTTCCAAAAATCAGGCTGCAGTTTGCCCCGCCAAAGCCAAAGGCGTTGCTCATGACATGGTGCACGGGCCGGGTTACGTTGCCGGTCAGCACATCCGTGCGGAAAGCGGGGTCCACTTCATCCACGCCAAGGCAGCCGGGCATGAACCCGTGCTCGATGGCTAGGGCGCAGATCATCGCCTCCAGCACGCCGCACGCCCCCAGCGTGTGCCCCGTCCAGCCCTTGGTGGAGGAGCACGGAACCTGCGCGCCAAACAGGGTGCCGACGGCCTTGTCCTCCATGGCGTCATTGGCGCGGGTGCCGGTGCCGTGCAGGTTGATGTAATCAATGGCGTCCACCGGCAGGCGCGCGCTTTGCAGCGCACGCTGCATGGCCAGCACCGCGCCCGCGCCGTGGGGGTGCGGGGTGGACATGTGGTGCCCGTCGCTGCTCGCCCCATAGCCGAGCACGGCGGCGCGAAACCCGGCCGGAGGGCCGCTGACAGCGCGGCCATCAGCGCGTTCGAGCAGCACGATGCCCGCAGCCTCCCCGATCGAGATGCCATCGCGCGATGCATCGCACGGGCGGCAGGGTTGGGCCGAGACCAGTTCAAGGGCGGCGAACCCGCGCAGCGTCATGCGGCACAGGCTGTCGGCTCCCCCCACCACCACCGCATCGCAGAGACCCGCGCGGATCAGGTAGGCCGCATCCATGAACGCGCGCGAGGAGGAGGCGCACGCCATCGACACGCAAAGTGCCGGGCCACCAAGATCAAGTGCGGCCCGCACATACCGCGCGAGCGAGAACAGGTCCTGCGTATGTTCATAATCAAAGTGCGCAGGCAGCCTGCCCTGCGCATCCATGGCGCAGAAGGCGTCCTCGCTGGCTAGAACGCCCGATGTGCTGGTGCCCATGACCACGCCAATGCGCCCCGCGCCATAATGCGCGCGGGCGGACATGATGGCATCGGCCACGCCATCGGTGCGCAGGGCCATGTCGATCAGGCGGTTGTTGCGGCAGTCATAGGCCGCCAGCGCCGGGGGCAGGGCATGGGTTTGCACGCCTGCAACGCTGCCCGCATAGCCGTGGGTGATGCCGGCAAAATCGCACCGCTCCAGCCCCGTGCGCCGGTCGCGCAGGGCGGCCAGCGTCTGTGCCACCCCAAGGCCAATGGCGCTTATGCCGGTGCCCGCGGTCACGTGCAGGGCGGTCATGGCGGCGGTCATGAACGGGCCTGCCGCGCGGTGTCGGCTACGGGTGCCGCCATCATGAAACTGAACAGCATGGCCAGAAACGCTCCTATCGCGACGGTTGAGCCAATATCACGCAAAAGCGGGGTGCGGCAGCATGCAAGGATGCCAAAGGTCAGAAGGGTCATTGTATTGCAGGTGAGCAGGGTGCGTAAGGTGCGGGCGCGCTCGGCGCGGTCGATCTGGGGGCGGGCGAAGAACAGGGCATAATCCAGCCCCACCCCCATTACGAACTGGAGCGAAATGACATGGATGAGCGACAGCCTGACCCCCAGCACCGCCATTGCCGCCATGATTACGATGCCCGCGCTCCCCACCGCCACGCACACGCGCGCCAGCCGCCGCCCGTTGCGCAGGCCGAGTGCCAGCACGATTATCGCCATGAGCGTGCCAGCCACCGTCCACCACAGGGCCTGGTGCATGTGGTCAGCCACGATGGCGTTTGTTTCGTTGCGCATGTTCAGCACCATGATGCCGGGCTGCGTTGCGAAGGCCGTGGCAAGGGCTGCCGTATCGCGCACGGTTTCGGGCAGGATGATGCCAAACCACTGGCCCTGGCGTGCAAACAGCAGCGGGGCAAGGCGGGTGGCCACGAGCGGGGATGTCATGTCGCCCGGCTGTAACGGCGCCATGGCGCGTGTCACGGCTACATCATGCACGAAGGGGGCAAAGGCATCGGGCTGGAAAGGCAGGTCGGCGCGGGCTTCATCAAGCCTGCGGGCCAGTTCCGCCGTATCGGGCAGGCGCGCGATCCGGGCGCGTTGCAGGGTCATGCTGGGCAGGAAGCGGGCGGCATATTCCGCATCGCCCATCACGCCGCGTGCCTGCAGCGCGTCGAGCACGGGCATGAGCCGTTCCTCGCGTTCCAGCACGCCCTGCACGCTGGGCGCCTGCACGATAATGGCCTGCCCGGCATCAGGCGCGCCGATTTCGTGGCGCAGTTCCGCATCGAGCGCGCGCAGCGCAGGCGGCACAGGGCTGAGGGAGGCGATATCCGTCTCGCGCTGAGGGGGATGGACCAGCAGCACGCCTGCGCCAATCACCGGCACGATCAGGAACCACAGGCGGTAGCGCCGCCAGGATTCAATGCGCAGGATGCCATCTGCATGGGTTGCGACGCCGGGGGAAAGATCGGCCTTCTCGATCAGGCGCGGCAGGAGCCACAGGGTCGTGGCCGCGGCGCTCACAAGCCCCGCAACCGAAAACACGCCAAGCTGCGCCAGCCCCGGCAGCCCGCAGAACACCATGCCCGTCAGCCCCAGGCACGCGCTGGTCACCGCAAGGCGCAGGCTGGTGCCGATCCGGCGCAGGGGGGCTGCGGCGTCCTCGCCCTGGTCGCGGTGGCCGATGAGCAGCACGGGATAGTCGAGCGAGACGCCAAGCATGGTCATGCCAAAACCGAACGAGATGCCATGCACGTAGCCAAACAGCACCTTTACGACCACCATCGCCACGCTGAGCGAGAGCGCGAACGGAATGCCCATGGCCGCCAGCACCCATGGCGAGCGGAAGCGCCAGATCAGCACCGCCGTAACCAGAATCATCGAGGCGGTGGACAGGAACTCCACATCCGCCTGCATGGCATGCGAGGCCTTGAGCGCAAACACCGCAGGCCCGGACATGAGCAGGCGCATGCCCGGTCGCGCCGCAGCCGCGTAGGCCGCATTGATCGCGGCCTGCACCTGCTTTTGCGCATACAGGTCCATGCCGTTGGCGCGGGTGCGCAGCAAAATCAGCGCGCGGTCGCGCTCGGGCGCGAACCACACGCCATCAATGCTGCGCCCGTGGCTGTGTGGCGCCCACGCCCGCAGCAGCGCCATGAAAGCCCCGGTCGGGTCAGCCAGCCCATAATGCTGGGCCAGTGGCTCGGCGGAGGATTCCATCATGTCCAGCACGGCCTGCATGTCATCATGCAGCGCATCGACCGAAAAATCGCGTGCGGAATCCGGGGGGGCGAGCAGGTAGCGGTGGCTGAACAGAAAGGCCTCGTCCGCGCCATCGGGCGGGCGGCTACCATTGGTCACGGTTACGAACAGCCCGCTGTGGGCAAGGCTGTCGGCCATGGTCTGGCTGGCCTGTGCCAGCACATCGGGCGGCGCACCCTCGATTGCGGCCAGAATGACCGTGGCGGCGCTGCCGGACTGGATCTCGCGCATGATGAAGCGCGTGTTGTCCGTGCGGCCCGCAGGCAGGAAGCCCGCCATGTCGGTGCGCAGCGGTATGGCCATGAACACGCACGCCGCCACCACCAGCGAGACCAGCAGGCCGATGGCCAGCGGCTTTATGGAGCGCGGGCGTGCCGTCATACGGGCGGGTCGATGCGCATGACCTGCGTATCCCCATTGGCCTGCACCACGCGGATCACGGTCATGGCGTTGTTCTGGCCATCAATCGTGATCGTGCGCACGTAGCGCGCCATGGCGGGCTGGGGGGTGAGTTGCAGCGTCCAGTGCGCCACGTCGCCCTGTGCCGCGAGCGTATAGTCATGGCGCAGGGCGGTAATGTCGCCATCAAGCGGTGCGCGGATGGCCTCGACAAGGGCGGCAAGCTGCGCATGGTGCGACAGGTCCACCACGCGGGCCGGTCCCTGCCCTCGCGCCAGGCTCAGCGTCGTGCCCTGCACGATCAGGGTCTCGGGCCGGGGTTCGCGCGTGATCTTCTGCACATGGCCCGGCCGGGCATAGATCAGTTCACCCGATGAATTGAGGTCATGCGTCAGGGCCGCGATATGCTTGCTTTCATGAAAAACATTGTGCCGCGCGGGCACCATGCCGATGCGGGCAATGACGGTGGCGGCCAGGTCGGGCGCGGGCGGCTGCGTGTCCTGCGCGTGTCCGCGCCCAACCCCCCAGCACATGAACAGCGCCAGCGCGGCGGGCGCAAGGCGGGCGCGTTTATGGTCCATCATGGTTCTCCCCGTGTTTTCCCACCTGCGGGGCAACCCATACATCATGGAAATTGAACCAGTTATAGGGATGGGCGCGGCACAGCCTTTCCATCCAGCGGGCGTAATGCCCCATCCACGTGGCCAGCCCCTGCGCGCGCTGCCTGCGCGGGATGGTGATCTGTTCGGCCAGCAGCTCGAAGCGCACCGTATACTGCCTGTAGCCCGTACGCACCCCGCTGAACAGGATGACCGGCACCCCCAGCATGCTGGCCACCAGCAGCGGCCCGGCGGGAAAAGCCGCCATGCCGCCAAGGAACGGCGTGAGCACGGATTTTTCATGCCCCGGCGCCCTGTCGCCCAGCATGCCCACCAGTTCGTTGCGCGCCAGGCTCTCCTGCACGCGGATCATGGCGTCAGGCTCGCCGATATCAATGATATTACGGGCAAATTCCGGGGCAAGCTGCTCCAGCAGGCGCGTGGGCGCACCCGCATTGCGCCGGAACATGAGCACCCTGACCGGAAAGGGCGACATGCGGCCCACGCTGCGCAATGCCTCGAACGAGCCGATATGCGCGCCAAGCAGGATGCACCCGCGCCCGCCCGCCATGGCCGCGTGCACGCAGTCCAGCCCGTCGATGTCGATTTTGTAGCCCTTGTAACGGCCCGAGAGGAAAAAGACCCGGTCCAGTATGGCTGCGGCAAAGGTATGGAAATGCCGCGCCACATCCAGCATGTGCACGGGCCGGTCGAGCACGCGGGCCAGATACTGGCGCGAGGCCCGGCGCGCCTGCCGGGCCGTAAGCAAAAAATACAGCGTGATGAACGGCAGGATGGCCTCGCCAAACGGGCGGCCCACCCGCAGCGTCAGCCAGATCATGAAGCGTGACAGCGAGGCTATGCCGCGCTCGGGCCTGACCCAGCCGGGTTTGGGCTCAGGCATGGGCGCCATTGCGCAAGCGCCCCTTTGCCACCACCTGCGTGCCCACCGTGCAGGTAAATGCCAGCGGCTGCGTTGTATGCGTTACGCGTACGGTATCGCCCGGCCGCACGGGATGCAGGAATTTCACCTGTTCCAGCAGGGCAGGCTCGACCCCCATGAGGCCAAAGGCCTCGCTCAGTACCACCACGCCGGGCACGATGGGGCAGCCGGGAAAATGCCCGGCAAGGGCAGGGTGGTCCGCTGCGATGCTGAAGCACCCCGCATCATGCGCTGTCGTGGCCAAGCCGGCGGGCGCGGTGGCGGGGCGCGGCTCATGCACCAGCGCCTGCAGCGCCGCGCGGGTCAGCTTGCCCGTTTCGTTGCGGGGCAGGCCATCCACGCGCATGACCCGGCGCGGCAGGAAAGCGGGGGGCACACGCGCGCGCAGTTCGGTCAGGATGTCGGGCGCGGTGCGGGTGGGCGCCACCACCACCACCTCCATGCGCCCCACGGGCTGGCCCGGCGCATCGGGTTCGGGGGCGAGGAAGATGCCATCCTCAACGCCCTGTACGCCCAGCAGGATGGCGTTCAGCCCGGCAAGGGAGGTGCGCTGCCCCGCAATCTTGATGATGTCGGTCATGCGGCCTTCCAGCCTGAAGGTATCGGGCGTGAGCGGCGTGATTGCATCGCCCAGAACGTGGCTCGTGGCATCGGGCGCATGAATGCTGGCCGTGCCATCGGGGCGGGGGTGCAGGCTGATGCCGGGGTGCAGGCGCCACGCCTGTGTCGCGGTGGTGCGGCGCGTGGCGATGGAGCCGGTTTCGGTGCTGCCATAAATCTCGAAAACGGGGGCATGCCAGCAGCGTTCCGCCATCTCGGCGGTGGCGCCATCGAGGGGGGCTGTAGCGGAGATGACCCGCGCTATCGGCGGCAGCGGCGTGTGGCCGGTCAGGAACGTGCGGATGTGCAGCGGCGTGGTGAGCAGGATGCACGGCTGCGGCCCCTGCTCGAGGCGGGCGCGGATATCGGCGGGGAACAGGGCAGGCCCCGTGGTGCTGATGCAGCCCGTGACGAGGGGCTGGATGACCGTCGTCTCGAAACCATACATGTGATAGGGCGGCACCGTGCCCACGATGGTGGCAACCCTGCCCGGCACGGGCATGAACAGGTTTATGCTGGCCTGCGCCCGGCGGGCCAGCGCGCCCCATGTCTTGGCATGGGCGACCGGGGTGCCGGTGCTGCCCGATGTCAGGATATGCGCCACGAGCTGCGTTGCGGCAATATCCGGGTTGGCGGGGGTGCCCGCGCCATCGAGTGACAGGGCGGAGAGGTGGATGACCGGCGTGCTCGCTGGCAGTGTGCAGGGCGGCAGGTCGGTATCGGTCACGATGGCCGCATCGGGGTAGCAGGCCAGCAGGTGCGCAAGCGGGCCTGCGGCCCTGCTACCCGGCAGCACGCTGTACTGCCCGCGCAGCACGGCGGCACAGAAGGCGGCGGTAAAGTACAGCCTGTCGCGGCACAGGTTGATGATGGGCCGTGGGGGCAGCGTCGCGGCAAGGGCGTGGGCCGCATGGAGCACGCTATTGCCGGTTATGAGGCGTTCCGGTGTTCTGAACAGGGGGGCTGCCGGATGACCGAGCAGGGGAAACGCATGCATGGTGATGGCTTAGGACGGGGAATGCGCTGCTATGTAATGGGTCAGGCTGCGCACGGAGCGGAAAATATCCACTTTATCGGCATTGTCCGAACGGAGCTCCACTCCATACTGCCGCTTGATCGCCAGCGAGAGTTCCAGCGCATCAATGGAGTCCAGGCCAAGGCCATCGCCAAACAGGGGGGCATCCATCTCGATTGTGGAGACGGGCATGTCCAGTTGCAGGGTCTCTACAATAAGCGCCGCTATTTCGGTTTCTGATGGAGATGGAGGGTTTTCCGCCACTAATTTATGCCTATTACTTACATTAATATCAGAAGGTTTCTGGCCGCGAGCATACCCCGCCCCATGGCCTGTAACAATGCAGAATCATTCTGTAACAGCAGCCGGGGTTTTTGCATCGCGCTTCAGTGTGATGCCGGTATGGTAGATCCTTACGGTCAGGCGGTCATATGCGTTTAGCTGGCATTATCATGCTCTTTGTGGCGAGTGTAGGGGCGCATGTCTTCTCGGCCATGGGGCTTGTGGTCCCTGCCGCGCGCTGGCTGGTAACGGGGCAGGCGCTGGGGGGTGGCCTGCTGCTGGCGGCTTCAGCCATTCGCGGGCGGCTGGCGTGGGGGCTGTGTCTTGCGGCCCTTGCAGCACTCGGATACGGGCTGCCCCCCGGTTTCGTGCTGCTGGCGGATTCCGTGGTGCTGTACGGCGTGATTCAGGGCGCGTTACTGCTACTGTTCGCCCGCACCCTGCGCCCCGGGCATGAGCCGCTTGTCACCATGCTGGCACGCCAGGTGCACGGCACGCTACGGCCCGACGTGTTGCTTTATACCCGCCAGCTGACATGGGCATGGACCCTTTTCTTTGCGGTGCAATTGATCCTGCCCGCCCTCCTTGCGCTGGCGGGGCCTGCGGGGTGGTGGCGCGCGGTGCTGCATGGGGCGAGCATGCCGCTTGTGCTGGTCATGTTCGGGGTTGAAGCGGGGGTGCGGCGCTGGCGCATCCGCAATTTCGATCACGCCTCGATCATGGACTCCGTCAGGGCCTTCAATAACCGCGCGCGGGGGTGAGGGGCGGCCTTTTTACGTCCGTGCGGCGCGCCTGCGCAGGGGCAGCAGGCATAGTCGCGCCAGAAAAATGATCATGAGCCGCACATGCATGCGGATCAGCAGCAGGTTGTCGCGCAGGTAGTGAAAGTGGGAGATGCCCCCTTCATCGTGGCTGAGGTAGCGCACGGGTGAATCAAGATTGACGCAGGCCAGCCCGCGCCAGCACAGGCGCACGGCGGCCTCGGGGTCGAAATCATAACGGCGCATGCCCGATACGCCATCCATGACCGCCAGCAGGTCGGCCGCGGGATAGACCCGGAAGCCGAACAGTGAATCCCCGATGTCGCTGCCCGGCGTTTCCAGTCGCGCCCACCAGTTGGAAACCCGGCGCCCCTGCACCCGCAGGGCAGGTGCATCAGCGGCAAAGACCGGCCGCCCCAGAATCAGGGCCGCCGGCGCGCGGCATGATGCATCGATGAACCGGCCAATCTGCCCGGCAGGGTGCTGCCCGTCGGCATCCATGGTCAGGATATGGGTGTAACCATGCGTGCGCGCCCAGCGCAGCCCGTGATGGATGGCCGCCCCCTTGCCCCGGTTGCGCGGCAGGTGCACCACCGACAGGCCGGGATGCGTGGCGGCAAGGGCGGGCAGGCTGTTGGCGCTGCCATCGGTGCTGCCATCAACCACAACCAGCACGTCGGGCCAGAAGGCCAGCGCCTCGGCCACCGTGCGCGCCAGGACCGGGCCGGTATTGTAGGAGGGAATCACGACAAGATGGCGCGGGGCGGGCGGGTTCATGCCATGCCTCCATGCGGGGCCTGCCGGGCAAGGGCCTCGGTCAGCCAGGCCTGCACCTGCCCGGCCAGTTCGCGTGATGTCATGGCGCGGGTGGCCTGCGGGGGCAGGGTCGCGCCGCGCGTGACGGTATAGGTAATGGGCAGCGCGGGGCAACGCAGCAGGGAGGCGCCTTTGCGCAGATAGGGCGAGCTGGTGGTAATGACCATTGTCTGCACCGTGCAGCCCGCCTGCATGGCAATGGCGGCAAAGGCGGGGTGAAAGGCGTTATCCGCCCGCGCCCGGCCCGAGCGCGTGCCCTCGGGGAACAGCAGGATGGGCTGGCCCGCGCGCGCATGCGCCACCGCGCTGCGGATCAGGCGCAGCGGCGTGTCGTTGCCGGGATATTGCGCAAGCCGCAGCGCCGCGCCGTAAAACGGGTGATCGAGCAGGGACTGCTTGGTTACGCACACAAGATCGGGCAGGTAGGCGGTGAACAGCATGGCATCCATCAGCGATGGATGGTTGGCCACCACCACGGTGTTGCGGATATGGGCCAGCGCCTTGAGGTCGTGCGGGTTGCACCGGATTCCGCCCAGCCCGCGCAGCACGTTGAGCGACAGCCGCGACATGACCCAGATCCATCGCCGCCCGACCATGCCCCGCCACCTGCGCGGCACGACAGGGGCCAGCAGCAGCGCAACAGTATTGAATACCGCAAAGGCCCAGACAGCATAGACAAGGCCGATGCAGAAAATAATTCTATGCCAGCCTCTCCGCGCCATCTTGCGTATCATATCCATAAAACAGAACCGGGCCACCACGACAGGACAGGCGCCTGAGAACCCATTATGGCGGAAGGAGGCGTAACTGCCTAATAGGCCCTGCATCGCCCCGGTTATGGCTGATGCACACACGAATGCCCACAACGGAAAACACAAAAAGCGCCGGACGCGCCAGCGTTGTGATGCAGATTGCAGCCATTATTGAAAAAGGAGAATGGTGGAGGGAGTTGGATTCGAACCAACGTAGGCGTACACCAGCGGATTTACAGTCCGCCCCCTTTAGCCACTCGGGCATCCCTCCAGGTTGGGCGGGTAATTACGGGGTATGAGGGGGTGAGTCAAGGGCGTGGATGAAAAATTTGCGCCAATTTTGGTTTGGGGGAATGACGCCGCTGCCCGTTGGGCTTAAAGAGCAATCATGAACATGCGCACATCCCGCCGCCGTGGGGCCTCGTCCGGGGCTCATTCTGCTTCTTCCGCCCGCGCCACACCCGAAAGGGGCGGCAGGCGGGGTGGCCGTGGGGCCGCATCGGCTCCCGCTGGCACATGCTGGCTGTATGGCCTGCATGCGGTTCAGGCCGCGCTTGAAAACCCGGCCCGCAAGCTGCGCCAGCTTCTGGTCACGGCGGAAGCGCAGGAAACCCTGGTCGCAAAGCTTGAAGGCGGCTTTCCCATCCAGGCCGTCCGCGCCGAGCGTGCCCAGCTTGATGCGCTGTGCGGCCCTGACGCCGTGCATCAGGGCATGGCGCTGCTTGCCGACATGCTAAGCCCGCCCGATCTTGATACGGTGCTTGAACAGCCCGGCCCCGTGCTGGTGCTCGATCAGGTGACCGATCCGCGCAACGTGGGCGCGATCCTGCGCTCGGCGGCAGCCTTTGGCGCGGTGGCGGTGGTGATGCAGGACCGCAATGCCCCTGACGAGACCGGCACGCTTGCGCGCGCGGCCTCGGGCGCGCTCGAGATCGTGCCGCTGATCCGCGTGGTCAACCTCTCGCGCGTGCTCGATGCGCTCAAGGCGCGTGGCCTGTGGGTGGTGGGGCTTGATGCGGGTGGCGGCATTCTGGATGGCGCGGCCTTCCACCAGCGTCGCGTCGCCCTTGTGCTCGGGGCGGAGGGGGCAGGATTGCGGCGGCTGACACGCGAGCATTGCGATGAAATCGCGGGACTTGCCATGAGCAGCCAGATGGAAAGCCTCAACGTATCCAACGCCGCCGCCGTGGCGCTGTACGAGATGTTCCGCCACCGCTAGAGCAGCGCGAAAACAGTTTTGGGTGCTGCTTTTAAACAAGGCGGCACCCGGAAATCTTTATTCTGATTGCCCTGCCATAAGGGCCTGATGGTTTTTTCCGCGCACGCCGCGCATTGGTTGCAACGCCCGGCGAAGGGGTGGAAAACATGAAAAACTATTTATGTTATAACATGTAGCTTTGTTCCCCCATTATTGCCATTGGGGGAGCATGACACGATCACGTGAGAGGGCCATTCCGCCAGGCTGCGGAAAGTGGGGCATGGGGCTGCGGCGCCCGGCATGACGGATGGCTTGCTGCGTCGGTTCCGCTGGCTTTACGCCCCGCGCCTGACGGATTTCGGCTTTGCGCTGCGCACGACCATCGCCGCCCTGCTGGCACTCGTGCTGGCGTTGTGGATGGAGATGGATGACCCGCAATGGGCCCCCATGACCACATGGATCGTGGCCCAGAATTCACGCGGGCAGAGCATGTCCAAGGCGCGGTGGCGGCTTCTGGGCACCTGCCTTGGCGCGGTGGTGGGGGTCGCGCTTATTGCCGCCATGCCACAATCGGCGTGGCTGCTCTTTCCCGTGCTGGCCTTATGGGTGGGGGTGTGCTGCGGGCTGGCCACTTTCCTGCGTAATTTCCACTCCTACGCGCTGGTGCTCATGGCCTTTACCAGCGGGCTGATCGCGCTCAACGCGGCCAATGCGCCGCATCAGGTATTTGACATTGCCCTGTCGCGCTCGACCTACATCTTTCTGGGCATATTGTGCGAGAGCGCACTCGCTGCGGTGTTCGCCCCCAGCCTGATCGACGTGGCCCGGCGCGAGATCGGCCAGAAGGTGGGCGCTGCCATCGGGCAGGCCACGCAGGCCCTTGGCAGCATGATGCAGGGGCGCGAGGAGGCCTTCCTCAAGTCACGCACGCTGCTGGGCTCGGTCTTTTCCGTATCGGACCAGATCGAGTTCAGCGAGGTGGAGATGCAGCACCGCACCCGTGCGGGCGACCATGCGCGCGCGGCCCTCGCCGCGATTGCGGTGGTGATGTCACGCGGGCTGGGGCTGAGTGCGCGCATGCACGCCACGGCTGCCCTGCCGGCCGCCTTCGTCACCCCGCTGGCGCGTGCGCAGGCGCTGTTCGCCAGTATTCAGGCGGCCATGGCGGGGCCGGACCCGCTGGCTGCCATTCCCGCCCTGCGCGCGCAACTGCGCAACCTTGGGGCGGAATGCCGCCAGCAACTGGTCAATGACATCATTGCCGTATCAGGCCCCACGCCGCCGGGCCGGGCTGCGGGGCGGCAGCATCTTGATGGCTATATCCTCAATGCCTCGCTCGGCGTGCTGCTGGTGCGGCTTGATGCGGCGCTGGCGCATCTGGCGGCAACGCAGGTGGCGCCCGTGCATGACCATTTCCATTTCTCCATCCCGCCTTGGCGCGACCGCACGGCGGCGTGGCATAACGGCATCCGCTCGGCTGGCGCTGTGCTGATGGGCGGGCTGGTGTGGGAATGCACCGGCTGGCCCGATGGGGCGACCTTCGCCATGTTCGTGGTGGTGACATGCAGCCGCTTTGCCGCGAATGAAAACCCGGTGCGTGACAGCATCGGCTTTCTGCGCGGGGCGGTATGGGCGGTGCTGGTCGCGGCCATCATCACCTTCATGGTGCTGCCTGACCAGGCGGTGTGGGAGACGCTGGTGCTCTCGCTGTTTTTGCCCATGATGGTGGGCGGCCTCGCGCTGCGCGATGCGCGCACGGCGGGTACGGCGGCGCCCTATAACAACTTTCTGCCGTTCATGGTCTATCCGGGCAACCAGTCGCGGCTGGATGAACTGACCTTTTTCAACACCAACAGCGCGGTGGTGCTGGGCATCGGGTGCAGCGTGCTGGTGTTTCGCCTCGTGCTGCCCTTTGACCCCGATGCCGAGCGGTGGCGCATGCGCCGCCAGATCGTGCGCGACCTGCGCCGCATTGCGCTTGCCCCCGCCATACCCGACCCCGGCGCATGGGTGAACCGGCTCACCACCGGATTTGCGCGGCTGGTGCGGCATGCATCCACCATGTCCGATGCGCAGACCAATGCTTATCTTGATGGCGTGCTGTCGGCCATGACAGTGGGGCTGAACCTGATCCGCCTGCGCAGCCTGCTGGCCCGTGCCGGCCTGCCGCCCGCCGTGAATGCGGCGGTGGAGCGCACGCTTGCGGCTTTTGGCGCGTGGCGGGGCAACCCGCCGGTGGAACTCGCCCGCATCGTGGCGGCATCGCTTGCGCAGATGCGCGATGCGGTGGAGGGGGAAGCCAACCTGTCGCGCCGCCTCGATCTGGGGTGGAGCGTGGCCTATCTGGAAATACTGGCGCGTGAACTACATACCAATGCGCGGTTTTTTGATATTACGCGCCGTTTTCATCTGCCGCCTGATGGTATGAACAGGGAAACCGCATAAATCAGGAATAGAAGTTTCTGGGTGCTGCCTTCCCAAGCTTTTTGAAAAAAGCGTCACCAAAAACTTTTATTATTTCAGCAAGGCGTTACTTTTGAAAATCTTCAAGAACAAGGACCAGTTTCATGACCATCAAACGCCTGCAACCTGAAGAACGCCTCGCCGGGGCTGTCGTGCATGGTGGGCTTGTCTATCTGGCCGGGCAGGTCGCCGATGATGCCGACCTCGATGCCGAGGGCCAGACCGCTGACATCCTGCGCCAGATTGACGCCATCCTTGCCGAGGCTGGCACCAGCAAGGCACGCCTGCTTTCGGTGCAGATTTTCCTGAGTGACATGAACGACATGGCCGCCATGAACCGCGCATGGGATGCCTGGCTCGACCCCGCGAGCAAGCCCGCCCGCGCCACGGTGGAAGCCCGCCTGGCCAACCCGAAATGGAAGGTCGAGATCACGGGCATCGCGGCCCTGACCTGAATAAAAACAAAAGTTTCCGGACGCCGCCTTTTTTCAAAAAGGCGGCGTCTTTACCATGTGCAACATCCTGCCCCGATGGGCTTTTCACGGAGCCCCGCAGGCACCGCATGGCCACAAACCCTGCCGCGCATGCAACCGCGCGGCAGGCGTACTGTTCTGATCTGTAACTGCGGGGCCACAAGCGCCCCTGTTACAGATACGGAGCCTGCGCCATGCCAGATGACAGCCATATTGCCTCCTCCCGCCGCACCGTGCTGGCCGCAGCAGCAGGTCTTGTAACGGCAGCGGCGGCCTCTGGCCGGGCGCAGGCGGCGGAAATGGCCGCGCCCCGCCCGCCGCTGGTCGACCCGGAAAACGCCTATCCCCGCCCGCCTTTTCCCGAGCAGTCGCAGCCCTGGCCCGGCCTTGCGGGCAAGATGAATCCCCGCCCCGACCATGGCGAGACAAGCTACCGTGGCTCAGGCCGGCTGGCCGGGCGCAAGGCGCTGATTACCGGCGGTGATTCCGGCCTTGGCCGTGCCGCCGCCATTGCCTATGCCCGCGAGGGGGCGGATGTGGCCATCGCCTACCTGCCGCAGGAGGAACCCGACGCGCGCGAAGTGATTGCGCTGATCCGCGAGGCCGGGCGCAAGGCGGTTGCCCTGCCCGGTGACCTGCGTGACAGTAAATACTGCGCCCAGCTGGTCCAGCGCGCGCATGATGAACTTGGCGGGCTGGACATACTGGTCAGCAATGCAGGCCGCCAGCGCCATCAGGCCAGTATTCTGGATATTACCGACGAGCAGTTCGACGAGACCTTCCGCACCAATATCTATGCCCTGTTCCACCTGAGCAAGGCCGCCATTCCGCTCATGCCGCGCGGGGCCGCGATCATTGCCACGGCCTCGGTCAATGCGTTCAGCCCGTCGGAGATCCTGCTGGATTATTCCGCGACCAAGGGGGCCATTGTCGCCTTCGTCAAGTCTTTGGCCAAGCAGATGGTGCACAAGGGCATTCGCGTCAACGCCGTGGCCCCCGGCCCGTTCTGGACCGCGCTGCAGATCAGTGGCGGGCAGACGGAGGAGAACATCCACAATTTTGGTGGCGAGACCCCGATGGGCCGTGCGGGCCAACCGGCCGAAATCGCGCCGATCTATGTGCTCCTGGCCTCATCGGAGGCAAGCTATATTACCGGGCAGGTCTATGCGGCCTCGGGCGGCACGGGGGTTGGCTGAAGCCTTGCGCAGTACGGCGCGCGGTGGCACAGGATAGGCATGCGCATGATCCTGCCTGCCCTGCTGATGCTGCTTGGTGTCGCGGCATGTTACTTCGCCATTGGCATGATTACTGATGCCGGGCGTTTCATATCGGATTCCCATCCGTGGTGACATGCTAATGAAAAAGAATAAAAGTTTCTGGTGAAGCCTTTTTGAAAAAGGCGACACCTAAAAACTTTTATCATTCCAAGGGATTATCGGGCCTGTCTTTTCAGGCAATCCCTTGACAGGCAAAGGGGATGACAGGATGGCCGATCAGGATGTCACCACGCCGGGCCTTGCGGGCCTGTTATGGCCCCGTCGCAGCGTGTGTTACCGGCGGCTTGCCGGGTGGCTCATCCCCGACATGCGCTGGATGGAGCGACCCCGCCCGCTGGATATCTGAAAAGCGCGTCACGGCACTGCTTTTTTAAGTATCTGGCAAGGTCAGGGCCCTAGAGGGATTTGTGTTGCGCTGCTTCGGGGTTCATGCATGTGATACGCATTCACGTTACGCATATCATATAAAAACCCGAACAAGACCTGCGGGCCACACCCCGCACTGGAGAGAGACATGATCCGTTTTTCCGCCCTGCCTGCGCTCGTTGTGGCCAGTGTTGCGTTCGCCTCGCCCGCGCTGGCCTCGGTCGTGCGTTTTGAAGGGCATTTCGCGGGGGAACATGGCGCGACATCCCACCCCGAGGGCAAGGTCGAGACCGCGCTGAACACGCGCACCAACCTCGTGAAATATGTCATTACATGGAGCGGCCTGAGCGGCCCGGTCACGGCGGCGCATTTCCATGGCCCGGCCCCGGCAGGCGAGGAAGCGGGCGTGCTCGTGCCCATTCCCAGCCCCTACAAGTCTGGGCAGCATGGCTCGGTCCTGCTCTCGTCCGAGCAGGCGCAGGCACTGCAGAACGGGCAGGTTTACGTCAATCTGCACACCGCAGCCCTGCCCAATGGCGAGGCCCGCGCCCAGATCGAGCGCCAGACCCCGCCTGCCAGGCCGTAAAGCGGGCCTGCGGGGCATAAAGTCCATGATAGGGTTTGCATGGCTGCTCTTTGTGCGGCACTGTTGGTGTTACGGCATGGAAGCCATGTTAATTCTTCATGGAGCCGGGCGACATATCTCGCCACAAGTCAGGGAGTCTGCTTTTGCGCCTAGCACGTGTGGCCGTTACCGCGGCTGTTATATCCCTGTCCGGTTTTGGTCCGTTCTGCGCCCATGCCCGCGCCGCGGATGCGCTTGGTGACCATACGGGCACGATCACCTTCACCATTTCAGCGGCGGATGTCGGGGCGGGTGTGTCATGGGGCAAAGGCGTGCTGACCTTCGAGGGGCATGACTATCCCTTCCGCATCCGTGGTGGCTCGGGGGCTGCCATCGGTTTCTCGCGCACCCATGCGGTTGGCACCGTCTATAACCTGTATCGCGTGTCCGATATCGAGGGCACGTACTGGTCCGTGCAGGGCGAGGCCACCATGGGGGCGGGCAAGGGCGGCGCCGTCATGGAAAACAATAACGGCATCTATATCAAGTTCACCTCGACAAGCAGCGGCGCGCGCCTTGCCTTCTCGGTCGAGCGCCTGACCGTGCGGCTCAACCCCGGCGTCACGCCGCCCGCGCCGCAGCAGCCTGCCACCACGCCCGCGGCCACCAATCCCGCCCCGGCCACCAGCCCTGCATCACACCAATAGGCAGGCGGCACCCTGATCGTGCATGGTAGCTTCATCATGAAAACGGATGGAGCCACCAGCATGACAGAAAACACCCATAGTTTTGGCGATGGCCGCCTGGCCGCCAGCGTGCACGCGAAGGGGGCCGAACTGTGCGCCCTGCGCGCGGGCGGGCGCGATCTGCTGTGGGGCGGTGGCGCGCCGTGGCAGCGGCAGTCACCGGTGCTGTTCCCCATCGTGGGGCGGCTGGTTGATGATACCGCCTGGGTAGAGGGCAGGCCCTACCGCATGACGCAGCATGGCTTCGCGCGCGACTGCACCTTCCGCTGGCTTGCGCGTGACGAGACCGGCTGCCGCCTCGAACTCGTCGACACGGACGAGACGCGTAAAATGTTCCCCTTCGCGTTCAGCCTCGTGATCGAATACCGGATCGAACAGGGCACCCTGTCGGTGCGCTACTGCGTGACCAACCCCGATAGCGCGCGTGTGCTGCCCGCCTCGCTTGGCGCGCACCCGGCCTTCATCTGGCCGCTTGCCCCCGATGTGCCCAAGAACCGGCATGTCATTACCTTTGATGCGCCCGAACCCGCCCCCATCCGCCGCCTGCAAGGGGGCCTGCTGCTGCCCGAGGCCCTGCCCACGCCCATCAAGGGCCACACGCTGGCGCTTGACGAGGCCCTGTTCGCGCCCGACGCGCTGATTCTCGACCAGTTGGCCAGCCATGGCCTGACCTATGGCATCCCCGATGGGCCGGGTCTTAGGCTGGCATGGGAGGGCTTTCCCTATCTGGGCCTGTGGATGAAGCCGGGCGGTGATTTCCTGTGCATCGAGCCCTGGCATGGCATTGCAAGCCCGGTGGGGTTCAGTGGTGAATTTTCTGCTCGTCCAGGCGTGTTTCACCTCCAGCCGGGGCAGGAATGGCGGGCAGGCTGGCAGGTTGGCTGCATCTGAGCGGGGCGGCTTCCGGCGGGTGTATTTTCCGCGCAACACCTGCCGGAATAAGCCTTGCGAAAACAGCATGGATCGACCCGTAAATCTGCGAAAATATCGGATGTGCAAGGCGATGGTTGCGGCGTAGTAGAGCAACAGGAGCAGCATGCGGCAGTATCGCCCGCTAGGCTCACGGGAAACGCCTTGATGCGTAGTTTTTCTCCTGTCCCCGTCGTGGGATTTTCCCCGTCTTCCCCCTCCCTCCCGATCCGCTCCTTCCGCCAGCGCGTAAGTGCGTGGGTGGGTGCGGCCTATCGCAAGCAGGGGATGATGCTGCTCTCTACAGTGCCCAGCGTGGCCGTGCCCTCGGGCTGCCATAGCGGCATGGAGGGCAGCCCCTCGCTGCTCGCGCTGCGCGGCTGGGATCGCGCCTGAACCTGCTGCCTGCGGGCAGGCCAGTTCTGTGATATTGTGTATGGCGGCGCATTCCGGTGCGCCGCCATATTCATGACTGCCGCATGGCGCGGGCGAACAGGAAGGCACAGGGCGATGCACAGGCGCATGTTGAACTGCATGGGGGGACTTGGCCTTGCCATGCTGGCGCATGGGGGCACCGCAGGGGCGGCGACAACCGCCTTCAACAAAATGCCGGATTACGAGAAATTCGGCATTATGGTTTCTTCCGCCTACCATGTGCGGCGCTGCGAAGTGACGGTGCGCGTCAACCCCACCCGTTTTGCCCAGAGCGCCACCGCGCTGGAAAACGAGGGTATTCTCGATAACGCCACGACCGATCTCATCAACAAACGGCCCGAATACTATATCGGCCAGGCCATGCACGAGATCGTGCCGACCATCATCTACCATACCTTCCTGCGCTATACCGATGCGGCGACCTGCCGGTTCACGTTCCGCAACCGGGCGGGGCAGGATGATGCGCTGTACGGCTATACCGCATCCGAGCCGACCTTCCTCAGCTTTGTCGTGCGCAGCCATACCATGACGCAGGTGGACTGGTACAAGGCCAGCTTTGACGAGATCAAGGAAGTCTCGGCCCAGTTCAATGAAGACCCCGCCTACGCTACCCCCGCCACGCAGGAGGAAGGCATCCCCCCGGCCCAGCCCACCGCCGCGGGCCTGCCCGGAGCGGAGGATGAAGCGCCGGGGGTGACAGACGGGCTGCGATGAACCACAAACAGGCATGACCATCACCACCCCGCCGGAATTTTCATCCCAGTTTATGGACCAGTTGCGCGACCTGCTGCGCTGGCGGCGTGATGTGCGCCATTTCCGCCCCGACCCGGTGCCCGAACCCGTGCTTGATGACCTGCTGCGCACCGCCTGCCTTGCCCCCTCGGTCGGGCTGAGCGAGCCGTGGCGCTTCGTGCGCGTTGATGATGCGGCCCGGCGGGCTGCGGTGCGGGCGGATTTTACCCGCTGCAACGAGGCCGCCCTGGCCGATCGTGACGGGCCGGACGCCCTGCGTTACGCGCGGCTGAAACTGGCCGGGCTGGATGATGCCCCCCACCATGTGGCGGTGTTCTCGCACCCCGACCCCGCGCAGGGGCGCGGGCTGGGGCGGGCAACCATGCCGCAGACCACCACCTGGTCCACTGTCATGGCCATCCATACTTTCTGGCTGGCGGCGACGGCGGCGGGCGTGGGAGTGGGCTGGGTCTCGATCATTGATCCCGACCAGGTTGCGGCCGTGCTGGACATGGACCCCGCACTCGAACTCGTGGCCTATCTGTGCGTAGGCTACCCCGCAGCCCCCGCGAGCACGCCTGAACTGGAGCGGCGCGGCTGGGAGCACCGCGCGCCCGAGCGGCGGCAGTGGATCCGGCGCTAGGCGGCGGGCGAGACGGGCGAGACGGGCGAGCAGTCATCCATGCGGGGCAGTTCTGGCTGGCAGCGGATCTGCCCGGTTATGACAATGCGGTGCCTGAACTGACATCACGCGCTGATAATGCAGTGGTAAAGGTGATGCGCCGCGCGCGTGCATAAGGGGCAGGCCCGCCGGGGTATTCCTGCCCGGATTTTGTGTATTCGTGGCGCTGTTACATGGGGTAGTTGCGTATCGGGCATATTGGTATTGTGGCCCATCTTCACGGATGGTTGAAAAAACGGGTGGCAGATATTCGTTAAATCCGGTTTTGCCCGGCGTCTGTTTCAACCATTGTACCGACCGGATTTCAGGCCGGGGGGGCGCGCGCCTTCTGGCTCCGTATCGCGTATCTGGTCCGGGCGTGCCCAGTCTATGTTCCGGTAAGAAATCATGATGACCTGCCCGGCACGGAGGACTGAACGCTGCTGCATCATTTCGAATACCTGTTCCAGCATTATGGCTATGGGGTCATTACCTTTATTGTCATGCTGGAAAGCATGGGCCTGCCGCTGCCTGCCGAGACACTGATCATTTCCGCCTCAGTCTATTGCGCAGCCACCCATCGGCTCGATATCCGCTGGGTGGCCCTTGCTGCCGTGATGGGGGCCGTCATTGGTGATAATATCGGTTACATGATCGGGCGCCGCGTGGGCCTGCCGCTACTGCAGAAATATGGCAGCCGCATCAAGCTCACCCCGCAAAGGCTGCTGCTTGGCCGTTTCCTGTTCCGCCATCATGGCAGCGGCATCGTGTTCTTCGGGCGTTTTGTGGCGCTGCTGCGTGTGTTCGTGGCACTGCTGGCCGGGGCCAATCACATGCCCTGGCCGCGCTTCATGATCTTTAATGCGCTGGGCGGCCTGTGCTGGGCAGGGGGGTACGCCACCGGGGCATATTATCTGGGCCGCAAGGTTACGCAGGTATCAGGGCCAGCAAGCATCGGGCTGGGCCTGGCTGTGGCGGTGGGGCTTGTGGCGAGCGCGGTGTTCCTGCGCCGCAATGAACAGCGCCTGACCGCGCAGGCCCTGCGTGAGGCCGAGGCGGAAAATGCGGCAGACGGAACACGCGCCGCCTGAACGTTGTGGTCAGGCGCTTTTGGCCAGCGGCTGCTGCGTCTGTTGAAGCTGGGTTGGCCCGGGCAGGCGGGTGAGCAGATGCGGGCGCTCATGATCTGGCAGCAGGTCGGCCAGCGTTGTTGAATCCAGCACGCTCATGAAGGCGCCGAGCGCGGTGGAGAGCACGCCGCGCAGCTTGCACATGTCCGACAGGATGCAGCAGTTGCCATCGGCCTGGCTGGGTTCACAATGGACCAGCTGCAGGTCATCCTCGGTCTGGCGCACGACATCGCCAATGCGGATATCTTCGGGGGCATGGCCAAGGATAAGGCCACCACCACGACCGCGCCGCGCATCAATCAGCCCAAGGCGGGACAGTCGGTGAATGACCTTGACGAGGTGATTCTCGGAAATGTCATACGCGCCGGCTATCTCATGGATCGAGACACGCCTGTCGGCATGCAATCCCATGTATAACAGCGTACGTAAGGCATAATCGGTGTGCAGGGTCAGGCGCATACCGATAGCTAGCATGGCGTGAATGAGCAGAAACAGACCTCTATAAATTGCATAATAAATGCATATTAAAGGGCAAAACTCCCTCCAGGCCTTGGTTTTGGGGCCTTGATTGCGCTTAAAGACGACAGATTCGGTGCTGTAGTATCACGGTAATGTGATTGAAGTAACAGATAACCACCATCATCCTGCCTCTATCCCTTCGGGCGGGTCCGGTTTGCGTTCTGGTATGGAAAAACACGGCTCATTCTGCAATAAAAAACAATATTTTCAGTAGTTTAATATTTAAAACCTGTGGTTGTGCACCCTGCCTTGCTGTGGAAAGGAAGGGAAGCTGACACACGTTTTCATCATGCGAGTGATTAGGGTGAGCAATAAGCAGTTGCATCAGCGGTGTCAGGACGCGCGTTTCCATGCGCCGGGCCGGAGCCTGGCACGGGCCAGCTCTCGTTGCCCCGCATTGAGACAATACTAAAAAATGAGGGAAAACTGCCAAAAACAGGCATATCTTGCATTGCCATGCCATCATTCGTGGCAGGGGTTCGTGCAGGCGCGTAGCCGCATCCATCATGCCGCCTGCATCTTGGAATGCGATTCGTATTCCCTTTTCCCGCACCGGCTGGGAGGGGAATCATGGGGCAACACCGCTGCCCGCCAGCCTGACCTTGTGGTGATATATCGGCCAAGGTGGCCAGAAACTGCCGCCAACCCATGGCTGGCCAGCCTGCATGCATGTCCATCTGCTTTGTTTCTTCCTTGCCCGTCCCGGTGCGCCCTACGGGTCAAGGAAAAGATAATGCATCAGGCGCATGATCGCGCAGCAATGTCTCCATAATCACATTCTATTCAAAAGGGTAGGGGGGTATGCGTATAACAGTTGTGTGATGTCGGCCCTGCCTGCCCGTCCGCTCAGGGGTGGGCTATGCGTCTGCCTTGCAAAACCGGGGGGGCGTGCGTTACTCCCGGCGTTATCTTCTGATCAATGGCAGCAGGATGAGTGATTTGGCCGAGCCCGGAAAACGTAATGCCAGCGGACGCACGCGCGCCATTGTGGTCGCGCTGTTGCTCGGCGTGGTCGTGGGGCTGGGGCTGCATGCGGCGGGGCCTGCTGCGGTCGAGGGCGCCACCCGCTGCGCAACCCTGCTGACGGGGCTGTTCCTGCGGCTTGTGCGCATGATCATCGCCCCGCTTGTTTTTGCCACCCTTGTGTCGGGCATTGGCAGCCTTGGTGATGGCACGCAGGTGCTGCGCATCGGGGGGCGCATCCTGCTGTGGTTTATCGTCGCCTCCTTCCTGTCGCTCGTGACCGGCCTGCTTGCCGCCAACCTGCTCCAGCCCGGCGTGGGCTTTACCGTGCCCACGGCAGCAGGCGATATGGGGCTGGCGCATGCGCATTTTGATCCGGTCGAGTTCGTGCTGCATGTGGTGCCCACCAGCATTTTCGATGCCATGGGCCGCAACGACATCCTGCAGATCGTGGTGTTCTCTGTCCTGTTCGGCCTGGCGCTGCCCGCGGCGGGCAAGGGGGCGCAGCGCATGATCCTGCCCTGGACGGCCGAACTCGCCCGCATCATGCTGCGCATGACCGATATGGTGATGTATGCCGCCCCCGTGGCCGTGTTCGGCTCGGTCATGGGCAGCGTGGCCCATAGCGGCATTGGCATTCTGGGCATGTTTGGCGTGTTTCTGTGCAAGTTCTACGGCACGCTGGGCGTGCTGTGGGTGCTGCTCACCGCCATGACCTTCTGCGTGCTGGGGCGGCGCGTGTTCGCGCTGGCCAGGCTGCTGATCCAGCCCATCCTGCTTGGCTTCGCCACCGCGAGCAGCGAGGCCGTCTACCCGCTGCTGGTCGAGCGGCTGGAGCTGTTTGGCGTGCCCGACCGCATCAGCGGCTTCGTGCTGCCGCTGGGCTACAGCTTCAACCTTGATGGCTCGGTGCTGTTCCAGTCCTTCGGCGCGCTGTTCATTGCGCAGGCCTATGGCATCCACATCCCCGTAGGCCAGCAGATCGCGATGGTGCTGGTGATGATGCTGAGCAGCAAGGGCATTGCGGGCGTGCCGCGCGCGGCCCTGGTCACGCTGGCTGCCGTCATGCCGCAGTTCGGCCTGCCCGAGGCGGGGCTGGCGCTGATTCTGGGCATTGACCATTTTCTCGACATGGCGCGCACGGCCACCAACGTGCTGGGCAATGGCTATGCCGCTGCCGTCGCCGCCCGGTGGGAAGGCGAACTGGCCGACCACGCGCTGGAGGAGGGGGCGTAACGCCCTGCAGGGTATGAAAAGTTTCTGATGAGGCTTTTTGCAGAAAGCTTCACAAAGAATGCCGCCTTTTTGAAAAAAGGCGGCATCCAAAAACTTCTGTTTTAGGCTTTTGCCAGCGCCGCGCGCAGCTTTTCATCCAGCACGTCAAGGAAAGGCTGGGTATCGAGCCATTTGGTGTCCTTGCCCACGAGCAGGGCGAGGTCCTTGGTCATCTGCCCGCCTTCCACCGTCTCGATGCACACGCGCTCGAGCGTATGGGCGAAGTGGGTGACATCGGGCGTGTCATCGAACTTGCCGCGATAAGCCAGGCCGCGCGTCCAGGCAAAGATCGAGGCGATGGGGTTGGTGCTCGTCGGCCGCCCCTTCTGGTGTTCACGGAAGTGACGGGTCACGGTGCCGTGGGCGGCTTCCGCCTCCACCACGTCGCCCGTGGGGTTGAGCAGCACCGAGGTCATCAGGCCAAGGCTGCCGAAGCCCTGGGCCACGATGTCGCTTTCCACGTCGCCATCATAGTTCTTGCACGCCCAGACATAGCCGCCCTTCCACTTGAGCGCGCAGGCCACCATGTCATCAATCAGGCGGTGCTCGTAGGTCAGGCCCAGCTTTTCAAACTCGGCTTTGAACTCACGCTCGTACACCTCCTGGAACACATCCTTGAACATGCCGTCATAGGCCTTGAGGATGGTGTTCTTGGTGGACAGGTAGACCGGCAGCCTGCGGTCGCGCCCATAGGCCAGCGAGGCACGGGCGAAGCCCTCGATCGAGGCGCGGGTGTTGTGCATGCCCAGCGCCACGCCGGGGCCCTTGAAGTCATGCACGTCGAGCACCTGCTCGGGGCCGCCATCGGCGGGGGTGTAGCGCAGCGTGACCTGGCCGGGGCCGGGAATGCGGGTTTCAGCCGCGCGGTAGATGTCGCCATAGGCATGGCGGCCGATCACGATGGGCTGGGTCCAGTGCGGCACGAGGCGCGGCACGTTGGAACAGATGATGGGTTCGCGGAAGATGGTGCCATCAAGGATGTTGCGGATGGTGCCGTTGGGCGAGCGCCACATCTTTTTCAGGCCGAATTCTTCCACCCGTGCCTCATCGGGGGTGATGGTGGCGCATTTCACGCCCACGCCGTAGCGGCGTACGGCCTCGGCGGCTTCCACGGTCACACGGTCATCGGTCTCGTCGCGGTGGGTGATGCCGAGGTCATAATATTTCAGGTCGATATCGAGATAGGGCAGGATCAGCCGCTCGCGGATGAAATGCCAGATGATGCGGGTCATCTCGTCGCCATCCATCTCGACAACGGGATTCTTGACCTTGATCTTTGCCATGGTACGTCTTTGTGCCTTTGTTGAATCTGGTTTTTTTGAAGGGTGTTTTTTTGTGGCGCCCGTCTGCGCGGGCCCTCCCGGCGGTCAGCATTATTAGGCGCGTGCCCGGACGATAAAAAGCATTGCCGCGCGCCGGTTCGTTCACAAACGTGCCAGCCATGATGCGCGTGGCCGTTCGCCGCCATTGCGCGCGGGTCTACCCGCCTGTGCGCACCCATGGCATGAAGGCGGCATGAACTGGCATTTTCCCCCATGCAGCCTGTTGCGCAGGCCCCGGTCATGGCGGCAGGCCTGGCCCGATGCGCTGTTGGGGCTGATGGCTGGCCTCGCGCTGCTGCCCGCCTGCACGGCGTTGCAGGGCATTGCGCGCGCGCTCATGCTGTGGGGGGTGGTGGCGCTGGTTTTTAACAGCAGGCGGGTGCTGCTCGCCTGCCTGCTGCCTGCCGTCGTGCTGCTGCCCGGCGCGCTGTATTACATCCATATCAGCGGGGTGCCCCCGGGTTATCCGTTATGGCTGATCCTGTTCTACTGCTCGGTGCCTGTGGTGATGGGTTATGTCGCCCCGGTGCTGCCGTGGCTGTGCGCGTGGGCGGTGTTCTGGTCGGGACTGGCCGCGCTTTACGTATCGCGCCCGCGCGGGGCGGTGGTGCCGTGGCCTGCCCGGTGGCGTCTTGGCGCGGTGGCGGTGCTGGTGGCGCTGACGGTCGTGCCGCTGATCCGGCTGTGGCACAGCCTGCCGCCCACCCGCGCAGGCACGGAAAACCCGCTGGTGGCCATCCATGCCCGCTTTGACCGCGCCTGGCCGTGGAGCCTGCTCAGCGGCTATGCCGCAGCCCGGCGCGAGACATGGCGCGTGACCGCCATGGCGCGGCGGATCAGCCATGAGCCGGTTCACTTCCTGGCCCCGCCCGCCATCGATGCGCCGCAGGTGATCGTGCTGGTCATTGGCGAGAGCGCGCGCCGCGACCACCATCACGGCTTTGGCTACCCCCTGCCCACCACGCCCGAAATGGACCAGCTGCCCGGCCTGCTGCGCTTTGACAATGTGGTCACGCCCTTTGACTACACAGTGGGCGCGGTGCCGGTCATCCTGTCGGGCTATGACCGGCTGCGGCCGGGGGCCGTGCCGGGGCATGACCTTATATCAGTATTCAATGCGGCGGGGTTCGATACGTGGTGGATCAGCAACCATCCCCGTCTTGGCCCGTATGACAGCGTGATCGGGGCCTATTCGGAGCAGGCGCACCATATCGCCTACACTACCGTGCAGGGCGGCGTGATGAGCCGGCCCGTGCTTGATGAACGGATGCTGCCGGTGTTCAATCAGGCCGTTGCCGGGGCGAAGGGGCCGGTGCTGATCGTGCTGCACCTGTTTGGCAGCCACGAGAACGCGGCAGACCGCTCCCCGCCGGGCTTCGCCCATCTGGGCAGCGCCTATGACAACAGCATTGCCTATACCGACCATATCCTCGCCCGCGTGCAGGCCAGCCTGCAGGCGCGCGGGGGGGTGTCGGCCCTGTTCTACGTGCCTGACCATGGGGTGCGGGTGAATGAATGCACGGGGGGCATCCCTGCGCATGGTGATGTGCGCGCGGCGTATGAAGTGCCGCTCTATTTCTGGGCCTCGCCTGACTGGCAGGCCACCCACGCTCCGGCCATGCAGGCTGCGCGCGCCAACGTGCACGGGCCCTTTACGCTGGCCAGCATGCCCGCCAGCGTGCTCGAGGCGGCGGGGCTGGCCTATGTGGGGCTGGATCGGAGCCTGTCGGTGCTGTCAGCAGGTCCCGCCCGCCCGCGCAGGATCGTGCATGGCGATGGGGCCGCCAACCAGAACGTGGATTATGACCACAGCCATGACGACCAGGCCTGCCACATCACACGCGATTAACCAGTGATGACTGAAGACGTTTTTGGTGAAGCTTTTTTCAAAAAGCTTCAAAGGAACGCCGCCTTTTTGGAAAAAGGCGGCACCCAAAAACTTTTACTTTTTATAGGATATTACTTCCCGTCGGGGTGGTCCTTGCGCCAGGCGTCATAGCGGCGCTTGTCCAGGCAGTAGGCCAGGTCACGATAGAGCTGGATGTGGCGGATGTGGGTCACTTCCTCCTGGCAGGCGATCTTGTCGCTGTCCTTGTATTCCTCCCACGCGGGTTGCAGCACCAGGGCGCGTTCCTTTTCCGCCGTGACGCAGGCATTGGTCACCTCATCGCCAAATTCGGTGGTGCAGACATCCACCACCGGATAGTTGGGGAATGTCAGTGCCGGGGCGGCAAGCTGCACCTCGGGGCGGATGTAGAGCGAGTTCAGTTCCGCCTCGGGCACGTCGGCGCGGGCGGCGGGTGCGCAGGTCACGGCCAGCGCGCCCAGCAGGGCACAGGTGATGATCTTGTTCATGTCTGTATGCCTTCATTCGAAAAAGCGCGGCACGGGGCTGCGCGCCTTATGTGGCCATAATGCCAGTTCCTGCCAAGGGGAATGGGGCGCGTGCGTGTTCCTATCGCGGCGCGGCCATCAGATCCCGCCAGGCGGGCCAGTCCCGCACGAGCCGGGCCAGCACGGCATGGCCCGCCCCACCGGGATGCAGCCCATCGCCCCGGCTGATGCCGCCACACCATGCGGCGCTGCTCAGCAGTGGCGCCCATACCGACAGGAAGGGCACGCCAGCCCGGGCGCATAATGCCGCCATGGCCTGCTCCAGCACGCGGGTGCGCCCATCGGGGCCGGGCCGACCTACGGGCGGGGGGCCGATCATCAGGGTGGGCCACGTGGCGCGGGCGCCCTGCAAAATGCGCTCGGTGGCGTGCAGGCTGTCCTGTAGCGCAAGCCGGGGATGGCCTGTGGCATCGGTTCTGGCGTCATTGGCCCCGAAGGACAGGATAATGCCGCCATCATCGCGCCCGTGCAGGCGGGCCTGTGCTTCCGCCTGCCAGCGCAGCGCGATGTCATGGCTGGTCTGGCCCCTTACGCCAAGGTTGTAGAGGGTGAGATCATGCCCGGCCTGCCGCTCGATTGCGCAAAGCCGGCCGGCCCAGCCCTGGCAGGTTTCATCGCCCGTTCCCGTAACGTAGCTGTCACCGATAAAGCAGAGTCGCATAGCGGGCATGATAGGCCCCATCCCTGTGCGAAGGCACTGGCATTTCTATACTTTCTTATTTTGTTCTCATGTTTTAGACTGGTTGCGCCACGAATGCAGGGGAGCAGGAACACACATGCGGGCAGGCATCACGCCATGGTTGGGATTGTGCCTTCTACTGGCCCCCGCACCTGCACTGACAGCCCCGACGCCTTATCAGGTGACCCCTGCGGCCATAGGGTGCACGCAGGCTGCAAGCCTGCGCCGTGTGGCGGAACTGCCGCCTTCCATGCCTGCCGCCGCCCATGCGCAGGCACTGGCCCAACTGCATTGCCAGCGCGTTGACGGGGCGGGAACGTGGCAATTACTGGGCACGCGTGATGATGAGGCCGTGGCGCGGTTGCGCCCCCTGCCTGCGCGGCGGGGTGAAGGGCCGCTGTATTTTGCAGCCAGTGCCGTGAGTGTGGCGGGCGCAGCCCCCGCAGCCCTGCTATCGGGGGTGTGGCGGCTTGTGCTGGCGGGTGGCGTGGCGATGGTGCTGTGGCCGGTGCTGCGCTACGGCGGGCGGTGGTGGCGGCGCAGGCAGGCGTGGCGGCTGTGCGGGCAACTGGTGCACCGCCATGGCGAGGCGCTGCGCATCCGCCGCCGGCAACTGGTGCAGTTCAATAGTTATGGGGTGGAGCGCACCACGAAGTGGGAGCGCGAGCAGGCGGAATTCATCAAGACGGTCATCCAGCCCGCCCTGCGCGGCAAAAGGCTGGCGGCAACGTGGCCAGCCCTTGCCCGGCGCGTGCTGGCGCTGATCGATCAGGTGGCGCGTCAGGTCCCTTCTGGCGGCCAGGCGGCGGATGGCTTTTCACCAGACATGGACCCCATCGCCTATGAGCGTTATTGCGCCGCGCGGCTGCGGGCCTGTGGCTGGGATGCCCACGCCACCCCGCCGGGTGGTGACCAGGGAGCGGATGTCATTGCCGTGCATGGCCATGTCAGGCTGGTCGTGCAGTGCAAGCTGTACCGCAACGCCGTGGGCAATGAGGCCGTGCAGCAGATTGCAGCCGCCCGCCTGCATTACCATGCCGATGTGGCGGCTGTGGTCTCGAATGCGGATTACACGATTCCGGCCCGGCAGCTTGCGCGGTCCAACAACGTGTTCCTGCTGCATCACGATGAACTGCCCGCCTTTGCCGCCCGGCTGGCGCGGGCGCGCAAGAAGGCATGACAGACATATTGTGTCATAACATGACACGAACCTGCCTGCCGTCTCGCGCGCATTGGCCTGCGGGGGTGGCGGTCAGTCCTTCGTGGGCTGGGAAACTGTGGAAGAGGGCCGATTGCGCGTGCTCAGCCGGACCGTAATCAGCAGATGGGCGATCATACGTGCAGAGTTGCTCATGGATCATACCTCCTATCCTCTTCATACATGAATCGTTTCGCAAAAGCGAAGGTTTCCTGAAAAATGATCTCACTTCGTGCCGCTGTTGCGCCTTGCGGCCGTCATCCCCATCTTCAGACAGGAACGAAACAGGACAGGATCAGGGCTTGAGACGACATCGTGTGATGCTCGACGGGCGTGAACTCTATGCAGGCGCGCAATGGACGCACGTGCAGCGCTTTGCCGCCGCCCTGCAGGCCAGGGGGCAGAATGCCGTGGCGATTCGCGATGAGGCGCCCCGCCCGCCCCGTGCGCCACGCGCCCGCCTGCGTGGCCTGCCCCCACGCCCCACGCCGCCCGCGGGGGAGTGAGGGATGGCCTATTGTTATCTGGTCATCGCCATCGTGGCGGAGGTGACGGCCACGTTCTGCCTGACCCTGTCCGCGGGCTTTACGCGGGTGGGGCCATCATGCGTGACGGTGGTGGGGTATGGGGTGGCCTTCTATGCGCTGTCGCTGGCGTTGCGGGTTATTCCCACCGGGGTGGCCTATGCCATCTGGTCGGGCATTGGCACGGTACTCATTACGCTGGTCTGCCGCGTGGTGCTGGGGCAGAAACTTGATCTGGCCGCCATTGCGGGCATGGCCCTGATTATATGCGGCGTGCTGGTCATGAACCTGCTTTCGGGGGCAGGACAGCACGGATAAAAGTTTTCGATAAATACGGCTTATTAAAAAAGGCCGACTCCGCAAGGAGCCGACCCAATCTCACGCTCAGCGGTGATGGTCACCGCCGCCGCCCGGACCACCGGGGCCATGGCCGCCCCCTCCGGGTCCGTGCCCGCCACCACCAAAAATGCCACCGCCATGATCGCCGCGCGGTCCTCCCCCGCCCATGGGAGGCCCACCGCCGCCGCCGCCGGGGCCATGACCGCCCCCTCCAGGCCCGCGTCCGCCACCACCAAAAATGCCGCCGCCATGATCGCCGCGCGGGCCTCCCCGGCCCATGGGCGGCCCGCCACCACCCCGGCGCGGGCCGCCAAAGCCGCCGCCACGGGGGCCGCCGCGGCCTACATATTCCGGTGCGCCGCCATAATAGTCGCCGTAGCCATTGTAATAGCCACTACCACCATAACCGTAATCACCATATCCGCCGTAATAGCCGCTACGCGGGCCATCCACGCAGGCGCTCAGGCCACTGGCCATGGCCAGCACGCACAGGGATCGTGTCAGTTTTTTCATGGGGCAGATCGTCCTTAAATGTCATTGCGGGGGCCGGGCCTGGGCCTGCGGGGCGCATATGAGTGCAGTAAGGCGACTGTTCCGGTCTTTTCACGCGCATGCAAGGGCGTGTGGAAACCGTGATCCTGTTTTTTCACCAAAGATAAAGTCTTTGGTGACACGTTTTTCAGGAAGCTTCGAAAAACGCGCTTTCCTTCATCCCTTTCCCGCCATGGGAAAAAAGGGATTGGCCGGGGGAAAGAACGGGGCCCTCTCCATCCCGGCCAGCCTGCGTGGCTTATTTCAGGCCATCGGCCTTGGCGAGTTCCTTGACGCGACGCAGCAGGGAGGTCGCGTAGTCTTCCGCTTCCATCTTGGAGCTGAACCCGGCAATGGCGCCGGTCAGACCACCGATGTTGATTTCAAGCGAGAATTTGCCCTGTGCGTCGGGTCCGGTCGCTACGGCTTTGCTCATGATGGCATCCTGTTCGTCATGTTGTGGATCAGGGACACACGCGGTGTCCGTTCCACCATAATTGGGGTGGCGCAGGGCCATCATCCAGACCCGCCCCTGCATGGCAGGATGCCACGGCGCAATCTTGACATGGCAGCACGCGATACAGGGGGCCTGTCGCCAGTTTTGCACAGGCAGGGGTAAGCTTGTTACAAGGGCCGCCTTTCATGGCGCGGCATGACTGCCGTGAGCGCCCAGCCAGGAGACTGCCCCGCATATGATGAAGCGCCTGCCCGGTTTCTTTCAGATGGCCCGCCTGTTCGACCTGTTCGAGGAGGGGGTGATGCTCATCCTGACCCTGCTGATCGTGGTGATCGCGGGCACGTCGCTTGTGCATGTGGTGGTGGCGGTGGGGCGCATGGTGCTGACATCGGGGCTGAACCCAACCAGCCCGGAGGTGTTGCAGGGCATTTTCGGCATGTTCTTTACCGTGCTGATTGCCCTTGAGTTCAAGCATTCCATTCTGGTGCTGCCCGATGCGCAGCCCCACAGCATGATCCGCATGCGCTCGGTGCTGCTGATCGGCATGCTGGCCACGGTGCGCAAGTTCATCGTGATCGACCTCAAGGAAGTCGATGTCATGGAACTGTTGGCCCTCTCGGCCGCCGTGCTGTCGCTCGGTATTGTCTACTGGCTGGTGCGCGCGCCTACGCCCGGTGCCGCAGCACCTTCCGGCGAGACGCCCGCCATGCCGGAAGGATGAAAGCATAAAAGCTTCCGCATGCCGCCTTTTTCAAAAAAGGCTCCGTACCAGAAACTTTTATTCTTTCGGGGTCATTTCGTGCGGGCAAGCTCGTCTTCAAGCTTTTTCAGGCGCGTGGCGAGCGCATGGGCGTGCTCGGGGCGGTCTTTGAGCGCAATGGCGTGGTCGCGGCGCACCTGTTCGAGTTCACGCTCAAGATCGGTGGTGGACGGCATGTGATGGTCTGCGGACATGAACTGGCTCCATGAAAATGTGGTTTCCGTTCATGTCGGAACGTGTCGGGGCTGGCGCAACCTGTTTTTTGCGCGGATGTGCTATGTCGTGGCGGATCAGTGGCTTGCAGCGTGCAGGGGCGCTGGCATGATGGGCATGGCGATGTTCAACGCGCCCGCACGCGGGGGCATGAGGGATAGGGAGTAAGGGCTGATGGATTTCAAGGACGGCGATATCGTGGTGGTGAAGGATGATGCGGTGGTCAAGCCCGAACAGCGCGGCTTCAAGGGCGCCATCGTTGAGATGATTGAAAACGGGCAGGTTCGCGTGCGCAATGACAGCACCGGTAATGATGCCTGGTTCTCGACCAGCGACCTGCGTCACGAATGAAGAACGGGGGCTGTGGTCAGTCTCCATCCCACAGGCGCAGGAAGGCGTATGGATAGGCCATGCAGGTCCGCATCAGATGCATCATGCGGCTAGACCATTCGGTGCCAGGTGCGGGGGCTGTCAGTATCTGCATGGCCATGCTCCTTGAATGCTTTTGACAGGCGGGCAGGCCATGGAGGCCAGCCTGTAGACCCTGTAACGAAATGCAAGCATGAAAGTGGCATGGGCGGGTATCACATCTGCATGAGTGATGCGGCGCTGCGCGGCTGGCGCATTGCCGCCGCGCATGCCGGGTTTGGACGGTTGCGCCCACATGGTGATAGAAGTACCCAGACCGGCCCCGCCGGGAACCGGACCGACAGACAGCGAAGAGATTTGATGAACCGCGGCAAGATTGTGAAATGGGGGACCATCGTGTCCCTGCTGCTGATGATGGGCAGCGTGGGCGTGCTGGTACGCGGCATGACGGCTGATGGCATTGGCCCCATCTCATGGATGGTGGCCGAAGGGCTTGCGGGGCTTGGCCTGCTGGGGCTGGGCATCATCAACATAAGTGGCGGGCGCGACTGAACGCCCGCCAGGACCGTGAAGCCTAACCGCCCATGCCGGGGCCGCCCGAGCCGCCCGGTCCGTCACTGAGCGAATCCTGGCCGGGCGAGCCGGTCATGCCGCCCACGCCGCCGCTCTGGTCGGGATCGCTGGGCGGGCGGCTGGACTGGCAGGCCGCCAGCCCGGCAAGAAGCAGCAGAACGGTAATTTTTTTCATTGAGGGTTTGCGTCCTTCGATCACGATATGGCGAGGTATGTAAGGATATTGGCGCCGGAATCAAAGCCTTTCCCCGCATCTTTAAGGGGCGGAGGCTGAAACGGGTTCCACGCCAAAGCGGTAGATGGTCGTTTCATCATATATCTGGCCGGGGCGCAGTTCGATCGAAGGAAAATCGGGGTGGTTGGGGCTGTCGGGATAATGCTGGGTTTCGAGTGCTATGCCGTCGCCCTGGCGGTAGGTGCGGCCTGAAGGCCCGGCATAGGCGCCATCAAGGGAATTGCCCGTATAGACCTGCACGCCGGGCTGGGTGGTCAGCACCTCGAGCACCCTGCCAGATGCCGGGTCGCGCAACCGGGCCGCAGGCACCGGTGCTGTTGCATGGGCATGGTTGATGACCCAGTTCTGGTCATAGCCGTGGGCATAAAGCATCTGGGTCATGCTGTTGTGCAGGCGGGTGCCAATGCGGTGTGGCATGCGAAAATCGAGTGGGGTGTCGGCCACGGGGGCGATGGTGCCTAGCGGTAATGAATTGGCATCGGTGGGCGTATAGGCATCGGCATTGAGCTGGAGCACGTGGTTTTCCACCGTGCCACTGCCTTCGCCGCTCAGGTTGAAGTAGCTGTGGTTGGTCAGGTTGACCACCGTGGGCCGGTCCGTCGTGGCGCGGTAGTGTAGCGAAAGCTCGTTGCGCGTGTTGAGCGCGAAGGTGACATGCGTGGTCAGCGTGCCGGGAAAGCCCTCCTGCCCGTCGGGGCTGACGAGCTTCAGGGTCACGCTGGCGGTGTCTGCCGTAAGGCCCGTGCCCTCCACGGTCCAGACCTGTTTGTCAAACCCCCTTCGGCCGCCATGCAGCGCGGTCGTGCCCTCGGTGGGGGGAATATGGTAGCGCTGGCCTCCCAGCACGAAGGTGCCGTGGGCAATGCGGTTGGCCACGCGCCCTACCGTCGCCCCAAAAAACAGGCCGCCCTTCGCGTTGTCCACCGTGTAGCCCGCGAGTGTGGGGAACCCCAGCACCACATCATCGACATGCCCGGTGCGGTCCGGTGCCTCAATGGCGGAAATGATGCCGCCATAGCTCAGCACCCGTACGCGCATGCCATGCGCATTGGCCAGGGTGAACTGCTCGACCGGCTGCCCGTCGGGCGTTGCGCCAAACGGCGCGCGGGCTAGGGTGGGCGCGGGCACGGGCTGCGCCATGGTCGTGCTGGCCATGACCATGGCGGCCGCGCACAGGGCGACGTTCATGCGTAAAAAAAGGGCCTGCATGGCGGCTTCCTGTCAGCGCGAAGCGATATGCGATGTGTTTGCGGGTGGTTTATCTTGCCGCTATTGGCATGATCCTGCAAAACAGTCTCGTGATGTGGGGTCTGGCATGCATGGGCATCGCGCATGCACATGAAAGGGAGACGATGGGATACAGGGTAGTGTTGGCAGTGATGGCCGGAGGACTCGCCTGTAGTGGCCTGGCGGGCGGCGCGCGGGCGGCACTGGCGCAGGAACCTGCTTCCCCCGCCCCGCATGTGGCGGCAAACCTGCAGAAACTGCCACCGTACCAGAACAAGGTGAATGAATATATCGACCTTGCTTCGGTGCAGGCGCGTGGCACCCATTCGTCGGCTACGTTCATCCAGGATTTTGACGAGGACATGATCCGTCACGGTCTGCCTTTTGCCTCGGTGCGGTTTTCCGTCGTCTATAACTGCGCGGCCGATACCTATCGCACAATGGCCTATTCCACCTGGTCAGGGCATATGGGCACCGGCCACCGCATTGCCGATGGCCCGGTGCCCCGTGGGGAAATGACGGTCGACCCCTCCCTGCGCGACGGGCGCCGCATTGCCTGCGGCAAAGGCGCGCATGGCGAGGGGGAGTGAGTCTCCGCCCTGTGGATAAAACGGTAAATAATGTGGATAAACGGGTGGACGGGCCACGGGCTTACGCACCACATGGCTTAGGGAACACATGAAAATGAGCGATGAGGCGACTGTGGACAATCAGGTGATTGATGCCGTGGCAACCGCCCTGAAAGGGGATGCGGCCACTCCTGCGCTTACTCCCGCCGCACGCGCGCAGGCCCGCGCCTTCGTGCAGCGTCTGGAACAGCAGGGGCTGAGCGTGACCCCGGCAGATGGCGGATCCGCCCTGCGCCTGATTTCAGACGGGTTTATCGACCTGTTCTCAAGCGAGGACCGCAAGCTGAAATACAGCTCCCTCCTTGTGCTGTTCGTGGTGCTGGTGGTGCTTTACGTGCAGCCGCTGGTCATTCTGTTCGGCCTGCTGTTGAGCGGCGTGATCTTTTTCATACAGGCGCTGCGGCGCGACAACGCGGCGAACTGACCGCACAACGGCTGGGCTGCGCGCAGGTTGCACGCCCCGCCCGCCTTGCCGGTCATAACAGTTTCCGGGTGCCGCCTTTTTTAAAAAGCTTCACCAAGAACTTTTAGTGTTTCTGCTCAGGGGTCTGTCCTGTCGCGGCCGCGTTCTTGGCGGGCAGGATGTCGTCGCTGCCGCTCGAACCCGATACGAGCTGCCACTGCCGCCGGTCATCCTGATAGCGTGAGAGGCACATGAGCAGGGCCTGATATTTTTCCAGCCGGCCCGGATCATTCACCAGCGACAGGCACGCCCCGCGCAGGTCGCTGTCATAGCCGGTCCAGTGCGCGCTCAGCATGGCCTGGCTTTTCTGCTCGGCGCTGACGCATTCGCCATCCGTATCGAGCATTTCCACATGGGCGCGGTCGCAGTTGGCGGCAATGTCGTATTGCGGCAGCGCCACCTTGCGCCCGCGCTGGGTGTCATACGGGTGGTGGGCCAGTTTTTCTATGTCCAGCCCCGGCTGGGCGGGGGCTGCTGCTGCGGCGGGTTGCAGCGGTGGCGGCAGGCTCTCGCCATGGGCCATCGCGTAATGGGCCAGATCCTCAAGCGCAGGCATCGCGCCCTTGAGCGAAAACGGCACGGGATCATGCTCGAAGGGAATAAGCGCGCCGGTGCTGGCGTTTTTCAGCGCGTTGACCATGTCGGGCACGGTATCGGGCTTGAGGTCGCCGCCTGCGGTGTCCCATTTCTGGCCGGTCAGAAAGGTCTGGAGGGCTATGGTGAACTTGCCGATCATCGCCATGGCGGTTTCCACGCCCTTGGGGTTGCGGTACTTGCCATGGCGCTGGTGAAAGGCAATGCCCAGCGTGCTGCTGGCCGCGCGGTAGAACATCACATCCAGCGTGCCCTGATGCGATATGATCATGGGCTGGCCGCCGGGGCCACTATTGGCAAAGATCCAGTCTGGATCGGCAGCGCGTGCCTGTGTGGTGGCGCAGAGGGTTCCGATTGCCAGGATGGCAGCAGGTAACAGGCGCATCCCGGCTTTTTCCTTCCAGATTCATGAAAAAACAGTGTGAGGGAACTGCATGATAACGGCCCCGCGCCCGCAGGCCAATGCCGCGCACGCACGGCGGCCGTGTCCGGGGCGTGTCGGGGCGCGAAAATGAAAATCTTCTTTACTATTATTATGCGCGCCTGCGTGGCAGGCATCGGCTGGGTGAAGAGACATGCTTTGTCGCAGGGGCGGCGAGACCCCTTTCTTTATCCATAATTATGACAATATATGTCAACATCACGCCTGGGTGATGCTGAAACCGTCCACCATTCCGATTCGTCGGTCCTTGTTGCAATGGGATTGTCGCAAAGTGAGCACGAAATTTAAGGTTCTTCTGGGTTGCCTCGCCTGTCTTGCCCTGCCGGGCGGGGCGTGGGCGCAGTCCTATGATGACACGGCGCATGCCATGCCGGTGGCCATGCAGCCCCAGGATGAAAACAGCAGCCCCAGCCCGTCGCAGATGCTCGTTGATGAACATGGCGGCGGCTGGGTTGCCATCCATCACACGCCCGATGCCGGGGTGCATACCGACCTGTGCATTGCCGGGTCGGAAAGTGAGATCCTGATGTTCCGCGCCGATGCCGACTCGCTGCAGGTGCGCAGCGCGGATGATCACTGGACCCTGGCCAATGGCGAAAAAGGCGACATGACGGTAACGGTCGGCGCCTATACGCATGTCTTTCACATGCAGGCCAATGACGCCACGACGCTGGCGGCCACCATGCCTGCGGCCGACATGACCCGCCTGCTCGATGCCATGGCCCGTCAGCACCTTGCGGTGGTGCGCTTTGGGGACCAGCCGCCGCTCAGCGTCAATCTCGCGGGCAGCGTGCCCGTGCTCGACCGCTTTCGCGGCTGCGCGGAAACCCAGCATTTTGCCGATCTTGGTCAGGGGGCAGGGCAGAAATCCTCGCCGTTCTGAGCGTTTGTCCAGCCGCGCATGCATGGCTGCCCGCACGTTGCGTTGTGGTGACAAGCCGCGTGTCTATGGCAAAAACTGCCTTCCGAATGCCAGCCGCAGGCTGATTTCTTGACGGAAGGAAGACACGACGTGAGGCGACGTTTTCATCTTGGTGCGCTGGCCGGGCTGGCTCTCATGGCCACGGGCATGGCTGCAGCACCCGCCATGGCCCGCGACCCAAGGGGGCATGGCGCCCCGCCCGCGCCGCCACCCACGCTGGATGTCGCGTCTTTTCAGGCGCAGGCGGCGCAGTATGTGGGCAGGCCCGTGCGCATCGAGGGGTGCACCATCACCTCCGCCAATTCGGGCGGGGCGGACTGCGCGGCCTTCCGTATTGCCGACCTGCCGGGCAAGGTGGACTGGAACGGCGCCATACCGCTCGATGGCCCCACGATGGAGGATGCCTCCTTTCGCAAGGCGCAGCAGATCTGTGGAGATACCGGCCAGCATGAGCAGTGCCGTGCCGATGTGACGGGCGTGGTCTATGACCCGTTTGGGGATATGGGTGTGCAGGGCCAGCGCAATTTCGAGCTGCGTCAGGTCCGCATTCACTGGCTGGCGGAACCGGCCCCTAAAAAGGGTGATGGCCACCGCGTCATGCGGCACGCGACCCGATAAGCCGCCCGTTTGGGGCCAGAAGCCGAGACCATTTTTTGAAAGACGCCGCCCTGTTGCGCAAGGGCGGCGTTTTTTTATCCCGCGTGGTCCAGCAGGTGTGAAAGCAGGGTGAACACGCCGCCGCACAGCACGCTGCCCATGACCACGATCGGCACGATCCAGGCCTCGCGGATGAAGGTTGTCACATGCGTCATGGCGCGGCGTGTGGCCGGGTTGCGCGCGGGCGACAGGGATGGATTGAACATGGTTGTCATGGCGTGACGTCCCGGGGCGCGAAGGCCCAAAAAAGCGACTGCGGTGCGTGACCGGTGGCGCGTAATGGAGACAGGGCGCGACGCTGTCAAGCACGAAAAACGGCTGCGTGCGGAGCGAGGAGCCAGGGGGCGGAAAAAAGGCTGGTTTTCCGCCCATTTTCCACGCCAGCATGTTTTGCATGCAGGCCGGTCCTGCTGCGCCTGATGGGGTCAGGCAGGGCAACATGCCCGTGGCGTTTCAGCGTGTGGTGATTCGCGGGGGGGAGGTTGGCTGGCGTGCGGGGTGGGGCTGCGACTGAGGGGTAAAGATGCCCGATCAACAGGGCTGCGCCTTTTTGGAACGGTGTATGGACTACTGTTTTTAATGGATGTGGTGACAGGATCGTTCATGCGTTTTTATCAATGGATCATTGCGGCGGCCTGCCTCGCTGGTGTGTCCCCGGCCCATGCGCAAACGCCAAGTGAAAAACAGGCCGTGCCCGATATCAGGGCGGCCCTTGCCAGTCCGGACATAAAAAATGCTGTCCATTGCAACGCATGAAAAGTACAGGTTTTGTATAGAATACAAAAATTGGAATGACCGGTATGATACCTGCAATATCTTTCTATACAGCATAAACAACAGGTTCTTCAGCAACGCAGAGATATTTGGGAATAATAATACGAATCTGGTTTTCTTTGGGTTCTTTCCGCCGCCGCAAGCGAGAATCATGTGATTGGCCAGAACATCAATGGCATTCAGGTTGTGACCAATGGCCAGTCTTATGATGAGAAAGCAACAGGCACCTGCATGCTCTCGCCCGAGACACAGGAACTGGTCTGCAGTGCCCAGGACAGCGACAGGATTGGAAAGGTTTCCGTCAATGAAGCCGGGGCCATTAAAAAGTTGAAATAAACGCCTCTCTGTTCGGGGCGGCATAAACCAAACGAACCGCCCGCCTACAGGCAGCCGCCGGGCGCGGCTCAGCGGGCCGCAGGCCCCCCGGGCGGTTGTCTGGTGCGGTGGCTGCGCCCGCATTGCAGGGGCGTGTGGCGCGGCCTGTTCGGGGCAGGTGCGCAAGGTTGTTGCTTTCTCGCAGGGCTGCCCCTTAAAAGGCGCGTTTGGCTGGACGAGACTGGCCACTCTCACGCACGGGACCGCCCCATGACTCCGCTCGCGCTGATCCTGACCGGCATTGGCTCCATTGCCGTCCTGCTCCTGCTTATCCTCAAACTCCGGCTGCATCCCTTCGTTGCCCTGCTGGTGGTGGCCGTGGCCGTGGCCCTGCTCACCGGCATGCCCGTAACAAAGCTGGCCGATGCCATTCAGGGCAGCATGGGCCGCATCATGGGCCATATCGCCATTATCGTGGCCTTCGGGGCCATGATCGGGCGCATGGTTGACCTTTCGGGTGGGGCGGCAACCGTGGCCAATGCGCTGATCCGCCGCGTGGGGTCCGCCCATGTGCCGCTGGCGCTGGTCATTGCCGCCTTTGGCGTGGGCATTCCGGTGTTTT
Source organism: Komagataeibacter sucrofermentans DSM 15973 (assembly GCF_040581405.1). Classification (NCBI taxonomy): domain Bacteria; kingdom Pseudomonadati; phylum Pseudomonadota; class Alphaproteobacteria; order Acetobacterales; family Acetobacteraceae; genus Komagataeibacter; species Komagataeibacter sucrofermentans. Next base: position 211,922 of record NZ_CP137157.1, read on the forward strand.
TTGAGGTAGGCGTGATCATGCTCATGCCGCTGGTCTATGGCATGGCGCGGCAGACGGGCCGCGTGCCTGCCGTGTTCGGCATTCCCATGGCCGTGACCATGCTCACCGTCCATGCCCTGCTGCCGCCCCACCCCGGTGCCGTGGCGGTGGCGGCGGCACTGGGCGTTGGCGCAGGGCACATGCTGTTGCTCGGCCTGCCGCTGGCAGCCGTGGCCACGGTGCTGACCTATGTGCTGACCCGGCCCATCATGGCGCAGCCGCTGCGCTGCGCGCCCGATATCCGCGCCGTGGTGGACGAAGCCCGCACGCCCGTGCAGGGGCAGGAGGCGGGGCATGACGCAGCGGCTGCCTTCATGCAGGCCACCGCGCGCAGCCCGGTGGGCGTGGGCGAGATCCTGACCGTCATCGCCGTGCCGGTGGTGCTGATGGTGGCGGGCACGCTGGCGGGCGAACTGATGGGCTCAGGGCGGTTGCGCACGGTGCTGGTCTTTGCCGGGATTCCCTTCGTGGCGCTGGGGCTGGATGTGCTGCTGTGCGCGTGGCTGCTGGGGCTGCGGCGCGGCATGGCGCTGGCCACGGTGTCCGACGTCGTGGCTGCCGCCCTGCCGGGCACGGCCATCATCATCCTCATTACAGGGGCGGGCGGGGCGTTCGCGCAGGTGCTGGTGGGCAGCGGCGTGGGCGATGCGCTGGGCGGCCTGCTGGCGTCGACCGGCCTGCCGCTGCTGGTGCTGGCCTTTGTGCTGACCATGATCCTGCGCGTGGCCCAGGGGCCGACGACCGTGGCGCTCATGACCACGGCAGGCATCCTTGGCCCCATGATCGGCCGCCTGCACCTTGACCAGACCCATCTGGCGCTGATGGCGCTGGCCATGGGTGCGGGCGGCATGGCGCTGTCGCACGTGAATGATGCGGGGTTCTGGATCGTGACAAGGCTGTGCGGCGTGAGCGTGCGCGAGGGGTTGCGGAGCTGGAGCCTCATGACGCTGGTGGCGGCCCTGCTGGTCTTCGCGGGCGTTGCGGCAATGTGGGGCGTGCTGCCTGCATCAAAGGGATAAAAGTTTTTGGGCGCCGCCTTTTTTCAAAAAGGCGGCGTTTTTTGGTGAAGCTTTTAAAAAACGCTTCACCAGGAACCTTGACCTTATCAATCAGCCGGTAAGGGGCAGCAGGAAGGGCGCGGTGGCGCTGCCGTGGGCGCGGGCCACGTCATGCGGCGTGCCAGCGGCCACGATCGTGCCGCCCCCGTCGCCCGCGCCCGGCCCCATGTCGATAATCCAGTCGCTTCTGGCCGCCACCCGCATGTCGTGCTCGGCCACCACCACGGTGTGTCCGCCATCCACCAGCGATTGCAGGTGGGCCTGCAGCCGGTCCACATCGGCGGGGTGCAGGCCGGTTGTCGGTTCATCAAGAATATACAGCGTATGGCCCCGGCGCTGCTTGCGCAGTTCGGTGGCAAGCTTGATGCGCTGCGCCTCCCCGCCCGAAAGCTCGGTGGCGGGCTGGCCCAGCCGCAGGTAGCCAAGCCCACCCTGCTGGAGTGTGGCGAGCGTGGTGGACAGGGTCGGGTTGTGGGCAAAAAAGGCAGCCGCTTCATCCACCGTCATGGCCAGCACATCGGCAATGGATCTGCCGCCTATGGTCACTTCCAGCACCTCGGGCCGGTAGCGTGTGCCGTGGCAGGTGGGGCAGGGGGAATACACGCTGGGCAGGAACAGCAGTTCCACCATCACCGAGCCCGCGCCCTCACAGGTGGGGCAGCGGCCTTTTGGCAGGTTGAACGAAAAACGGCCCGCATCATAGCCGCGCGATCTGGCCAGGTCGGTCGCGGCATAGATCTGGCGGATCGTGTCGAACAGGCCGGTATAGGTGGCCAGGTTAGAGCGCGGGGTGCGGCCGATGGGTTTCTGGTCGATCATGACCAGCCGGCTGATTTTCTTCACGCCCTCCACGACATGCCCCTGCGGCGTGCCTTCGGGCATGTCCTCGATGGCGTCGGCGTCTGGCGCATCGGGCAGTTTCTGCCCCAGCGCATGCGCCATGATGGCGGGCAGCGCCTGACTGACAAGGCTGGATTTGCCCGAGCCTGACAGGCCGGTCACGGTCACGAATGTCCCTAGCGGAATATCCACGCTCAGGTCGTGCAGGTTGTTCCACGTCATGCCCGCAAGCTTCAGCCACCCTCTGGCCGGGCGGGGCGTGCGGGCAATCGGGGCATTGCTGCCAATCAGGTAGGGTGCGGTGCGGGAGTTTTTGACAGCCCGCAGGCCATCGGGCAGGCCGCTATACAGCACCTCGCCCCCGCGCGTGCCCGCATCGGGGCCGACATCGACAATCCAGTCCGCCCGGCGGATGAGGTAGAGGTTATGCTCGACAATGAACAGCGAGTTGCCTGCCTGCTTCAGCCCCTCCAGCGCATCGAGCAGGTTGTGGGCATCGGCGGGGTGCAGCCCGCTTGAGGGCTCATCGAGCACATACACCACGCCAAACAGGCTGGAGCGGATCTGCGTGCCCAGCCGCAGGCGCTGGTACTCACCGGGCGAAAGCGTGGTGACCGAGCGGTCGGCCTGCAGGTAGCCAAGGCCCAGATGCTCCAGCACCGCAATGCGGCCAAGCAGGTCGGTGGCCATGCGGCGGGCGGCAATGGCGGTGGCATCACCTGCCTGCGGGGCCTGTTCGGGCACATGCGTGCCATCAGCCAGCGGGGCCAGCGTGCGGGCGATGGCGGCAAGCGGCAGGCGGGTGAGCCGGGCAATGTTCAGCCCCGCGATGGTCACACGCAGCGCATCGGGGTTCAGCCGCGCGCCATGGCAGGTGGGGCACGGCGTGGCGGTGAGAAACCGCTCGGCCCGCCTGCGCATGTTCGCACTCTGCGATGTGGCAAAGGTGTGCAGCACATAGCGCCGCGCGCCGGTGAAGGTGCCGTTATAGGCAGGGGGCACCTTGTCGCGTATCGCGCGCTGCACGGCGGCATGGTCCAGTCCGGGATAGACGGGGTAGGTGGGTGTTTCCTCGGTGTAGAGAATCCATTCACGGGTCTTGGCGGGCAGGTCGCGCCAGGGGCAGTCCACATCCACGCCTTTGGTGATGAGAATATCGCGCAGGTTCTGCCCCTGCCATGCCGTGGGCCATGCCGCGACCGCGCGCTCGCGGATCGAGAGGCTGTCATCGGGCACCAGCAGCGCGGTCGTGGTGTCCATGATGCGGCCCTGGCCGTGGCATTGCGGGCATGCGCCTTCGGGCGTGTTGGTGGAGAATGATTCCGCCTCCAGCCGTTTCATGCCCGCAGGGTAATGCCCCGCGCGGGAATAGAGCATGCGCAGCAGGTTCGACAGCGTGGTGATGCTGCCCACCGTGGAGCGCCCGGTGCCCGTGCCGCGCTGCTGCTGGAGTGCGATGGCGGGCGGCAGCCCCTCGATTGACGTGACATCGGGCACCGGCATCTGCCGGAACAGCCGGCGGGCATAGGGCGAGACTGACTCCAGGTACCGCCGCTGTGCCTCCGCATACAGCGTGCCGAAGGCCAGCGAGGATTTGCCCGAGCCCGAAACCCCGGTGAACACGACCAGCCGGTCACGCGGAATGTCCACGCTCACATCCTTGAGGTTGTGCTCGCGCGCGCCACGCACATGCACGAAGTCGGGCCGGGTGGACGGGTCAGCCGCGGGAGCGGGAACGGGGCGCTGTGACATGGGGAGAACGGGCCTTTGATGCAGTGGGCGGCCACGGGGCCGACAGGGTGCACTGTTATAACCCGCCTGCCTGGGTCTGTGCGCGCCTTCTTGCGTTAAGATATTATCACTCATGACACAATTGCTGATGCCGGGGCCTGCCAGCTCCGGCTTGACCGATGCAGGCGGGCAGCGCATCACAACAAAAGCAAGCTATGGCAATATGAATGATCAGGCGGTGGAAGCATGAAACGAGTCATTATACTGGGCGTGTCGCTCTGCCTGTATTCCGGGCTGGCCCATGCGGCGGGCGGTGCCGCCATCATTACCGAAGCCGAGCGCCACGTGGCCGCCACCCTGCCTGACCCGCATGCCGCAACCTTCCGCAATGCCACGGTGCATGCCATGGATGGCGCATCGGTGGTGTGTGGCGAGATGGCGGAGCACAACCCGCCTGCCGATGGGGTCTATAAGAAATTCGGCTATGTGCAGGGTCAGGATGATCCGGTGATTTTCAGCGGGCGCCCGGTCCCGGCGAAGATCCAGTTCAACGAGGTCAATTCCTGGCTCAATGACAGCATCAAGCTTGAAGACCTTGAGGAGATGGGCTGCGTGCCAAAGGGCACCTATCACCATTACAACGAGCAGCTCAATCAGGTCATGGCCAAGCGCAGCCAGTTTGGCGTGAACTAGGCCAGGACAACTTCGGCCCGTGCCGGGCGTTGAACCCGCAGATACGCCCGCACGGATCTGTGCCGGGTGACCGTGCGCGGCATGGGTAAGGCCGGAACGGTTGCTGTAAAGGCGCCGGCGCACGGAAGGCGGCCGACAGGGTCCGCCATGTGAAAAACAGGGCATGGGGCGGCACGCAGGTGCCTGCCCGCATGTCCGGCAAGGAAAGGGAATTCATGACGGAAGTAACGCAGGCCATGCTGGGTCAGGACGTGATCGCGGCGGGCACGGGCCGCATGGGCACGCTCACGGCAGTCAATGCCGATGGCACGATTCAGGTGACCGTTGATGGCCCGGCAGAGAGCGCCTTTACCATTCCCGCCGCATGGGTGCAGTCTGCCGATAACGGCAAGATCCTGCTCAGCCATACGGTGGAAGATGTACAATCCTACACACCGCCCACGAACTGAAGGGCCGGTACTGCCCCTGACCGGGGTGCGGTAATGCCCGCTTCCCCGCCCGGCCCCGTGCTTGAGGGCGATGACCTGTTTCGCGTGCCCGCGCGCCTTGCGCCCGATGCGCTGCGGGCTTTGGCCGGGCAGGCGGTCATGCCTGCCTTTGCACCCGCACCAAGGGTTGCGGACCTGGTTGACATTACGCAGGTTGATCCGGCGATTGCGCTGGATGTCCGTTATGCTTCTAGCCGCAATTTTCTGGGTTTTCCGGTTTATCCGGCGGCGCGGGCGTTTTTGCAGCGCCCGGCGGCGCTGGCCCTGTCGCATGCGCGCGGCCTTGCGGCGTGGCATGGTTACGGCCTGCTGGTTTATGATGCCTATCGGCCATGGCATGTCACGGCGCTGTTCCGCGCTGCCGTGCCGGAGGCATTGCATGAATTCGTGGGGGATCCGGCCATGGGGTCACGCCATAACCGGGGCTGTGCGGTGGACCTGACCCTATGGGATCTGGCAACGTACCAGGTCGTGCCCATGCCGTCGGGCTTTGATGAAATGACGCCCCGCGCTCATGTTGACTATGCCGGTGGGGATGCCCTGGCGCGGCAGCGGCGCGACCTGCTGGCGCGCATCATGCAGGCCAGTGGCTTTGTGCCCCTGGCGGAGGAATGGTGGCATTTCGACTTCGCGGACTGGGCAGATTACCCGGTGCTCGATCTTTCGTTTGATGCGGTAGCGCAGGCTGAAAAGAAGTAAAAGTTTTTGGGTGCTGCCTTTTTCCAAAAAGGCGTCGTTTTTCTGGAACTTTTGAAAAAATATTCACCAAAAACGTTTATCTGCATAATAAAAATACCGCCCTGTTGAAGTGAAAGGCGGCATTTTTCAATATTTCCTACAAAATATCAGTCATCATGCAGGGTGCGGTCTATCGTGCGGCCTGCCTTTTCCCCCGGGCCTTTGGGCGGGTCGAAGGTGTCCTGCATCTTGTCGCCAAAATGATCGATTTTCTCGCCCGTTGTCTCGTGGTGGCGCTTGCACCCGCTCAGCCCCGTGCCCGCGACCACAAGGGCCAAGCCAATGGCGGCTACCGAGCGCAGGCGCCGCTGGCCAGCAGGCGCACGGGCCGTGGTGGCGGGCGCGCAATGGCGCAGGGCAATGCGGAACTGGAGGCGGGCTGGTTCTGTGCTGGAGGGGGTCTGCGTGCGGTTGCGTAAAGCGCTATCCATGCCCGGTATCCTGTTGCGATGTCATATGCACCTTTAAGTGAGCAATCCCCGGTCCGGTTCCGACATCACGGGAATGTGAGCATCGTTAGCTGAACATGGCCCGGCATTCCGGGCACAGCCGCAAAAAGCGGCCATCGGCCACAAAGGCGGTGTCGCAGTTCAGGCAGGTGCGGCGCACCTGGTCGGGGCGGTCCATCGGTATGGCATGGCGGATGCGGTGGCGGCGCAGATGGGCCTCGAGTGTCTTGATGTTCATGTCCAGCCTGCGGGCGGTCTCGCGCGTGGAACAGCCCTGCGCCCGCAGGGTGGCCACGCGCGGGGCAAGGGCGGCCCAGTCAACACGCGGTGGGCGTGTGCGGCGTGGCGGAACAGGGGAGGGTGCAGTGGTGGATGTGTTGTGCATATTTTTCATACACAGAGTATGTGCTGAAAAAACACACATACAGCAAGAACTTTATGAGAACATCTGCGCCTGCATCGCTGCCTTCCATGTCATTGTGTATCTTATTCACACACATGGAGTGCAAACAGATGCAAAGTGCCTATCTGCCGGCCGGGTGCACGCAGGCTGATGTCGATGCCCGATTCGCACCCGATGAACCCGCATGGGTTGCCCGCTACACCACCCAGCTTGCCCGCCAGCTTGAGCGGATTGCCGCCATGCGGGCCGAACTCGCGGCCACCCGGTTTGATGGCGCATATGACACCACCGACATCGTGGGTTACCTTGATGACGAGATGCACACACTGCGCCAGCACATGGCGCACCCCGTGCCGGAATAGGCCGGTCGGGGTTTGCAGAACGGGCTGCGCGCACAAGGCCTGCTCTGCACGATATACGATGAAGGATGCCTCATGACCGACCTGCTGCCCGATCTTGATCACGCGCATTTCCTGCGTCGCGCCTTTGCAGTGGCCGAGCAGGCGCGGCAGGGGGGTGATCATCCTTTTGGCTGCATTCTGGTCGATGCGCAGGGGCAGGTGGTGCTGGAACAGGGCAACGGCTTCACTGCTGAAGGCGGTGACATGACCGCCCATGCCGAGCGCCTGCTGGCCACGCGGGCCTCGAAGCGCTTCCCGCCCGCCGTGCTGGCGTCGCACACCATGTACACATCAGCCGAGCCGTGTGCGATGTGTGCAGGTGCGGTGTACTGGAGCGGCATTGGCCGGGTGGTTTTTGGCCAGAGCGAACACAGCCTTAAGGAAATGACGGGCAACCACCCCGAGAACCCGACCCTCGACCTGCCCTGCCGCACGGTTTTTGCTGCCGGGCAGCGCCCGGTGGCGGTGATCGGCCCGCTGCTGGAAGCCGAGGCCGCGGCCCTGCAGCAGGCTTTCTGGAATGAAAGCAAGACCTCCGAGTCATAAAAGTTTCTGGTGAGGCTTTTTTCAAAAAGCTTCGAAGAACGCCGCCTTTTGAAAGAAGGTCGTCCCCGAAAACTTTCGTTCTCCCTGCCCGCCATCAGTCGGGCCTGCCTTCCCTTGCATGCGCGTTTCTGGCCAATCGTTTCGGATTCAATCTATAACGACAGATGAAATCGGGCATGATGCCGTGGCGGCAAAGGGAGAGTCATATGGGATTGGCACGGAAGTGGCGGCTGGGGCTGTGCCTCGGCGCGGGCCTGGCCGTGGCGGGTGGAAGCCACGTGGCCCGGGCCGCCAAGGCAGGGCATGATGAAATTCTGTGGGACACGTTTGGCGTGCCCCATATCTATGCCACGACCGAGGCCGGTGCCTTCTACGGCTTTGGCTGGGCGCAGGCGCATAGTCACGGCAATATTGTCCTGAAGCTTTATGGCACCGCCCGCGGCCGGGCCGCCGAATACTGGGGCGTGACAGAAGAAGAGTCGGATCGCTGGGTGCGGGGCAATGGCGTGTATGAACGCGCCAGAACCTTTTATGCCCGCCAGACGCCGGGCTTTCGCAGGGATCTCGATGCGTTCGCGCGCGGCATCAACGATTATGCCGCAGGCCACCCCGCTGATATTGCCGATGACATGCGCGCCGTCCTGCCGGTCAGTGGGGTTGATGTCGTGGCCCACGGCCTGCGGCTGATGAATTATGTCTATATTGCCGAGGAGCGGAAAATGCTCGGCGATGCGCCCGAGCGCAGGGCAGGCGGGTCGAATGCCTGGGCCATTGCCCCTTCGCGCACGACCGATGGGCACGCCGTGCTGCTGGCCAACCCGCACCTGCCGTGGAGCACGCCGTTCTATACCTATTATGAGGCGCAGCTGAATGGTCCCGGCTTCAGCATTTACGGCGCAACGCATGTGGGCCTGCCGGTGCTGCGCTTTGCCTTTACGCCGGATGTCGCGTTTACCAATACCGTCAACACCATTCTGGGCGCCGTGCGCTACAGGCTCACCCCCGATGGCGACGGCTACCGGCTCGATGGCCGGAAGCGGAAATTTGCCACCCGCACCCTGTCCTATAAGGTAAAGATGCCGGACGGCACGCTGGCCACCCGTAGTTTCGTGCAGCGTTATGCAAAACAGGGGCCGGTCTTTAATGAGGCGGATGGCACGCCCATTGCGCTGTATGTGGCGGGCCTCGATCGCCCCGGCATGCTCAGGCAGTATTGGGACATGGCGCGATCGCACAATTTTAATGAGTTCCAGGCAGCGCTCAGAAAGCTGCAGGTGCCCATGTTCAACATTGTCTATGCCGATCATGATGGGCATGTCATGTATCTCGACAACGGTATCCTGCCAAAACACAATAATGGCGACTTTGATTACTGGAACAGCATCGTGCCGGGTGACCGGTCGGATAACATACCCAAAGGCGTTGTTGCTTATGACAATCTGCCCAAAGTGATTGATCCGGCATCAGGCTTTGTGCAGAACGCCAATGATCCACCCTGGCTTGCCACCTATCCGCGCCTGCTCGACCCCAAGACCTATCCGGCCTATGTGGCGCAGACCGGCCCGATGACATTGCGCGCCCAGATGTCGACCCGCATGCTCGCGGGCGAGGTGAAAATGTCGTTTGACGACATCATGGCCCGCAAGCTCAATACCCGTTCGCTGCTGGCCGAGCGTATTCTGCCCGAACTCCTTGCCGCCGCCCGCAAGGACCGCCGCGCTGATGTGAAGGCGGCCGTGAAGGTGCTGCAAGACTGGGATGGCGCCGATGACGCCACCAGCCGCGGCGCATTGCTGTTCGAGACATGGGCGCGGCTGTTCATGGGCCCCAGATTTGCAGGATCGGATGGATTTGCCCGGCAATGGTCGCTTGATGACCCGATCAGCACGCCATCGGGCCTGAAGGATCCCGCCCATGCGGTCAACCTGCTTGCACAGGCGGCGGTCGAGACCAGAAAGCTGTATGGCGCAATCGACCGCCCGTTTGGCGATGTATCACGCTTTCACATCAATAATGTCGACCTGCCGGGCAATGGTGGCTTTGGCAATACCGGCATTTTCCGCACCATCACCTGGGGGCCCATGAAAGATGGCGAGCGCACGCCGCTGCATGGCGAGACATGGGTTTCGCTGGTCAGTTTCTCCACGCCCATGAAGGCGAAGGGACTGCTGAGCTATGGCAATTCCAGCCAGCCCGGCTCGCCCCATCATGCCGATCAGCTTTCCTATCTGAGCAGCAAGACCCTGCGTGATCTGTGGCTGAGCCGCGATGTGGTGGAGCAGCATGTGGAATCCGTTGACCGGCTGCCTGACTGAGAGGGATTTCAGACCATTAAAGAAGTTTTTGGTGAAGCTTTTTTCAACAAGCTTCGAACAACGCCGCAGCACATTATCGGCCCCCGATCAGGGGTGATGAGGAGACACCCCCTGATGTCAGCCCCTTACATGATGCGGCTTTGCTATCTGGCGGCCTGTGGCGTGCTTGTCAGCCTGTCGCCCCGGCCGGTTCGGGCGCAGGTTGCGGTGCCGGACCCCAACCAGATCTTCAGCCCGGTCGTGATGCCAACCCCGGTCAGCGCCTACCGCTCGGGTGATGGCACACCAGGGCCGATGGCATGGAAAAACCAGGCTGATTACCGCATTGCCGTCACCCTTGACCCCACGACCCATGAACTCTCGGGCGAGGAAACGGTCACCTATCACAACAACAGCCCGAGCAGCCTGCCGGTGCTGTGGGTGCAGCTTGACCAGAACATGTACCGCGCCGACAGCAGGCGGGCCGGCCTGTCCAGCCCCGCTGGCGCGCCGCATACGGATGGGGTGCAGATCGGGGCGGTGACCCTTATGGAGGGCACCGCCACGCATGAGGTAACGCCGCTGATCTCCGATACCCGCATGCAGATCACCCTGCCACACCCGCTGGCGCCGGGCAGGACGCAGGTGTTCCGGGTGCGGTGGCATTACACCATGCCCGGCGCATGGGGCGGGCGCACGGCGGTCAGCCCCTCCAAAAACGGCGATCTTTACGAAATCGCCCAGTTCTACCCCCGCATGGCCGTGTTTGATGACGTGCACGGGTGGGATACGCTGCCCTATGTGGGCGATGAGTTCTATCTCGATTACGGCAATTTTGATTACGCGGTGACCGTTCCCGCCAGTTTCATGGTCGTGGGCTCAGGCGCGCTGGTCAACCCGGCGGAGGTGCTTTCACACGCGCAGCAGCAGCGCCTTGCGCAGGCCCGGCGTAGCGAAACGCGCGTCATGATCCGTGATCAGGCGGATGTGGAGGCGGCAGCCCACGCGCCGCCCGCAGGCAGCCGCACGTGGCGCTTTCATATGGACAGCACGCGCGACGTGGCCTTCGTCGCCTCGCCCGCCCTGTTGTGGGATGCAGCCAGGCTGGACCTGCCGCCCATCGCCCCCGCGCCGGGCATGAAGCCCGAGGCCCGGCTTGGCATGTCGGTCTACCCCGTTGAGGCCATGGGGCCGCAGGCATGGGACCGCTCGACCGAATACGTAAAACACACGATCGAGTATTTCTCGCATGACTGGTACCCCTACCCGTGGGCCACGGCCATCAATGTGGGCGGCCACGGCGCGGGCATGGAATATCCGGGCATCGTGTTCGATGGCATGAAGGACCGCGATGCCAAGCTGTTCTGGATCACCACCCATGAACTTGGCCACACGTGGTTTCCCATGATTGTCGGCTCGAATGAACGCCGCAACGGCTTTATGGATGAAGGCTTCAATACGTTTATCGATTCACTGGCGTCGCTGCATTTCAACAAAGGCGAGTTCGCGCCCAAGCATGATGGCGAATACGCGCCCGATACCGGCAGGCCCGCGGATGATATCGTCAAGGTGCTCAAAGACCCGGTCTACCAGCCCATCATGGGGCCTTCCTACATCCCCGGCAGGGGCGACCGGCATGCCATCGCGTATTTCAAGGCGGCTTACGGGCTGGAACTGCTGCGCAGCCAGATCCTTGGCCCCGCGCGGTTTGACCCGGCCTTTCGCCACTACATTGCCGCCTGGGCCTATCGCCACCCCACGCCGTCGGACTTCTTCCGCCTGATGGAAAGTGACGCGGGGGAGGATCTGTCATGGTTCTGGCGTGGCTGGTATTTCACCAATGCCGCACCGGATTACGCGCTGGCGGGGCTGGAATATGTCAAGAATGACCCGGCAAAAGGCGTGCAGGTAAAGGTGCGGAACAAGGGCGCCCTGCCGCTGCCGGTTACGTTGCAGGTAACATGGGCCGATGGGGCGACCACGCGGCGCATCCTGCCCACCGGTATATGGGCGAAGGGCAATGAGACCGTCGTGTTCCTGCCTGATGGCAGGCCGGTGCGCTCTGCCATTCTCGATCCCGACCACGCCATTCCTGACATCGACCGCAGCAATAATGAAAGCACATCCATAATACCGGAGGGCGCTGGCATGGTCGTGGCGCGGCGCAACCTCAAGCCGTGACGCCCGGCCATGCGCCCCGGCGGGCGGGGGAACGTAAAGGAGATGTTTGAAAATATATAATGACGTATAAAAAATAAATCATGGATATGGCAGAATAAATTTGTGATCCCGACTGCCTTCATAAAAAATTCACGCAAGTAACCACTGTTGTTTTGTGGGTGTGGCACTGCTGCACTGTCATGAAACCTTCACATCAAAAAGAGTAACCGCGCTGATAGACGATGATTCGCCTTCTCATCGCGGAGATCTTCAGGTGTCGATCAAGTTACTATGTAATGGTCATGTTGCTTTTGGTCTGTTCTGTTCTGCCCTGGCGCTCTCCACGGCGCATGCACAGACGGTCCAGCCTGCCCTCAGGGAAAAAAATCCTGAGCGGGCACCGCATAAAAAGATGGCCGGGGCGCGCAGTGATGATGCGCGGCCTTCTGCCGCCAGTGTCGAGCAGATCATGGCAACGGCCCGTCGCACGCGCTCCGAGCAGACCGTCAACCGCACCCAGTTGCAGCGCATCCTGCCCGGCATCAACCCGGTCAAGGCGCTTGAGATCCTGCCGGGCGTCGTGTTTGAAAATGCTGACCCGTGGGGCAATAACGAACAGAATTCATCGCTCTACATCCACGGCTTCAACCAGAACCAGCTCGGCTTTACGCTTGATGGCGTGCCGCTTGGCGACCAGTCATATGGCAATTATAACGGTCTCTCCCCCCAGCGCGCGGCCATAAGCGAAAACATCGGCTCCGCTACCGTTGCAACGGGTGCGGGCGCGCTTGGCACGGCCTCGACCAGCAACCTTGGCGGCTCGCTGGAATTCACGACACAGGACCCGCTGCACAAGGCCGGTGGCCAGCTTTCCCAGACCTTTGGCAGCTGGTCCACCTTCCGCACCTTTGCCCGGGTTGATACGGGTGATTTTGGCCATAACAATGCGGCCTATGTTTCATGGGCGCGACAGGATGCGCGGGCCTGGGACTTTGCAGGCCATCAGGGCGGCAATCAGGTCAACGCCAAGTTCGTGCATGACGGGTCGCACGACAGGATCACGACTTTCTTTGACTGGTCCGACAAGGTGGAACCCAATGAGGACGGGATTGTCGAGCCATCAGGCGGCAGCATGTACGTACGCCCGTTCCTGTACCCCAACCTGAACGAAGCCGTGAACTATTACAAAAACGCAGCCAATATTGCGGGCAATAATTACCGTAACTATTACTCTGATGCCCAGCGTGAGGATTTCCTGGCCTATACAAAATGGACACATGATTTCAGCGCGCACCTGCACTGGACCAACCAGATCTACTACCATCATGACATGGGCGAGGGCGTCGTGGCCGGCCCGATCAGCGCGGCCGGATTGCCGACCCTTTTCGGGGCCTATTTCCCCAATCAGTCTTCCACCGACCTGTCCAACGTGTTTGGCGGCTCGGGCATGGCAACGCGCACGACCGAATACTGGGATAATCGTGGCGGCCTGATGTCCACCCTGCGCTACGAGGTGGGCCACCACCATATTGAACTTGGTGGCTGGTACGAGCGCAACAACAACACCCAGGCCCGGCGCTGGTATGCCTTTGACATCAATAACCCCACAACACCCTATGACCGCCAGCAGAACCCGCTGATCCACCAGTACACCAACTATTTCTATACCAATACCTGGACCACGCACCTGCAGGATAGCTGGCAGATCACCAAAAACTTCATGCTGAATGCGGGCTTCAAGTCGGAGCTGGTCTATACAAACGGCACCCTACCGGTTGCTGCCCTGCCGGGATCACTCTCCCCCAAAACGGCTGAAACCATTCCCGGCGGCCGGATTGCGGCGGTCAGGCCGTTCCTGCCTTCCTTTGGTGCATTGTGGAATTTTACGCCGCATGAGCAGTGGTTCGCCAACATTCAGGAAAACATGCGCTCGTTCCAGGATACGGGCTACGGCAATGCCAGCCCCTGGGGCATGACCAGCCAGGAGGCATTCGAGAACTTCAAGAAAAACGGCAAGCCCGAAACGGCATGGACCTACGAAACCGGCCTACGTACCAACCGCAGCGTCAAGCTCGGCCCACTCACCCATATCAGCGGGCAGCTTGAATACTATCACGTCCATTTCTCCAACCGCCTGCTTGCCGTAGCCTCATCGGCTTACAATAGCAACGTTTCCTATATTATTGGTTCATCCACTATTCTGACCAATGTCGGTTCCGTTTCGACCGATGGCATGGATTTCTCGTTCACGGCACAGTTCGGGCCGCATTTCTCTTTCTATAATGCGCTGTCCTATAACAAATCTGTCTATAATGATGATTATTTTTCAGGCACCACACAGGTGCATACGGCGGGCAAGAATGTTGTCGGCCTGCCTGACTGGACCGAAAAATTCGTGGCCTCCACCAACTGGGGCAATTTCTATGGCCAGTTTATCGGTGATGTCATCGGCCGCCGTTACACGACCTATACCAATGACCTTTCGGTCAAGTCCTATGCTCTGTTCAGCATCAATGCCGGTTATACCATCAAGGGCATTCCGCATGTGCAGGGGCTCAAGGTGCAGGGCAACATCACCAACCTGACCAATACCCGCGCCTGGTCCACCCTCAACACCTCGCAGGCCAGCGGGCAGTATACGGCCTACCCGATGGCGCCGCGCATGTTCTTCCTGACGGTTGGCGCAAGCTTCTGATCGGGTGGTAAAGACTTTTTTCTAGAAACTACTAATATATTGGAATTACAAAAGTTTTTGGTGAAGCTTTTTTCAAAAAGCTTTAGACGGTGTCGCCTTTTTGGAAAAAGGTGACACCGTCCGTGGCTTCTGCCCGCTAGAACCCGTTCACCGTCGTCTGCCCGGTGGCCATGGAATATGAGCAGGCGCGGTCGCCATCGGTTACGACCAGCCAGATGATGTTGCGCAGCCCGATATAGAACTGCCCTGCATCGCGCAGCGAGGTGTAGCCATGGTGGCGGAACCATGAGGCGATGATGGTGGTGGGCTGGTTGCCAAACGATTTGTGGATCGTATCAAGCAGCTTGTCGCATTGCGCGCGGCTGAAGCTGTCATGGTTCTGGTACCATATGCCCACCAGGATGCTGTTGCGCCTTGGGTCAAAATCGGCCACCGGCACCATGTCGCTGTCATAGGTGTCGGGCAGGCTGTCAATTTCGTGCTGCATGGCGCGCTCGGCGCGGATCAGGCCAAGGTCCATCATGGTCAGCTTGTCGGAAAACAGGGTGCTGATGACCTGTGAGGCCGGTGTCTGGGCCGCAGCGGTGGCACACCCCCACCCCAGCAGGGCAAGAAACACGAACAGATGGCGCAAGATATCCCCCATGGCGGACTGAAGTCGGTTCATCCTTGTCATGGATGGGCGGGCATGATGGCGCGCGCCGTGGCGGCAGCATTCATGTCATGACAGGAATTAAATAAAAATAACCTTTCAGGCCATATATGTTGACTTGAATGTTATGCACATAAGACTTATCTGCCATGAACATAACGACTGACTTGGCGATAAACGGGAGTGCGCGCGATATGACACGGATGAAACTTGCCCTGCGTGGCTGGTTGCAGGTGCTGTGGGGCCAGATCGTACGCGAAACCGGTTACGCCATCAGCCATGAACGCCTGCAGCGCCGGGGCCTGCTGATTGAAAAGCTCGGCCATGGCCTGCTGTACCGCGCCCATCGCCTTGAGGCCACGACCGCCCGCGCTACGGAAGGCTGAAGCCGGGTGCGGCCATCGTGCCTGTTATTTGCAGGATTCGTGACAAACGTGCCCGTTTTCCCCTGTTTCTGACAGGTCTTTCCACAGGGTTGCCCGAAAATCCTTCCCCCGAATCTGGGGATAAACCAAGCCCCGCAGTGCTGATGAAAAAGAAAAAAAGCTTTGGAAGACGTCGCCTTTTTGAAAAAAGGCGACACCCAAAAGCTTTTATCACTTCACCTGCCTTTAACGGTGCCCCGCCAGATGCTGCATGTCATCGCCCACATGCCGCAGTGCGTCACGCACCGACATGTGGCGGCGGTTTCCCGCCTCTGATACGACCGTGACGGTAGCGGTCATGCCCGCGGCCAGCACGAGGCCGGGCGGCACGGTATCAATATGCACCCGCACGGGAATGCGCTGCGCCAGCCGCACCCAGGTATAGACCGGGTCCACCGCCGGCAGGCCCTGTATGGAGGTGGCGGCGTTGTTGCTGGCAATGCCGCGCGTAATGCTTTCCACATGGCCGAACAGCGGTTCATGAAACCCCATCAGGTCCAGCCGCACGGGTTCGCCTTCACGGATGGAATGGATTTTCGTCTCCTCGAAATAGCCATCCACCCAATAGGAATCCGCATCGATGATCTGGATGTTCACATGCCCTGCGCTGGCATAGTCGCCCGCGCGCATGGTCAGGTTGGTGACATAACCGTTGATCGAACTGCGCACTTCGGTGCGCTCCAGGTCGATGCGCGCCTGCCGCAGATCGGCCAGGGCCGAGGCATACTGCGCTTCCGCCTGCTGGGCCACGGCCTCGAACTGCTGCTTTTCCTCGCCCGATACCGCCACGCCCGAGATCTTCTGGCGGCGTTCGTATTGCGATGTCTTGAACTCAAGGTCGGCACGGCGTTCGTTGACCGCCGCCTCGGCAATATCCACCTTCACCCGGAAGTCGAACGGGTCGATCACGTACAGCACGTCGCCCTTGTGCACGAAGGCGTTGTCATGCACGCGCACTTCATTGATCTGGCCCGAAATGCGCGGCGCGATATTGGCCACCTGCGCGCGGACCTGCCCGTTCCGCGTCCACGGTGAGGCGGTATAGTAATCCCACAGCACGATCACCACGATGGCCGCGACACAAAGAATGGTCGCGGTAATGGCCAGGCGTACGAAGCGGTTTGCATATGCGAACACGTCAGCAGTCTTTCACAACATCAGGGTATACAGGCCGACAAGGCAGATCAGCAGGCCGAACTGGGCCAGCGGCGGGTTCCACACAAAGCGCCACAGGTTGAACCACGAGAGTGCCACCCGCAGCACGAGCAGCGTGCACAGCGCCAGCCCGAGATTCATGACAAAGGCCGAGACCAGCACGCCTTCCACATCCACAACCTGCCGCATCAGCCTGCCTTCCCTGTCTTGATGATGCCGTAATGGCGCAGCCGCGGTTGGGCCGCGCGCCATGAGTGCAGCACCGCATCGAGCCCCGCCAGCAGGTTGATCGCGGCCACCTGCTCGGGTTGCGGCAGGTGGGCGGAGGGGGCGGGCACGGCGGCACAGGCGTGTTGCAGGCGCGCGTCAAGATCGCCCCATGGCGCGTGCAGTTGCAGTTCGCGTGCCGCCAGTTCGGCCGCGGGCCGCAGCAGGGCGTAGCCCGTGGCCTGGCGGGCATAGACCCGCGCCCGCGCCAGCGCGCCATCGAGTTCGGTAAAGGCGGTAAAGCTTTCAAGCTGTCGGGTATTGCTGGGGCTGGAGGGCAGGCGGTCGCACCAGAACTGCATCTGCGCCAGCCGGTCATAGGCGCGGGTGAGGCGGGTCGGGCCATCGGCCTCGCCCCGGCCCGCCATCTGGCGTTCAAGCGCGCGCACGATGGTGGATGCCATCCAGAAGCGCTGCCTGCGCGCTGATGGCGGAAACAGCAGCACGAGGATGATGAAGGCCAGCAGGGCGGCGAGCAGATAGAAGATGTTGCGGTTGAGGAATTCGGTCGGGTTGTAGCTCTGGTGGTTGTCCAGCCCCAGAATGGCGAAGAAGAACACCCCGTAATTGAACCCGATCGCAGCCGTGCCCGGGCGCATGAGCAGCAGGCAGGCCAGAAAGGTCTGCGGCAGCAGCGCCAGGGCAAGGAAGGGCATGTCCGCCCCGTGCAGAAGCACAAAGAAGTTCAGTGCCGCCGCCGCCAGCACGCTGCACGGAATGCCGATCACCGCCCCCATGCCAAAGCGGGCCGTATCGACATTGGTGGCCGCCAGCGTCAGGGTCAGCGCGGTCTGCGCCAGCGCTACGGTCGCACCCGGCAGGCCGGTGATCACGCACACCCCCGCCGCGAACGAGAAACCCACCAGCACCCGCAGCGCCCCGATGAAGGCAAGCAGGATGTTGGGTTGCGTTGCGATGGCAATGGTCTTGCTGTCAGCAGCGCTCCCGGTGCCATCGACCAGCATCTGCTGGCCTGCATGCAGGCGCACGCGGGCGGTGAGCATGCGGGCCGCGCGCTCTATGGCGAACGCCTCATCGGCATTGGGCGCATGGGCGGGGCGTTCCTCCGTACGGATGGCCTCGAGGATGCGCAGCGTAAACCCCGCCTGATCCAGCCGCAGGTCGGTCTGGCGCGCGATGCGGGCAATGGCGTCCTCCACAGCGGGGTCAATGTTGCCATGGCCCGTGTGGCGGCCAAGGCCACGCGCGCAGTCCAGCACCGTCAGCATGGACACCATGGCCAGGCGCGCCCCGTTGGTCCGCGTGCCGCCACGCTCGAATTCCGTGCGGGCATAGGACAGGCGCGTGGTCAGGGCCAGAATGCCCCCGGCCAGCTTGATGTCGGTCTGCGCGCCCCGGTCATACAGGTGTTGCAGGGCCGCGCGCGCGGTCTCGCTGATGGGGCGGGTGAGCTGCTTCAGCCCGGCTGCCAGCCCGCGCGAGGCCTCGGGCGAGCCGGAGATGATATTGACCACCGCCACCGCAAACACCCCGATGGTGATGGCGGAGGCACGCGAGACGGCAATGTTGAACACGTTCTGCGGCGTGTCGATGCAGTTGACCGCCACAAGTGCGACCGTATAGCCCGACAGCAGCGCGCCATAGGAGCGGAAGTCACGCTCGAGCGACCCCACGAACGCACACGCCGCCAGCCACAGCGCCACGCCGCCCAGAAACGGCCCGCGCTGCTGGTTCCACACCGCCACGAGCACGATGGACACGCCCATGCCCACCACCGTGCCGACAATGCGGTAAAATGCTTTGGAGAGCGCCTGCCCGCGCAATGGCTGCGCCAGGATCATGACGGTCACGCCCACAAGCAGCGGGTTGTCGATCTGGACCCAGAATGCCGTGGCCAGCCCGATGACAAGCGAGAACCACGTGCGCAGGCTGAAACCCAGCCACCCGGGCGGCAGCCGCTCGGCCCAGGGGAAATGGAGACGTGCCATATCGCGCAGGCGATGCCCTGCGTTAGCTGCCGATGTGTCGGACATGGCCTCCCTGACCGTCTGGTGGTCTTGGCATTCCATACAACGGAAGTTGCAGCAAAATCATAACAAATGATGTACGGCGTCCTGCCTTTCGGCGGGTTTCATGCAGGCGAGAGCACCCGGTGGCGCACCACTTCGCCCACAATGATCAGCGCGGGGCTGGCTACGCCCGCCTGCGCGGCCTGCGTGGGCAGGTTGCCCAGCGTGCCGGTCAGCACGCGCTGGTCGGCACGCGTGCCGCGCTCGACAATGGCGGCGGGCCACTGGGGCGGCAGGCCGTGTTCGATCAGCTTCGCGCACAAGGCGGGCAGGGCGGAAACACCCATATAGATCACCACCGTCTGGCCGGGGCGGGCCATGCTGTCCCATGGCAGGTGCAGGGTGCCGTCGGCGCGGGCGTGGCCGGTCACGAACAGGCAGGCCTGCGCGCAGTCGCGGTGAGTGAGCGGAATGCCCGCATAGGCCGCGCAGCCATTGGCCGCCGTAATGCCCGGCACCACCTGGAAAGGAATGGCGGATTCAAGCAGCGCCTCGATCTCTTCTCCACCGCGCCCGAACACGAACGGGTCGCCGCCCTTGAGCCGTAGCACGCGCTGGCCCGCCTGCGCGCGGCGGATCAGCTCGGCGTTGATCTCCTCCTGCGGCATGGTGTGCCTGTTGCGCTGCTTGCCCACGAACACCAGCTCCGCATCGCGGCGCACGCGGTCGAGCAGGGCGGGCGAGAGAAGCTGGTCATACAGCACGCAGTCGGCATTCTGCATCAGGTGCAGGGCGCGCAGCGTGAGCAGGTCCGGGTCGCCGGGGCCTGCGCCCACCAGCCAGACCTCGCCCCGGGTGGCGGTGGTGGCGATGATGTCATCAAGCACCGCGCGGGCGCGGGTGGTGTCGCCATTGCGGGCGGCCTGTGCGCCCGTGCCATCGAGAAAGGTTTCCCATACCTGCCTGCGCCGCGAGATGTCGGGGCAGGCGGTGCCCACATGCTCGCGCTGCTGCTGCATGAACACGGCCAGCGCCCCGGTGCCCTCAGGTATGGTGCTTTCCACCTGCTCGCGCAGGCGGCGCGCCAGAACGGGCGCGGCCCCGCCAGTGGAAATGGCGATGCGCACCAGCCCGCGATGGATCTGCGCAGGCGTGATGAAGGTGGAGGGCTGCGGGTCATCAACCGCGCAGACGGGAATGTTCATGCCGCGCGCGATGCCTGCCGCCTCGCGGTTGACATCACGATCATCGGTCGCGGCATAGACCAGCCGGCAGCCGGGCATGGCGGCGCGCAGCGTGGTTTCATCCGCCGTGGGCGCGATGCGGGTGATGCGGCCATCGTCTTCCCAGCGCTGCATCTCGGGATCGAGGCGGCCTGCAATCACCTCAACCCGCGCACGGTGGGCGAGCAGCAGGCGCACCTTGTTGGCGGCGATCATGCCGCCACCCACCACCAGCACCCGGACACCGTCCAGCCGCAGCGCGATGGGAAACCATGCGGGTTCGGAAATATTGGTCATGCGCTTGAAATCGCCGGGCGTGCCGGCATCCTGTCAACTGAGGAAAGCGTGTCGGTTCCGCGCCGGGCAGGGGCGTGGGGCGGGTTTAGTGGGAGGCGACGTTCTTCACCCCTTCGGCATAGCCCCAGCGTGCCCATGTCGAGCGGTCCTTGACCGATCCCGGCGTGTTGGTGGCACAGGCGGCCAGTGACAGCACGATGGCACAGATGCCAAGAACGGGAAGAAAACGGGCCAAAAAAACCTCCTGCACGACGCAGCCGCCAGCCTAGCAGAAAAGCCCCGCCATCACCACGCCCCGCGTGAAGGGATGTGCACGCGCCCCGCCCCTCGCCTGTTACGGCCAAAAGATGGTAAGCCGCACAGGCATGAAGCCCGTGGCACGCCGGGGCACGAACAGGGGAGTTGCCGCTGATGGAAACCGTAAGCACCGTGGCTGAACTGCGCGCGCATGTCCGTGCATGGAAAAAGGCAGGCGCGCGCGTGGGCGTGGTGCCGACCATGGGCGCGCTGCATGAAGGGCATCTTTCGCTGATGCAGGCGGCGCGCGCGCAGGCGGACCGGGTGATCGCGACTGTTTTCGTCAACCCCATCCAGTTCGACAATGCCGATGATCTGGCAACCTATCCCCGCACGCTTGAACAGGACGGGCGGCTCCTTGCCGGGGCCGGGGTGGACCTGCTCTATGCCCCCACCGTGGGGCAGATGTACCCGCCAGGCTTCGCCACGCGCATCAGCGTATCGGGCGTGTCGGAGGGGCTGTGCGGTGGCGCCCGCCCCGGTCACTTTGATGGCGTGGCCACGGTCGTGTGCAAGCTGTTCATGCAGACGCTGGCCGACTGCGCCTTTTTTGGCGAGAAGGATTTCCAGCAGGTGCAGGTCGTGCGCCGCATGGTGACCGATCTTGACCTGCCTATCGAGATCGTATCCTGCCCCACCCTGCGCGAGGCGGACGGGCTGGCGCTTTCCTCACGCAACCGGCGGCTGAGCGATGCGCAGCGGCAGGTGGCCGTGGCCCTGCCGCGTGCCCTTGCCGCCTGCGCGGACGAAATCGCTGCTGGCGCGGATGTGGCCACGGCGCTGGAGCGGGTGGCGCAACAGTTACGCGCGGCGGGCTTCGGCCCGGTGGATTACGTGGAACTGCGCCACGCAGCCAGCCTGCAGCCGCTGGCCACCTGCCCGCCCGGCACGCCCGCGCGCGTGCTGGCCGCCGCATGGCTGGGCGATGTGCGGCTCATTGATGGCATGGCCGTGCCCACGGTAGCAGGCTGAAGAAAGAGAAAAGTTTTTGGGCGCCGCCTTTATTTCAAAAAGGCGGCGTTATGTTCAGGCATCCACCCTGCGGGCTTCATCGGGCAGCATGATGGGAATGCCGTCGCGCACGGGAAAGGCCAGGCCCGCGCGCTTGCTGATCAGTTCACCCGCCTCGCGGTCATAGACCAGCGGCCCCTTGGTCACGGGGCAGACGAGGATGGACAGCAGCCGGGGGTCGAGGGGCGGCGCGAGGGGCTTTTCGGTCATGGTGGCGGGTTCCATGCAGGTTGCGGTGGGTAATGATTATGCCGGGGATGCACCCTCATCGGGTTCATGTCCAGTCCCTTCCAGCAGGTCGCGCAGGATGCGCGCGCGGTCGGCAGGCGTAGGGGCTTCGAGCATTTTCTGGCGCGGGCCGGTGCCAAACGGGCAGATCATGGGCAGGGTGACCAGCAGGGCGGCATCATCCATCTGGTGCAGCGCGTCCCACTGGGTGCTCACGCCCTGTGCCTCGCAGAAATCATGCAGCGCGTTGAGCAGCCCCTCGCGGTCGAAGGGGATGTCATCTTCCACGTCGGTCAGGTCGGACACGAAGGACGAGGTATCGACCCGCGCCACCCGGTAGCCACGGCGCAGCCCCGTCTCGCGCAGCAGGCGGAAACGCGCAATGCCGGTGAGCGTGATGGCGTAGGTGCCATCCGCCCGCTCGGTCATGGCGGTGATGCGGCCCACGCAGCCGATGTTGTACAGCGGCGGGGTGTGGCTGTAGCCATCATCCATGCCGGGGTCATCGGCTTCATCCTCAAGCGGGGTGTCGTCCATGCCATTGAGCAGGCGGGGCTGGATCATGCCGATCAGCCGGTTACCCGCCAGCGCGTCCTCCACCAGCGCGATGTAGCGCGGCTCGAACACGTTGAGCGGCAGCCGCCCCTGCGGCAGCAGCAGGGCCTCATCAAGCGGGAACAGGCCCAGCTCGGCGGGGAAATCCGCCAGCGTCATTTCGCTTACCAGCGGGATGCGGCGCGGGATGTCGTCATGAATGACGACCACCCCGCTTTCGTCATGCCGCGTCACGAAAACAGCAGAGAGGACATGCGCCGCCGCGCGGCCACGGTGTCGGGGTCGGTGTGGCCCCAGGCCTCGAACAGGCGGATGAGCTGCAGGCGGGCGGCATCATCATTCCATTGCCGGTCCTCCTTCATGATGGTCAGCAGTTCATCGGCAGCCTCGGCCCGCTTGCCCGCGGCGTTCAGCGCGACCGACAGCTCGAAGCGGGCGGCGTAATCCTTGGGGTTGGCGGCAATGCGCGCGCGGATTCCCTCGGCTTCCTCCGCCGCCTTGCGGCCTTCGCGCTTGAGGTCAAGCGCTGCCCTTGCCCCCGTTATCTCGGCATGGGTGGCAATGGCGGCGGGCACGTCAGCCAGCGCGGTCTCGGCACCTTCGTCATCGCCCATCTCGATCAGCGCGCGGGTCAGGCCACCCCAGGCGGCAGGGTTTTCGGGCTCGATTTCCAGCACCTGCGAGAACAGGCCAGCCGCTGCTTCCGCCCGGCCTTCGGCCATGTCCTTGCGGGCGGCCTCGATCAGTTCGGCTGCGGGAAGGGCGCCGCCACCTGCGGCCTTGAGGGCATTCTCGACAAAACGCCGCACTTCGCTTTCGGGCTTGGCACCCTGCATCATGTCCAGGATCTGCCCCTGCCAGAACACGGCCACGAGCGGGATTGACTGCACCGGCAGCCCGATCTGGCCAAGCTGCTGCACCAGCGCGCGGTTTGCATCGACATCAATCTTGACCAGCCGCACGCGCCCGCGGGCTGCGCGCACCACTTTTTCCAGCACCGGGGTGAGCTGTTTGCACGGGTTGCACCATGTGGCCCAGAAATCGACCAGCACTGGCATGTCGCGGCTTGCATCCACCACGTCGTGCATGAAGGTGTTCTGCGTGCCGTCCATGACCGGGTCGGGGCCGCCGCCAGGTGCAGCGCCCGCGGGGCCGGAACTGTCAGGGCGGGGAGTCTGGCCGATGATGTAGTCCATATGGTCGTATATCCTGTCGGTCTGGCGGCATGCGCGGGCGGGCTGCTCGCGCATGGCCCGTCCTGCCGGTTCATTGTTGTGCAATAGATTGGCATTCCCCGCTACAGTCGCAACCGCCTTGTGGAGGGATGAAAAAAAACTTCGGAAAACGTATTTTTCCCCCTTGCGGCCTCTACGGGTTTACCGTAAAAACCGCTTCACCGACACGGAGCGCGGGCGTAGCTCAGGGGTAGAGCACAACCTTGCCAAGGTTGGGGTCGTGGGTTCGAATCCCATCGCCCGCTCCAGATTATAAAAAATCAGTTGGTTACGAGAAAGCCGCCATAAGGCGGCTTTCGTCGTTTCAGGCTGTTTCCCCCCGCCGTCCTGCCCCACAGGGGCAACCCGCTGGCGCCACAGGCGTTGGCGTGGTGATGGATGATGGGAAGGATCACGCCATGACGCATGATGACCCTGAAAAATCTGGCCCCAACAATGGCGAAGGCGCGCGCTACCCGGCGCCTGGTGTCAGTTCGCCGCCCGAGGCGCAGCCTGACCCGGATGCCCGGAAAACGCCCCGCCCCGAGCCCGTTCCCACCGATCTGCCTGATCCGCTCACCCTGCCGCAGCATGATGGCGAGGATGATACGGCAGGCTGAAGCGGGGCGTGTTTACAGCAGCTTCATGATCTTGAGCAGGAACCACGTAATCATCATGAAGATGAAGCAGATGCCCCCTGCCTCCACCGTGCCCAACCCGCCCGAGGCCAGGAACATGCCGCCGGTGTTCATGCCAAAGAAACCGGTGACGAAGGTGGCAGGCAGCATGAGCGTGGTCACGATGGAGACGGTATAAAGGCGGCGGTTGGTTTCTTCCGCCTGGCCTGATGCCAGTTCATCCTGCAGCGAGCGCGCGCGGTCCTGCAGGGCCAGAAGGTCATCAAGGGCCGCATGGATCTGGCGCTGCGAGCGGTCGCGTATGTCATCTTCCGCCCATTCGGGCAGTTCAAGGTCTTCGTTGTGGAAGATGCGGTCCACGGGCGAGATCACGCGCCGCAATTCGGTCGAGCGGCGACGCACGCGCCCGATCAGCCCGCTGATGCGACCGAAATCGGTGTGCTGGTCCAGCGTCAGCAGCAGGTCCTCGGCGCGGTCGAGCTGGTCATCGAGCATGGCAATGTTGCGCCGTACGGTATCGGCGAATTCCAGCAGCGTGTGGTCCACGACCTCGGCAGGCGAATCAAAGGATTCATTGCGTTGCAACGCGCGGTACACCACGCCAAGCGCGGGCACCGGCTGGCGGCGTGTGGTGATGAGCAGGTCGGGCAGCACGGCAAAGCGCCAGGCGGAGAGGTTCTTGTCATCCTCCGACATGGCATCATCAAAGCCGGGCAGCGCGCCGTACACGATGTCGCCTTCCGCCTCGACATTGGTGCCACGATCGGTGCTACCGAGTGCGAGGCGCACTTCCTCGGGCAGGCAGGGTATGGCCTGAATATGGGCGCGGCTGGCGGTGTGAACGATATCGTAATGCAGCCAGACCCATGAATCGGGGGTGTCGGGTGAGCCGCCTTCAAGCGCCCGCGCAATCTGCTCATCATTGAGGCGCACGGGGCGGTGGCCGGACTGGCAGCCAACGGCCCAGACCAGCCCGTTCGAGATGGACGAGGCGGGCGGTCTGCCCTCCATCGGCATGGCGGTGGCGTCCACTGCGGGAAAGTCGGGAACGGTTTCCATCGCTTGTCCCTCCATCATGCCGCCTGCTGCGGCTGTCGAGTCCGGGCGGTGGCTGACATGAAAACGGGCGGGCGGCGGCCATAGGCCACGCGTCCGCCCGCTTCAGGCAACCGTGCCTTATTTCATCAGGTCGGGGGAGACCTTGCCGCCATTGGCCGCAAGCTTCTGCATGACCTGCTTGATCAGCCAGACATTCATGGAAGCGGAATCGTTCATGTCACCGCTGTAGTGCAGTTCGGTGGCCAGTTCCTTGCGCGCGGCAAGCGAGCTGTCCAGGCCGAGTAGCTTCATCAGGTCAACGATCGAGGTCTGCCAGTTCAGCTTCTCGGGGTTCTTGGCGGCCAGCGCGCTCAGCACGGCGTCCACGTCAACCGGCTGGGCCGGCGCTGCGGGGGCAGCGGCAGGCGTCGCGGCGGCGGGGGCTGCAGCGGGGGTTGCCGCCGGGGTGGCGGCAGCAGCGGTGTGGCTGCCAAAAATCTTGGACAGGATCGTACCAAAAATGCTCATGGTATCTTTCAACTCCATCAAATCGGCCCGGCAGGTGCCGGGCCTTTCAGGCCGTATGGCTGGCCTTAGTAGCGGTAGTCCTTGTTCTTGAACGGACCGTTGACCGGCACGTCAATGTATTTGGCCTGTTCGTCCGACATCCGCGACAGGTGGGCCCCGACCTTGGCCAGGTGCAGGAAGGCCACCTTTTCATCAAGGTGCTTGGGCAGGGTGTAGACCCTGTTCTTGTACTTGCCCTCAGGCGCCTGCCACAGCTCGAGCTGCGCCAGCGTCTGGTTGGTGAACGACGCGGACATGACGAAGGAGGGGTGGCCCGTGGCGTTGCCAAGGTTCACCAGGCGGCCTTCGGACAGCACGATCAGGCGCTTGCCATCGGGGAAGACGACCTCATCGACCTGCGGCTTGATGTTGTCCCACGTGTAGTTGCGCAGGGCATTGATCTGGATCTCGGAATCGAAATGCCCGATGTTGCACACGATGGCGCGGTGCTTCATCTCGCGCATGTGCTCGATGGTGATGATGTCGATGTTGCCCGTGGCGGTAACGAAGATGTCGCCGCGCGGGGCGGCTTCTTCCATCGTCACGACCTCATAGCCTTCCATCGCGGCCTGCAGCGCGCAGATGGGGTCGACCTCGGTCACGAGCACGCGGCAGCCCGCGTTGCGCAGCGATGCGGCGGAACCCTTGCCCACGTCGCCATAACCGGCGACCACGGCCACCTTGCCGGCCATCATCACGTCCGTGCCACGGCGGATGGCGTCAACGAGGCTTTCGCGGCAGCCATACAGGTTGTCGAACTTCGACTTGGTCACGCTGTCATTGACGTTGATGGCCGGAACCTTCAGCGTGCCCTTCTTTTCCATCTCCCACAGGCGGTGCACGCCGGTGGTGGTCTCTTCCGACAGGCCGCGCACGTTCTCGAGCAGTTCGGGATACTTGTCGTGCATCATGACGGTCAGGTCGCCGCCATCATCGAGGATCATGTTGGGCGTCCAGCCATCGGGCCCATGAATGGTCTGCTCGATGCACCAGTTGAACTCGTCTTCCGTCAGGCCCTTCCAGGCGAACACGGGCACGCCGGTGGCCGCGATGGCGGCGGCGGCCTGGTCCTGCGTCGAGAAGATGTTGCATGACGACCAGCGCACCTCGGCGCCGAGCGCCGTCAGGGTCTCGATCAGCACGGCGGTCTGGATCGTCATGTGCAGGCAGCCTGCGATCCGCGCGCCCTTGAGCGGCTGGGTGGGGCCATATTCCGCGCGCAGGGCCATCAGGCCGGGCATTTCGCCTTCAGCGATCGAGATTTCCTTGCGGCCCCACTCGGCGAGCGAGATGTCCTTGACCTTGTAGTCGGTGCTGGTGGTCATGTTTTATCCTGTATTCGTTAATTCGGCACAGGATATACCCGTTTGGGCGCGACTGATCCAGAGCGGGCGGGATTTGCGTTCACGCGGTCGTGCGGGCGACCGTGTCGGCCTGGTCGAGCAGGCGCAGGAAGTTCTCGCCCCACAGCGCCGCGATCTGGGCGTGGTCATAGCCCCGGCGCAGGAGTTCGGCGGTGAGGTTGCCCGATTCCGAGGCATCGGCCCAGCCGCGTATGCCGCCGCCGCCATCGAAATCCGATGAGATGCCGACATGCTTGATGCCGATTCGCTGCACGGCGTAATCGATATGGTCCACGAAATCCGCCACCGTGACGGGGCGGATGTCGCGCACGTCGCGCGGGCGCAGGAAGGCGTCCATCGCGGTGATGTGGATCACGCCGCCACATGCGCGTAGCGCATCAAGCTGGCCATCATCGAGGTTGCGGGGGTGATCGCACAGCGCCCGCACGCAGGAATGGCTGGCAAAGACCGGCGCGCGCGAGAGTTCGACCGCCTGCATCATGGTGTCGCGCGCGGTGTGCGACACATCGATGAGCATGCCGGTGCGGTTCATCTCGGCAATGGCTGCCCGGCCCAGCGCCGACAGGCCGCCATGCAGGCTTTCGGGGTCGTTGAGGTGGTGCATGGGGCGCGCCGAGTCGGCCAGGCTGTTATGGCCGTTATGGGTCAGCGTCATGTAACGCGCGCCAAGCGCGCGGAACTGCCCGATCAGTGACAGGTTGTCGCCCATCGCGTAGCCGTTCTCCACGGCGGGGATGATGGCGATGTCGCCGGCTTCATACGCCGCGCGCACGCCTGCCGCCGTATCGCACACGCGCACGCCCTCGACCCGGCCCGCATCGTTGATCACGCGCAGCATGGCCAGCGCGCGGGCCGAGGCGGCCGCATGCCCGTCCGTATCGCACGCGCCCTGGCCCACATAGGCCACGAGGCACGCCGCCCGCAGGCCGCCTGCGCGCATGCGCGGCAGGTCCACCCGGCGCGAGGGCGCGCCGGTGGCGAAGTCACCCCGGTCGGGCCATGGAATATCGACATGGGTATCGAGGGTCAGGATGCTGTGGTGCAGGTCGGCGGATGTATCGGTCATTCGGTCCTCGTCTGGTGCTGATAATGAACCACATGCAGCCCAGTCCTGAAAACTGGGCATAAAACAAAAGCCGCGTGATGTCGTTAGGGTGACAGACGGCGACACGTCCTGCCCCGGCCTGGTCGCCACCCTGCCGCCCTTGCGCCGGGGCACCATGCAACGCCGGGGCGCCAGGCGAAGGAACGACCATGACCACCATCCCCCTGCTGACCCTCAATGACGGACGCAATATCCCCGCAATCGGGTTTGGCACCTATCCCCTCGACAACCCCCAGGCCGAGGCCGCCGTGCGCGAGGCGCTCGACGCGGGCTACCGCCTGTTCGACACGGCCGCGCGTTACGGTAACGAAAGCGGGGTGGGCACCGGCCTCCTCAGCTATGATGTGGGGCGGGAAGATATCTTTGTCACCACCAAGCTGCGCGGGGCCGAACAGGGCTTTGACAGCACGCTGCGTGCCTTCGAGGCCAGCCTCGAGCGGCTCAAGATGAGCTATATCGATATGTATCTCATTCACTGGCCGCTGCCGACCAAGGATCTGTACGTGGAAAGCTGGAAGGCGATGATCCGCCTGCAGAAGGAGGGGCGGGTGCGCTCCATTGGCGTATCCAACTTCCTGCCCGAGCACCTGCAGCGCCTTGTGGATGAAACGGGCGTGACCCCCGCGGTCAACCAGATCGAGATGCATGTCGATTTCGCGCAGGCGGCACAGCGTGAAGTTGATGGCAAGCTGGGCATTCTCACGCAGGCCTGGAGCCCGCTGGGGCGTGGCGAGATCCTGAAAGACCCCACGCTGGCCCGCGTGGCTGAGCGGCATGGCCGCACGCCCGCGCAGGTCATGCTGCGCTGGGTGGTGCAGACGGGCTCGGTGCCCATTCCCAAAAGCGCCCACCCCGAGCGCATGCGCGCCAACCTGCGCGTGTTCGACTTCCAGTTGACCGATGAGGACATGCGCGACCTCGCCACCCTCGATGCCCCGAGCCACCGCACCGGCGGCGACCCGGCCACCTATATCGAGGAATAACCACGCCGGAACCGTCCTGCCGCCACCACGCCACGGTGGCGGCAGGCAGGATTGCACAAGCCTGAACCACGCTGTTATGGTGCGGCGCCCGTTCCCTGCCGGGCGGGCCATGTCGGCACGTCCTTTACGGGTGCGCGGGCATGAGCAGGATCACGGCACGACATGGCAGTAGCGCAGGCATACGCAGCATCCGGCAAGGCAGGTCATCGGACAGGCAGACCATCGGGTCCATCGCCCCGCAGCCTCCTGCGCTGGCTGGCGCTTGGGCTTGCGGGCGCGCTTGCGGCCTGCGCCCATAATGGCGCGGGCACCATGAGCGAAGAGCAGATGATTCACGAGGCCGAGTCCTACCGCGCCCGTGCCCATTCCAATTACACCCCGCCCGGCCCGCCCGATGACCCGTGGGGGCCTTACATCAACGAGGCTTCGCAGCGCTTTGACGTGCCTGCGGTGTGGATCCGCGAGGTGATGCAGCGCGAGTCGGGTGGCCAGCTTTACCGCAACGGGCAGTTCGTGACCTCGCTGCCCGGCGCCATGGGGCTGATGCAGCTGATGCCGCCCACCTATGACGAGATGCGCACGCGCTACAATCTTGGCCCCGACGCCTTCGAGCCGCATGACAACATCACGGCGGGCACCGCCTATATCCGCGGCATGTATGACATCTACGGCTCGCCCGGCTTTCTGGCCGCCTATAATAGCGGGCCGGGGCGGCTCGATGATTTTGTCGATCACTACCATACCCTGCCCAAGGAAACGCGCGACTACGTGGCCGCCATCGGGCCGCGCATCGCGGGGAGTTCGCCGGTCAACCGCTCGCAGGCCGACCTGCTGATCGAGGCGCGCGCCATGGCCCGCGCGCAGGCCGCCCAGAACAGCCGGGGCAGCCGCAGCCGGGGGCGGCAGCTGCTGGCATCCGTGCCCAGGGGGCGCGCGCCCGATACATCCTCGCCCGAGGCGTCCGCCGTGCGGGCCGCCTGGCGTGCGCGTGAGCAGACCGGCGAGGCCCCCATGTCGGCTGCGGGCGAGCACCCTGGCGTGATCAGCATGGCCGGTGGGCATGACTGGAGCGTGCAGGTGGGGGCCTATGGCTCGGCCGGGCAGGCGGAGCACGCGGCGGGGCAGGCGCGGGCCAAGGTTTCGCTCAACGGCGTGCGCACGCAGGTTGCAAGCGTTGCATCCGGGCATGGTCATGTCTATCGTGCAAGGCTGATCGGCCTTTCGCACGATGCTGCGCAGCAGTTGTGCCAGAGGCTGGGCGGCTCAGGCTGTCAGGTTCTGCCGCCTGCCACATGATGGCATTGGCCTCTGTAACGGGGTGTGAGGAAACATGAGGTATTTTTACAGGCGCCCACGCGGGGCGCTGCCGGGGCTGTGCCTGCCGCTGGTGGGCCTGGTGGCCTTTGCGGGGTTCATCTGCTTCTCCCCCGCGCGCGCGGCCCTGCCGGTGGGTAGCCAGGCCCCCCTGTTCGATGCCCAGGCCACACGCAATGGCAGCGAGTTCAGTTTTCGGCTGGCCGATGCGCTCAAGCAGGGGCCGGTAGTGCTGTATTTCTACCCCGCCGCCTTCACCCGTGGCTGCACCATAGAAGCGCATGATTTTGCTGATGCCATGGACCAGTACAAGGCGCTGGGCGCCACGGTCATTGGCGTTTCCACCGATGATATGCCCACGCTGGACCGTTTCTCGGTCAGTGAAGGGCATGGCCGCTTTCCCGTGGCCGCCGACCCGCATGGCGAGATCGCGCGCAAGTATGACAGCCGCCTGCCGCTGCTCAACCGCGCGAGTCGCACATCCTATGTCATCGCGCCTGATGGCAAGGTGATCTATGCCTACAGCGCGCTTTCGCCTTCAGGTCATGTGAGCAAAACGCTTGATGCGCTCAGGCAGTGGCAGGCTGCGCAGGGCCGGGCCACCAGGGTATCGCTGCCCGCAGGCCCTGCGGCTCAATAGTAAAAGTTTCTGGGCGCCGCCTTTTTTCAAAAAAAGCGGTGTTTGCTGGTGCCCGCTGCCCTCATGCCCGTGCGCCGCACCAACATTGACTTGGCACGTCCGCGCGGTATTGACAGCCCGCGCACCCTGCCGCGGTGGGGGGAGCCGGTCGAATGCCGGCACGGTTGCGCCACTGTGCGCCGCAGGGACCATGCGGAAGTCAGGACAGTGCACAAGCCTCATTTCCGTTACGGGACGCGCTTTCGCGACAGGAGCACAGCCATCATGATCATCCTTTCCTCCCCTTCACGCCGGGGCATGGCCTGATGGCCGGTCGCCTGCTGCTGCGTGGCATGCTGGCCGGTATTGTGGCCGCCTGCCTTGCCTTCCTCTTCGCGCGTGTGTTTGGCGAGCCCCAGGTCAATCTTGCCATCGGCTATGAAGCTGCGATGGATGCTGCCGCCGGCGAGCCGCCGGAGGTGGAACTCGTCAGCCGCGCGGTGCAGGCCACGGCAGGGCTGCTGACGGCGGCGGTCATGTATGGCGCGGCCTATGGCGGGGTGTTCGCGCTGGTATTCGCCACCGCCTATGGTCGTATTGGCCGTTTCTCGCCGCGCATGCTGGCCATGCTGCTGGCGGGGGCGGGTTTTCTGGCCGTGGTGCTGGTGCCTGACCTCAAATACCCCGCCAACCCGCCCGGCGTGGGCAATCATGAAACGATTGGCCTGCGCACGGCAGCCTATTTCGAGATGGTGGTCTTTTCCATCTGCGCCCTGATCATGGCGGTGCTGGCCGGGCGGCGGCTTGCGGCAAGGCTGGGCAACTGGAACGCCAGCCTGTGCGGCGGGGTGGCGTTTGTGGTGCTGGCAGGCCTGCTGCAATGGGCGCTGCCCACCGTCAATGAAGTGCCGGACAACTTCCCCGCCCAGGTGCTGTGGCACTTCCGTGAGGCGGCGCTGGGCATGCAGCTTGTGCTGTGGGGCAGCATGGGCTTTGGCTTCGGCCTGCTGGCCGAGCGCGTGCTCGGCCGCCCCGGCACCCTACGGCATTACGGCTGAGAAGCCGGAGCCTCCGCCGTGGCCGCATCGCCCGCGGGTTGCGGTGTGGCCATGGTGGCAGGCGTAGGCGGGTTGGCGTCCGCAGCATTCTTCATCACGTCGGCCCACAGCGCGCGCAGCTTCGCATCCATGGCGTCATTCACGATGGGGAAGGTGTGGCTCGCTGCGATATAGGCGGGCTGCTGCGCCCAGTGCAGGGCGGTGCGGGTGGTATCATCAAGCGGGGCGCGCGTATTGGCGGGCATGCCCCAGTAGCACGATGACGTGGCCAGCCGTGCCTGGGCCTCTGGCGTGCGCAGGTATCTGGCAAAGGCCAGCGCCAGCGCCTTGCGCTGCGAGGCCTCGACAATCGAGATGCCATGCTGCCAGCGGATGCCGCCCTGCCGGGGCACGGTAAAGGTCAGGTCCGGCCGGGGCTGCGGGGCATGGGCATCGGCCGTTGTCACGGTGCCGCCTTCGTCCACGCCTGCCGTGGTCCAGCCGCCGCCGCCCACTACAATATCCACCTGCCCGTCGGCCAGGGCCTGCTGCACGCTGGCGGTGTCGCCCACCAGGGTGGCGCTTGCGCGCAGCGCCGCCAGCCTGTCGTGCAGGGCGGGCAGGTCGGCCTCGGTCAGATGGGCCGGGTCAAGGCCGAGTGCGAGCGCCACGTAGGACAGGATGGGCAGGTAGCTGTCATAGATGGCGATGCGCCCGTTATAGCGGGGCTGCCAGGGGGCGTTGATGTCGTCCATGTCTGCGGCGGAAACGCGGGTCTGGTTGAAGGCCACGGCATGGAAGCCATATTTTTCCGGCACGGAATAAAGCTGCCCCTGATACGACCCGCTTGCAGGGCTGGCGATGGCGGGGGGAATGTCTGTCGTGGGGAAATCCGCCGGGTCGAGCGGGGCAAGCAGCCCTGCCGCCGCAAGTTGCGGGGCGGCTGTCTCCTCCATGATCACCACATCCCAGTCACCGGCCTGTGCCTGGCGCAGGATGCCGCGCACGGCCTCGGTGCCGTCGATATCCTTGAAGTGGATGCGCACCTTGTTGGCCTGCTCGAACGGGCCGAGCAGTTCGGGGTCTTCATGGTCGCACCATGTCAGCACGTTCAGGACCTCGTCGGCCGCCCGCAACGGCGCAGGGGCCATGGCGGCAAGGAGCGAGAAGGCGGTCGCGGCAGCAAGGACGCTGCGACGGCTGCGTGCGGACATGGGAAATTCTCCTCCAGGATCAACCCCCAGCATGAACGGGTCGGCGGGTGAGGTCCAGTGTACAGGTGGCGTTTCACGCGGTCATTCCGCACTCCCAACGGGAGAGGGGGCGTGTCATGACAGGCGTGGCGTGCAGGACACGCCGGGCTGCCCGCCCGTCTGTCCCATATTGTCGCACGCCATGATGGCGGGCTATGGATAGCCGCATGATCGCCGATTTCATCCGCCGCCTGACCCGGCGCCGTTCCCCGTCGCCCGCCATCTCCCGATCCGCCATGCGGGCCTCGCGGCAGGTGATTGCGCCCAGCCCGGGCTCGGCGGCGGCCGTGGCCATTGCCACGACCACGGTCATGCCCTCGGGCCGCCTGCGTGAATATGCCCGGACAGCGCGCGCCGTGGGGCGGCTTGCGGCCATTACGGTGTGGGTGCCGCTTTCGGTCGGGTTCGAGGCGGTGCTGCTGCTCGTGCCCGGCACTGCCAAGATCCGCTGGACGCGCATGGTCTGGGGCGGGCTGTGCCTGCTTCTGTCGCTGCGCATCCGCGTGGTGGGGCGCAGGGCCGGTGGCGTGGGCGGGCGCAGGGCGCGCCAGAATGGCGAGCGGCCTGTCATCTATGTTTCCAACCACTCCACATGGCTTGACGTGCCGGTGCTCGGCACGGTGCTGCCATCGAATTTCGTGGCCAAGGGCGATATCGAGGGCTGGCCCATCATGGGGCTGGTCTCGCGCATTGGCCGCACCATATTCGTCAGCCGCCAGCGCAGCACCACGGGGCGCGAGCGCGACGAGATGCTGCACCGCCTGATGGTGGAAGGCGACAACCTGATCCTGTTCCCCGAAGGAACATCATCGGATGGCTCGCGCGTGCTGCCCTTCCTGTCCGCCTTCTTCGCCATTGCCAAGCCGCCGCGCCTGCCCAAAGGCAAGGGGCCGGTCGAGCCTGACAGCGAGGCCGCCGCCATTGCCGCCCGCCCGGGCATGACGCCGCTGATCCAGCCGGTCTCGGTCGTGTATGACGAACTCGAGGGCCTGCCGGTCAACCACGCCCGTCGCCCGGTCTTTGCGTGGTATGGCGACATGGAACTCGGGCCGCATGTGTGGCAGCTGCTCAAATGGCGCTCCATGCGCGCAACCGTGCTGCTGCACCCCGCACTCGACCCCGATGACTTTCCCAGCCGCAAGGCGCTGGCGCAGGCAGCCTGGCGGGCCGTGGCGGCAGGTGCGGCCGAACTGCGCCAGAACCAGCCCCAGCCCGAGCAGGACAGTGCCTATGCCTGCCGCCCGCTTGCAGGCATGCTGCCGCAGGATCTTGAGCGCCACGGCGGCTGAGGCGCGAAGCTGGCCGCTTTGTGTCAAGATTGAGGCATGTCATGTTTCCGCATCGGCATAAATCATAGTATGATGCCCGTGCCGAGTGGTCCGGTGCCCGTTATCGCATGGTCATGATCGAATCTGGCCGCGTGATGACGCGCCGGGCGGATGCCTGCCCAGGTCAGGGAAATGATCTCACATGGCGCGGTTGGTCGTGCCGATGTTCTGGAGTTTACGGTGGATCAGCCGAAGATTAGCGCCGATGTCCTGCTTTCTGCGATGGAACAGGCCATTGATCCCATGGTCGTGATTGATGAGCATAATCTCATCATCTTCTTCAACGCGGCGGCCGAGAAGATATGGGGCTGCTCGCGCGAAGAGGTCATGGGCCACAATGTCAGCTGCCTCGTGCCCGAACCCGAGCGCGCCAGCCATGATGGCTACATCAACCGCAACCGTGAAACCGGGATTGGCCGGATTGTCGGCACCTCGCGCGAGGTCGAATTCCGCCGGGCCAATGGCGAATATGTGTGCGGCGAGCTGTCCATCTCGCGCGTGCAGGTAAGTGACTGCGGCAAGATCTACTACATTGCCGTCATGAAGGACGTGACCGAGCCCAGCCGCCAGCGCAAGATCCTGGTGCTGCAGAATGACGTGCTTCAGGCCCTCGCCTCCGACATGAGCATACAGGAAGTGGGCGACCTCCTGTGCCGCCGGGCGGACAGTTTCGTGCCCGGCGCGGTTGGCGCGCTGATGCTGATCGACCGCTCGCGCAAGCTTTCGGTCAGCGCCTCGCCCTCCATGCCCAAGCGCTACCGGGCAGCGCTCGACAGCATGGAACTCACCCCCGAGCAGCTTGAAATGCTGCGCGCGAACCCCGCGGCCAGCAACACCGTGGTGTGGGATGGCTATGCCTCCCTGGCCCGCTCGCTGGGGCTGGAGCGGTGCTGTTCATCCACCATCATCTCGCGCACGGGGCAGGTCATTGGCGTGTTCGCGCTGTACCTGCGTGGCGATGAGGTCGATCTGGCCTGGGCGCAGCGCGTGGTCTCGACCAGCATGCCGTTCTGCGCGCTGGCCATCGAGGAGAGCGAGACGCGCCAGCATATTGCCCAGCTCTCCAATTTCGACAGCCTGACCGGGCTGCTCAACCGCACCTCGCTGCACAATATCATCGAGCGCCTGATCATGCGCGGGGGCGATAGCCAGTTCTCGCTGTTCATGGTCGATATCGACCGTTTCCGCGACATCAATGACGCGCTTGGCCATGTGAATGCCGACCGCTTCCTCATCGAGATCGGCCGCCGCATCCGCCATCTGGTCAAGGATGAATACATTGTCAGCCGCTCCGGCGGCGACGAGTTCATCATCATCGTGCCCGAATGCTCGCACGAGCGTGCCGAGAAGTTTGCCGAGAACCTGATCAACGTCATCGCCAGGCCGCTACAGGTGGGCGAGAACACGCTCAGCATCTCGTGCTGCGTTGGCATCAGCACCTTCCCCGCCAACGGGCCGGACAGCGAATCGCTGCTCAGCCATGCCGATGCCGCCACCCGCCAGGCCAAGGAGGACGGGCGCGGCCTGTACCGCTTTGCAGGGCAGGAAAAGAACCAGGTGGCGCAGGACCGGCTGGTGCTTGGCTCGGCGCTGCGCGATTCGCTCTCCAAGGGCATGCTCAACCTGAATTACCAGCCGCAGGTCGAGACCATGACCGGCGGGCTTTATGGCGTGGAGGCGCTCTCGCGCTGGCACCACCCCACGCTGG
Source organism: Komagataeibacter sucrofermentans DSM 15973 (assembly GCF_040581405.1). Classification (NCBI taxonomy): domain Bacteria; kingdom Pseudomonadati; phylum Pseudomonadota; class Alphaproteobacteria; order Acetobacterales; family Acetobacteraceae; genus Komagataeibacter; species Komagataeibacter sucrofermentans. The sequence goes on from NZ_CP137157.1 coordinate 248,705, forward strand.
GCAACATCTATCCCTCCCGCTTCATCGCGGTGGCGGAGGAGACCGGCCAGATCGAGGCCATTGGCCGCTGGTCGCTTGAGGAAGCATGCAGCCAGATGGTGAAGTGGGACCGCGACGGCGTGCGGGTGCCGACCGTGGCGGTCAACCTTTCCGCCGTGCATTTCCGCAACCGGGGCCTGCCCGAGCACATCGCCAACCTGCTCAAGCACCATGGCCTGACGCCGGACCGCCTGACGGTGGAAATAACCGAGAGCGTGATGATGGACAGCAGCAACGAGACCGAGGAGGTGCTGCATGCCATCCGCAGGCTCGATGTTGGCCTGTCGATGGATGATTTCGGCACGGGCTATTCATCGCTCTCGCGGCTGACCCGCCTGCCGCTGACCGAGATCAAGATCGACCGCAGTTTCATTAACGATTTCGAGCATGATACCAACGCTCAGGCCGTGACCATGGCGGTGATCGGCATCGGCTCGCGGCTGGGCATGACGGTGGTGACCGAAGGCGTGGAAACCGAGCAGCAGTGGCGCCTTTTGGAGGAATTGCATTGCGATGTGATGCAGGGCTATCTTTTCTCCAGGCCACAGCCCCCGGCGGAACTGGAAAAATGGTTCCGTGAGCGTCAGGAGCGTGGCTCTTTCCTTATTCCAACGACGGCATAGACCCTATGGCTTTCCGCGCGGTGCGCGGGAAGCAGTTTGAGTTCATGAAGCATAACAGTTTGTTTTTCATTACGGATTCCAGGCGGGAACATGGCATTGCAACACGATGATCGGCTGCGGGCCCTGACGCACCAGGATGCGGATTTCTGGGCTGATCTGGTTGATAATGTCCTGATCGTCGCAATTACGGATAGCGAGGGGGTCATCACCTATGTCAATGACCGCTTCTGCGAGATAAGCCAGTACTCGCGCGAGGAACTGGTGGGGTCGACGCACCGGATCGTCAATTCCGGCTATCATGATGCCGATTTCTTCCGGGATCTGTACCGCACCATCAAGGCGGGGCAGCTGTGGCGCGGCAATATCTGCAATCGCGCCAAGGATGGGTCGCTGTACTGGGTGGCCACCACCATCATCCCCAAGACCGACCGGCAGGGCACGATTACGGGGTACGTGGCCAGCCGGTTCGAGATTACCGAACTCATGAACACGCGCGACCGGCTGTGTGAACTGGCCGAGACCGATACCCTGACCGGCCTGCTCAACCGGGGTGGCTTCAACACCGCGCTCGCTGATGAGATCGCGCGCTGCCGCGAGCCGGGCATGACCGCCCACCCGGCACTGGCCATGTTCGACCTTGATGGCTTCAAGCAGATCAATGACGTGCACGGCCACCATGCGGGTGACATCGTGCTGCGCGCCATCGCCTCGCGGCTGATTGAACTCACCCACCCTGATGATCCGGTCAGCCGGCTGGGTGGTGACGAGTTTGCCGTCATCCTGCACCGCACGCTCGAGGATGTATCGCTTGAGCGGTACATGGACCGCCTGCAGGCCATTCTTGAACGCCCCATCGATATCGAGACGGTCACTGTCAGCGTGGCAGGCAGTATTGGCGCCGTGCTGCTCGATGGCACCGACACGATGGAAGACGTGCAGAAAAACGCCGACATGGCGATGTATGCCGCCAAGCGCGCGGGCGGCAAGCAGTCGCAGATGTTCACCAAGAACCTGCGCGAGCGCGCGCAGGCGCGTGTTTCCATTCTCAGCGAGGCGCGGTGCGGTGTCGAGCGCAACCAGTTCGAGGTCTATTACCAGCCGATCGTGAACTGCAACACGATGCAGGTGGACCAGATCGAGGCGCTGCTGCGCTGGCAGCACCCCGAGCGCGGCCTGCTCGCGGCGGAAGACTTCTCCGACGTGTTTACCGATGCGGGGCTGGCCCAGGCGATGGGCCCGCGCATGATCGAGGCCTTCAGGCGCGATGTGCACATGTGGAACGAAAAGGGCCAGCCGCCCCGCCAGCTTGCCATCAACCTTTCGCGCATGGACCTGATCCGCGATGACTACCAGCGCGAACTTGAGGAATCGCTGCGGCGCTTCAACATGTCGCCTGACAGCTTCGTGCTGGAAGTAACCGAGACCATGCTGCATGGCCGCAGGGCCGAGCAGGGCATCCGCAACCTGCGTGAACTGGCGCGGGCGGGGTTCCGTATCGCGCTCGATAATTTTGGCAAGGGCATCACGGTGCTGAATCACCTGCGTGAGCTGCCGTTCTCGCAGGTCAAGATCGACCAGAGCATGGTGGCGAACATCGTGGGCAATCCCGATGCCTGCATGGTCCTGTCCAGCCTGATCGACATGGGGCAGGGCTTCAACATGGAAGTTACGGTCGAAGGTGTTGAAAACCGCGAGCAGTTTGAGCTCGTCAAGGCGCTCAAACCCGAACGCATCCAGGGCTTCTTTATCTCCTCGGCGCTGTCCTCGCAGGATATTCTCAAGCTGCCCGAGCGTTTTGAAGGGGTCACGCTGTGAGTGATGATGTACTCCGCACGGTGGCCGCGCGCATTGGCGATGACCTGCCGCGCGTGGACGTGATTGGCCTGGCCAATACGCGGCGCATCATGCATGCGGAGCGACATAATGATGGCTCGCGCATGCCGCTGTTCATTCCCGCGGCCTCATGGGCGCGGTTGCTGGAACTGCATTGCACGGGCGAGAACGACGGGCCACGCCTTGCGCCTTCACGCGTCATGGACGGGCTGGAGCGCGCCCTTGGCCGCATCATGACCGAGGTGGTGCGCCATGACGCGGCGCATGATGAACCGCTGCGCCCGGCCTATGAAGTGACATCCGACCTGTTCGGGCCGGAAGGGCCGGTTGATATCCGCATGCTTGTTGACCGCACGACCGGCGTGGCCTGCATGTTGGCCGGACCACCTGCGGATATTGCGGCGCTGCATCTTGAGGCCGACATTTAATTATAAAAAGCTGCAGGAACGCGCTTTTTTGTAAGAATTAAGGCGGCGCTGCAAAACTTTTATCTGGTGTTTGCCGGTGTTGGCTGCGCGTCCAGCTTGGGCGAGTGAAAGGCGGAGACGGGGCTGAAGACCCCTTTCTTCACATGTCGCATGGACGGGACCGGCTGGCGCACGCAGCCGCGGGTTACGATGGAACACACCCCGTCCGTCCCCATCATTTCATCATCATCGCCGCTATAGTGCACTTGGGTGACCCTGTCGTTTTCAAAGCGGATATCGGCAATACAGGTCTTGCCTGCGCCGCCGAGTGTCGTTTCGGTCAGGTTGACGACCGACTGGAGCGGGATCAGCGTCGAATCATTGGTGGAGGGAATGTTCAGGGTGCGGGAATATTCAAAAATCTGCACCGTATCGCTGATTTTCCTGGTCTTGTCCGGAATGCCCACGCAGGACTGCACATCCATGCTGTTCATGCCGATCATGGTCATCTGCGCACGATGGGCAGCACGCGAGTCCGTATAACCACACCCTGAAAGCCCGCTAAGGCCCAGTAGTCCCGTTACAAGCATACCGGCCTGCCACAAGCGCAGACAGGGCCGCAGGGCAGGGAAACGGGCGGTTACGGATACATTCATATTGCCTCTGTCAAATGTCCGGGTCCGCGCAGGCTCCTGTGCGCAGGTGCGTGATGCCGGAAGCGCTGGCCCCTGATTGAACAAACCTGCCTGTAAAAGCAGCCTGAAAAAGCGTGCGCCCAAAATATCCTGCATACTGAAGGATGTTTGTGATGAATATTTTTTCAAAAAGCTTTAACGAGCGCCGTCTTGTTTAAAAAAAGCGACACTTCAAAACTTTTATTCTTTTTATCAGTGCGTTGTTTCGAAACCATCTTGTGCATTGCAACAGTAACGCAGCAGGGAGGAAGGAGTTTTTGCGGTGCGGACCGGCGATTGGTGCGGCCTGCGCTTCATCATATCCGTGCAATGGGGATGGCAATGGCCGAAATGCCATTTGACATGGTTGCCAGATTTTTGGGGAGCGGTGTCGAAATGACCCGAGCGCATTGATGGGCACCATAGTCCGGACCGGCTGAAAGGAGGCCGTGGACGCTATGCCGGTGTTCTCTGGTCCGCATGGACCAGACAGCATTGGCACGCCGTGCAGATAAATCTAGGGAAATTATGGTGCTGCTGGACAGGATTGAACTGTCGACCTCTCCCTTACCAAGGGAGTGCTCTACCACTGAGCTACAGCAGCACGGTATGCGGGCTTCCTAACTTTTCCTGCACCGGCTGGCAACCCCCTTTTATCGCCTTTTGGCAAATTGGGGCGTTTCAGCCGGGCAGGGAAGGGGTCAGTCGTCGCGGTGAATGCGTTCCATGCGTTCGTGGCGCTCCTGCGCCTCGATCGACAGGGTGGCGATGGGGCGGGCCTCAAGGCGCTTCAGCCCGATCGGCTCGCCGGTTTCCTCGCAAAAGCCATAGGTGCCCGCTTCAACGCGCAGCAGGGCCTGGTTGATCTTGGAGATCAGCTTGCGCGCGCGGTCACGGGTGCGCAGTTCGAGCGCGCGGTCGGTCTCGACACTGGCGCGGTCGGTAATGTCGGCCTCATGGATGCCGCCTTCCGACAGGCTGGCCAGCGTTTCATCCGCTTCCTTGAGAAGGTCCGCCCGCCATTTCAGCAACTTGAGGCGGAAATACTCCACCTGCTGCGGATTCATGAATTCCTCATCATCCGAGGGGCGATAGTCGGGGGGCAATGTAATCATACGAACAGGTCCCTGCGCCATGCTTCCGTGTGGCAGTTACGGGCCTGCCAGTCGGGAACGGGGCGGCTTATACTAGCAAGGGGCGCGCGCGCCAAGCTTTTAACGCAGGCCATCAGCCAGGCTGGCGCGGCGTGGTGGCAGGAGCGGGGGTGGCAGGCGTGCCACCTGTTGCAGCCGGGCGGGCGGTGGCGGCGGCCTGCTTGTGGCGTGACGTGTCGGGATAGGTGGTCTCCCACCCGCCGCCAAGCGCGTTGTACAGCCGCACCAGATTGCCCGATATGGCGGCGGTGCTGGTGGTGAGGTCGGACTCGGCGCCCAGGTACTGGCGCTGGGCATCAAGCACGTTGAGGTAGGTCACCATGCCGTTACGGTACTGGCTCTGCGCCAGTTCCAGCGCGTGGTGGCTGGCCTGCATGCGCTGCTCGAGGCTGTCATGGCGGCGCTGCTCATCGGTATAGGCGGTGAGCGCGTTATCCACGTCGTGCCAGGCGCCGAGCACGGTTTTCTGGTAGTTGATGGCGGCTTCCTTCTGGGCGGCCTTGCGCAGTTCAAGCTGGCCGCGCAGGCGCCCGCCCTGGAACAGGGGCAGCGTGATGGAGGGGCCGACATTCCACGCCTTGGCGTTCCAGAACCCCAGATCACGGAAGGAGAGGGATTCGAAGCCGAAGCCTGCATTGATGGTCACGCGCGGGTAGAACTCGGCCACGGCCTCGCCCACCTGGGCGGTGGCGGCGTGCAGGTTGGCCTCCGCGCGGCGGATGTCGGGGCGGCGGCGGGCCAGTTCCGAGGGCACGCCCACCGGCACGCGCGGCGGCACGGGCGGAATGGCGGCGGCGGTGAGCAGTTCATCGGACAGCGCGCGTGGCGGCGCGCCCATGAGCAGGCTCAGCGCATTGACCTGCATGGCAAGCTGCTGCTCAAGCTGCGGGATCTGGGCCAGCGTGTTTTCGTACTGCGCGCGGGCCTGCTCCACCTCAAGGTTGCTGGCCAGGCCCTTGGTGTAGCGCTGCTGGTTCAGGTTCAGCATGGATTGCGCCACGTCGCGGTTTTCCAGCACGATGCGGAGCTGCTGCTGCGTGTTGCGCAGTTCCATGTAATCACGCGCCACTTCCGACTGGCGCGAGATCAGCATGCCACGGCGGGATTCGTTGACTGCCTGCGCACTTGCGGCCGCAGCCTCGTATTCACGCCGCACGCGGCCCCACAGGTCCAGCTCCCATGTGGCGTCCACGCTGTCGCGCCACTGGTTGAACAGCGGAATCTTGGCCTGGCCGGGCCTGCCAAGCTGCTCGAGTTCAGGGTGTTCGCTCTGCACGTCGGTCACGATGCGCTGCAGCATCTTGGTGCTGTACTGCTGCCGGGCGTAGGAGCCGGTGGCCGACATGGCGGGGTAACGCTCGGCACCGGCAATGCGCAGTTCTGCCCGGCTCTGGGCCATGCGGTAGCCATAGGCGCGCACGTCAAGGTTATCGCTTGCCACGCGCTGCTCGAGCTTTGTCAGCTCGGCATCATTGAAAATGGCCCACCAGGCGGTATCGGGGTCATCGGGCGTGGTCTGGCTGGCCACTTCGGCGGGTTTGCCATTTTTGTCGGTTGCGGCCGCGATGCGGTCCGGGCCGCCATACTGGTTGGGAACCCATGGCTTGGGTTTATGGAAATTAGGGCCAACCGCACACCCGGCGGTCATGACCGATAACCCGACCACGGCCGTGCGCCATGAAATTCCCCTACCCACCAACATGGCCCCCCTGTTGTACCTGAAACAGCTGATGTAAATTCTGCATTCTTGGCATGGTTTTTAAACCATGGCATGAATGACCGATCAGTTCGGTCAGTCCCCTAGCCTATCGGCTTTCCTCACGGGGTCAATCGAAAGTACGCGCCAACCGCGGGAGCAGGATGATTTCAATGGGCAGCACGCCAGGCCAGTCAGGCAAAATGCAGGCCGATGAGAGCCTGCCCCCGGGTGCCTCCGCCGCCAAGCGCCAGCAGATCCTCGCCGGTGCCGCGCGTGTCTTTGCCCAGAATGGCTACGAGGGGGCCAGCATGTCGGGCATCGCGCGGGATGCCGGGGTGTCGAAGGGCACGCTGTACAATTACTTTGACAGCAAGGCCACGCTGTTCTCCGCCTTTGTCGAGCAGTGCGCGTGCGAGAAGATGCCGCTCCTGTTCAGCCGCATTGATGAAGGGGCGAACCTGACGGAATCGCTCGAGCATCTGGCCGTGGCCATGATCCGGCTGCTCACCTCGCCGCTGTCGCTCATGCTCAACCGCATCATCATCTCCGAGGCGGGCAATTTTCCCGAACTGGCCGAGACATTCTGGAAGCACGGGCCGCAGAAGGCCATCAACATCCTCTCGGCGTGGCTGATGCAGCACAATAATTCCGGTGTGCTGAACATTCCCGACCCGGTTTTTGCCGCCGAGCAGTTCTACGCCCTGTGCCAGACCCGCATTACCGCCCGCTCGCGCCTGCAACTGCCGGTCAGTACCGATCAGGCGCATATTGATTTCATCGCGCGTTCGGCGGTGCGTACCTTCCTCAACGCCTATCTGCGCGAAGGCCCGCGCCTGCCGCCGGTGGTGATGGAGGGATAAAGGCGGGTTCTGGCAGGGCGTTTTGAAAAAAACTGCCCCAAGATGTTGCCTGCCTGCCTGCCTGCCTGCCTGCCTGCCTGCGCTGGCGCGGACCCGGACGATGACGCTGCCCCGATGGCATAAAGAGGGGCAGGTAAAAAGGGCGTTTTGGTTGGTAGTTTCTTTGACAGTAAAATGAGGCTGTAGAAGCAACAGGTTCCATGAAGAGTGTTCCCTGCACATGCGGGGATCAACCGATGGAGCAGCGTTCATCCACACCTTCATGTTCCCTGCGCACGCTGGGATAAGGAATGGTCTTGTTGCTCTCGTAAGGCGCATCCTCGTTTGCTTCTGTAGCCTTGCGCCTAACCGCACTGATAGACCACACGCGCCCGGTCGAACCGGCGGGCCATGATATCGGCCTCGCGCATCATCACGTAATAGGCTCCGACATCGGGAAACCGCGTATGCGGGTCCGCCCCGATCTGCACGACAATCCGTCGCCACTGCCCGCGCCTTGGCCCGGTAGTCGTTGCTGAACCATTCGACTCCCTTGGTGTGTGCCCATGAGGGCGGATTTTCCAGCAGGTCATGCGCCTGGCGGTTGTCGTATTGCGCCCGCCTGTCGGCATCGGGGTAGGGCGGGCGCAGGGGCCAGGCCATGCCCTGTGGCAGGTCCGGGCGGCCACCAAGTTTCGAGGCCCCTGCGGGAATGGCGTGCTCATCCCCCGCCATGGTGGACATGAGCCCGGCAGGCCGCGCCTGCGCAACAGGGGCCGCCTCCCGTTTAGGGAGGGGCGATGACGCGGTGCGCCGTTCTTCACCGAACGATTATGTTGCATAAATACAACATCTGGCAGGCCCGGCGAAGGCGACAGCTTTTTCATGTTGTTATGTTATATTGTACCAAATAAAGCTGCGCCTCCCGAAACCACCTCACCGGATGCGAGCCTTTCCGCCATGACGCGCCTATGGTTTTTCCCCCGTCCCCTTTCCCGTGCCATGCTGGCAGCCATAACCGCGCTGACCCCCGTTACCGCCGCCCTTGCGCAGGGCGGGCCTGCCACCACCACAACCCCCGATGCGTCACAGCCCACCACCGGGCAGGCGCAGGCGCTCGACCGCGCCTCATCCGCGCCCGAGGCCATGACGGTTACCGCGCGCCTCGACCGTGCGCGGGTGCAGTTGCAGCCTTCCACCGGGGCAACGGTGCATGCGTTCAGCCGCAAGGCGATCGAGACCATTCCCGGTGGCGACAATACCGGGCTGAACAGCGTGCTTTTGCAGGCGCCGGGCGTGGCGCAGGACAGCTACGGCCAGATCCATGTGCGTGGCGATCATAACGAGGTGCAGTTCCGTCTTGATGGCGTGCAGTTGCCCGAAGGCATGAACGTGTTCGGCCAGACACTCATGACCCGCTTTGCCGATAACATGTCGCTCTCCACCGGCGCATTGCCGGTGCAGTACGGCTTCCTGCAGGCTGCCGTCGTCGACATCACCACCAAGAACGGCGCGACCAACAAGGGCGGCAACGTGTCCATCTATGGTGGCGCGCGTGACTACTTCTTCCCCTCCGCGCAGTATGGGGGGCAGCATGGCAAGTGGGATTACTTCTTCACCGCCGATTACGTGCATGACCGGGTGGGCATCGAGAACACCACGCCATCCTTCAACGCGCCGCATGACCTGAGCAACCAGTACCATTTCCTTGGCCATGTGCGGTACACTGTGGATGAGAACACGCGGCTCAGCCTGATTGCAGGCGTGTCGAACGCCGAGTACCAGCTGCCCAATATCGGCGGCCAGAGCTTTGGCTGTTCAGATGATGGTGCGCCATGCGTGACTGGCACGGGCGCGCCAAGCCCGTCCAACCTCAATGAACGCCAGAAGCAGATCACCGATTTCGGCATCCTGTCGCTGCAAAAGGAGATCGGGGCCTTCTCGCTCCAGACATCGGTGTTCTCGCGCTACAGCAGCCTCGGCTACAGCCCCGACCCCAATCTGGGCGATCTGGCCTATATGGGCATAAGCCAGCATGCCGAGCGCTCGGTCATGTCAACCGGCACCCAGAGCGACGTGACCTGGCGCGTGCGGCCCGATCATACCGTGCGCTTCGGCTTTCAGGTCTTTGCTGAGCGTAACATTACCAAGGCCGATTCACTGGTGCAGAACAGTGATGGCGGGGCGCTGCGGTCCATTCACACCGGCAATGGCCGCACGGGCGATGTCTATGGCCTGTACGTGCAGGATGAATGGCGGCCGCTGCGCAATGTCACGGTCAATTACGGCCTGCGTTTTGATGGCGTGGGCGAATACACCAACGAGCACCAGCTCAGCCCGCGCATCAACGTGGTGTGGCGCGCGTGGAAGGGGGCAACCCTGCATGCAGGCTACTCGCGCTACTTCACGCCCCCGCCCTTCGAGGTGGTGGGGGGTGCCGACCTGCAGCAGTTTGCGGGTACATCAGGTGCCGCACCCGGCACCGGCAGCAGCACGGTCAAGGCCGAGCGCGACCATTACTTTGATGCCGGGATCGATCAGGTCATCCTGCCCGGCTGGCGCGTGTCGTTCGATGCCTATTACAAGCTGGCCCATAACCTGATTGACGAGGGGCAGTTCGGCGCGCCCATCATCCTGTCGGGCTTCAATTACCGGCGCGGGCAGGTGAACGGCTATGAGGTCTCGACTTCCTACGATCGCGGGCCGCTTTCGCTTTACGGCAATTTTGCGTGGTCGCGCGCCATCGGCAAGGACATTACCAGCGCACAGTTCAACTTCGCTTCCGATGACATGAACTATATCAGCCAGCACTGGGTGCATCTCGATCATGACCAGCGCTGGACCGCCTCGGCCGGTGGGTCTTACACCTTCTTCCACCGTACCGGGCACCCCACGCGGCTCTCGGCCACCATGGTCTATGGCAGCGGCCTGCGGCAGGATACCGATACCGTGCCCAATGGCGGCGTGATCCCGCAATACGCCACGTTCAACCTGGCGCTGGTGCAGTCCTTCCGTGATCTGTTCCATTCGCGCTTCCTGCGCACGACGCAGCTGCGGCTGGACGTGACCAACCTGTTCGACCACCCCTACATGCTGCGCAGTGGCACCGGCATTGGCGTGGGTGCCCCGCAATACGGGCTGCGGCGCACGATCCTGACCGGTATTTCGCAGAACTTCTGATAGAAAGTAAACGTTTCCGGGTGCCGCCTTTTTTAAAAAAGGCGGCATTCCTTTAAAACGGTTGAAAAAACGCTCATGCGCGCAGGCAGGGTCAGATCGGTTGCCTGAAACAATGAGGCAAAATCCATTTACCTTTCCCGGTTCAGGTATTTGATATAAAAATGAACCTTCTGTTTCATTTTTAAAGGCCGGGAATTTTTTGTTGAATATTGATTGCAGTATCTTTGGGTTCGGAACCGCTCTTTTCCATTTCCCGTTCCTCCTGCCATGCAGGCTGCAGGCAGGGATGTAAGCTGTCATGCACGATGATGCGCCTCCGCCCGGCCCCGTAACGGATGATGCCACAACCGAACCGCAGGCCGGGACCGGTTTGCAGCCCATCACGGGCAGGCTCAGGACAACCCCGCTCGATGTACTGGCCGAAATCCTGCTGGGCTGGAAACAGCTGCTGGCCAATGGAATATTGCTGGGCCTGCTCTGGTCCATCAGTTTGCAGACGCATGAGTATCCTCCTTTCGATCATGCCCTAGGCCAGAGGGAATGGGGGGTGGCGATGGAACTGATTGCCCTGGCGCCCTCCAGCCTGCAGCGCTGACGTTTACTGTTCTTGTCGCCTCGGGGTGGTGCTGGCGGTGTCATGTTGTGTACTGTCGGCGCAATGTCCGGCGTGGTACGACCTACGTCCTCTCTGCCAAGAGCATTTCAGCCTGGGATGCCAATGGATTATATACCGACATTGCGTGGGATGATTTCAGGATAATACGTCCGACACGACGCCTTCTGGTCCTGCGCATGCGGAGCCGGAGCAAGTGGCTTGTCATCACCTGGAACAGTTTCGCCCCGCAGGACGTGCCCCGGGCGAAGGCGCTCGTCCACATGGTGCGCATGCAGAAGGCGGCCCCGGTTGCCGCATGCCCCCCTGCTGGCACCACGGCCCTCCCGGCACGGTTGGATGCGGAAGGGGATGAAGTGACCGTTCCCCTGTCGTTTACCAGGGGGGAGCGGTTTTCTATCTTTTTAAAACTTGTTCCCTATGCTGCGTTTATGACTTTGGGACTGATGCTCATCCTGCATCTGGTTTTAATGTTCTCGCTAACGGATCGCAGGGCAGTTCTGTCCGGTGCAACGGACATGATTGACAGGGTACGCCTGCTCCTTGGCCTTGATCCACAGACCCTCTGCGTCAATGCGGGTAGTGTCGTTCTCAGTATTGTATTCCTGTTTGTAAACTACCTGCGCCAGATAAAGGCACAGCCCATGGCACGGGTGCGCATTGATGCGCAGGGCATCAGGTTGCTGGACATGGACCAGGACACCGTAAGGGTTTTTACCCCGTGGACGGTCGTGCGCATAATCTCGACTCCGCGCTTTTTGGAGGTAAAGCAGGGAAAGCTGATGTCCTTTTGTTATCCATGGCGTCTCTTCAGCCCGCAGGACCGGGCGCGCATACTGGCTTGGGCCGCGCAGGCCAGAGGCATGGCACAGCCCTGAAACGCCCTGCCGTTTACTGCAGGGGCGGCGCATCATGATCGAGTGGCAGTTGCCATGACCTTTTCCATCCGCCCGGCCCGGCCTGAAGAGACAGGTCTCCTGCCCGCTATCGAGCGCTCTGCTGCAAAAGCCTTTCTGGCTGTGCCCGCACTGGCCTGGCTGGCACAGGCTGACGGGTTGCCACCTGCCGTGCATGCAGGCTGCATTGCTCACGGCCTGTGCTGGGTTGCAGTGGATGGTCGGGATCAGCCCGTTGGTTTCTTAAGCGCGCGGCAATATGGCGCTGACCTGCATGTGCTTGAAATATCGGTCGCACATCCGGCGCAGGGCAGGGGGCTGGGGCGGAGCCTGCTGGCGGTCGCCCATGAGGGTGCTGCACGCCTGCCGGGTCTTACTCGCATCACACTGACCACATTCCGCACTGTTGGATGGAACGGGCCCTTTTATGCGCGGGCAGGCTTCCGGCTGCTCCCGCCTGCTGCACAGGATGCACGTCTGGCAGGTCTGTTGCGTGAGGAGGAAGCTGGTGGTTTTCCCCCAGGTTCCCGCTGCGCCATGGTGCGTGACGTGATTCTTGCGGGCGGGACCTGAAAACCGGTTTGGGGCACTGGCCGTGCGCAGGGGCCAGAAAAAAAGGGCGGCCCCGCAAGGCAGCCCTTTTCCGTCATGTTGCATGCAGGCAGTCAGGTCAGGAATTGATCCGCTCGCCATGCAGGCTCATGTCCAGGCCTTCCATTTCCTCATCGCGGCTCACGCGCAGGCCGATGGTCAGGTCAATGGCCTTGAGCAGGATGAAGGTCAGCACCGCGCACCACACCACGGTAATGCCCACCGATTCCGCCTGCGCCACGAACTGGTGAAACGACCCGCTCACCCCTTCCGGGCTGGCATCGGTGGCGGAAAGCGGGCCATAGGCGAACACGCCGGTCAGCAGCGCGCCCACGATGCCGCCAATGCCATGCACGCCAAAGGCGTCGAGGCTGTCATCATAGCCCATCATGTGCTTGAGGCCCGTCGCCCCCCAGAAGCAGATCACGCCTGCGATCAGCCCGATCATCAGCGCCCCGCCCGGCAGCACGAAGCCCGCAGCAGGCGTAATGGCCACCAGGCCACCCACCGCACCCGAGATGATGCCCAGCACGGTCGGCTTGCCGGTCTTGATCCATTCGGCGCACATCCACGACACGCCAGCGGCGGCGGCTGCGATCTGGGTGGTGGCCATGGCCATGCCCGCGCGCCCGTTGGCGCCACCAGCGGAGCCTGCGTTGAAGCCGAACCAGCCCACCCACAGCAGGGATGCGCCAATGATGGCATAGGTCAGGTTATAGGGTGAGAGATCGTCCTCCCCATAGCCCTTGCGCCGCCCCATGACCAGCGCTGCCACAAGGCCCGCGATGCCTGCGTTGATATGCACCACCGTGCCACCGGCAAAGTCGATCGCGCCGATCTTGGCGGCCACCCAGCCATCCGGCCCCCACACCCAGTGGGCCACGGGCACGTACACGATCAGCGACCAGATGATGGTGAACACGCACAGGGCGCTGAACTTCATGCGTTCGGCAAATGCGCCGGTAATCAGCGCAGGCGTGATGATGGCGAAGGTCATCTGGAAGGTCATCCAGACACTTTCGGGAATGGTCATGGTGGTGGCGGCAGGCGTGCCCGCGGCCATGGTGAAGGCCACGTCACTGCCCTTGCTGATGCCAGCGCCCAGCCCGTTGAGCATCACGCGTGACAGCCCGCCAATGAAGGCGTTGCCCGAGGTAAAGGTCAGGCTGTAGCCCAGCACCATCCACACCACCGTCATGATGCAGCAGATGGAGAAAGACTGCATGAGGGTGGCCAGCACGTTCTTCTTGCGCACCATGCCCGCATAGAACAGCGCAAGGCCGGGGATGGTCATCATCAGCACGAGTGCCGTGCTGATCAGCATCCAGGCGGTATCGCCCGTGTCGATGGCGGGTGGGGCATCGGCCGCCATGGCGGGCAGGCTGGCCATTGACGCGCCAAAAGCCGCCGCCGCCAGCCCGGCATGGCGGGCGCTTTTGCCAATCTTCTTGATCACAGCGCGTTTTCTCCGGTTTCCTGTGTCCTGATCCGTATTGCCTGCTGCAGGTCGAGAACGAAAATCTTGCCATCACCGATCTTGCCCGTGCACGAGGCGGACTGGATCACTTCCACCACCTTGTCGCACTGTGCGTCGGGCACCGCGATCTCAAGCTTGATCTTGGGCAGGAACTGGATGTTGTATTCGGCGCCGCGATAGATTTCGGTCTGGCCTTTCTGGCGGCCATATCCCTTCACCTCGGTTGCGGTCAGGGCATCCACCCCGATGGAATGCAACCCTTCGCGTACCTCATCGAGCTTGAACGGCTTGATGATGGCAATAACGAATTTCATCTCGTCCCCTTCCTGCCTTGCCCCTGAAACGTCACCTGGTGGCTACTGTTCCGTACAGGCAACCATATCGCGAAGCAATATGAAGTTGCTAGCGCCTTTCAGCGCCATTGTGCAGGGTTCGGGTGTTGCCATTATGGGCATGGCGTGTTCGCCATTTCTGACCTGCGGCGCGGTGCGGGTGGCGAAGGGCTGCCGGTACGCTGGCCGCCATTGCCGAATCGAACGGGGGCGAGGGCATGATCCCGCCTTGAGCCATGGGGTGCGGGCCGTGGCGTCCGTGCCCGTTAAACCGGCTTGGCGTTCCACGCCTTATCCGGCATATGCCATGCCATCATGACCCAACCCGCTCCCGCATCCGCGCCGCATGGCGCGCCCACCGCATGGCCGGTCATGGCCATGGCGGTCATTGCCACCGGTTTTCTGTCGGGTGTGGGGGGCACGGTGCTGTCTGTGCTGCTGCACATGATTCAGCATGTCGCCTATGGCTATGGCCAGCCCGGGGGGCCGCATACGTTCGTACAGGGCGTGAGTGCCGCGCCCGCATGGCGCAGGGTTGCCGCCCTGTGCGCCGCGGGCGTGGTGGCGGGCGTGGGCTGGTGGGCGCTGGGGCGTTTTGGCAGGCCGCTGGTCAGCATTGCGGCTGCTGTGGGCAAGACGGGTCTGGGCAGGCCCATGCCCGCGCTGTCCACCACGGTGCATGTGCTCCTCCAGATCGTGACGGTGGCCCTTGGCTCGCCGCTTGGCCGCGAGGTCGCGCCGCGTGAGCTTGGCGCGGTGCTGGCCACCGGCACCGGCCGCGTGCTGGGGCTTGCGCCTGATGACCGGCGCATCATCATCGCCTGCGGGGCGGGGGCCGGGCTTTCCGCCGTCTATAACGTGCCGCTGGGCGGCGCGCTGTTCATACTCGAGGTGCTGCTCGGCACAGTGGGGCAGCGCGCGGTGCTGTGCGCGGTGGGGGCTTCAGCCATCGGGGCGTTCGTGCCGTGGGCGGTGCTGGGCAACCTGCACCAGTATGACATCGGGCCGATGGCGGTCACGGCCCCCGTGGTGCTGTGGGCGCTGTGCGCGGGGCCGGTCATTGGCGTGGGCGCGCAACTGGCCAAGCGGCTGATGGCCGTGGTGCAGAACCGGGCCGCGCGGGGCGGCGCGCGCATTGCGTGGTGCCTTGTGGTGTTTCCGCTGCTGGGCGTGCTGTCGTGCTTCTACCCGCAACTGCCGGGCAACGGGCGCGGGCCGATGCAGCTTGCGCTGTCGGCGCAGCTGGGCACGGAGCTTGCCGCTACCGTGCTGGTGCTCAAGATTGTCGTCATCATGGGGGCGCTGCGGGCGGGGGCGGCAGGTGGCCTGCTTACGCCCAGCCTGACCATGGGCGCCCTGCTGGCCACCGTGCTGGCAGGGGGGTGGAACGCCTGCCTGCCCATGGTTGATGTGGGCACGGTGGCGCTGCTTGGCGGCATTGCCTTTCTGGGCACGTTCATGGCCATGCCGCTGACGGCCCTGGCATTGGGCCTCGAGTTCACCCATGTGGGGCATGACATGTGGATCCCGGCTTTCCTTACGCTTTCAGGCGCGCTGCTTGCCTTCCGGGTCTGCGCCAGAATGGGCCAGCCGCCTGTCGCCCCGACCCAGCCCGCTGCGCCGGGCAGCATGTCGGCACGCTCCTGAAATAGAGGAAGGGCAGAACAGGGGCTGCGTGCGCATCAGGCCCGGCAACGATTTCCCGAAGCCTGCGGTGGAACAGGGTCGTTGCGGGGCGACTGATGCCGACGATTCAGAGGCACCAAAAACCCTTCCTTCTTTTCAGAAATACTTTTTCTAGGCAGCCATTACAGGCCACAGGCCTGCAGCAGCACGCACATCGCAAGCCCCACCACGCCAATCAGCGTTTCCAGCACGGACCATGTGCGCAGGGTCTGTGGCACGGTCAGCCCCAGCGCATCGCGCACCTGCCAGAAGCCGGAATCATTCATCGGGCCGAACATTACCGCTCCCGCCCCGGTGGCCAGCACCACAAGCTCGGGCGAGACCGCGCTGCCATGCGCCATGATGGGGGCGACAATGCCCGCCGTGGTGCTCATGGCCACCGTGGCCGACCCCACGGCCACCCGCATGCCTGCCGCCAGCCCGCAGGCCAGCACCAGCAGTGGCACATGCATGTCCACCGCCGCACGGGCAATGGCGTCGGATATGCCGCTCTCCATCAGTTCAGCGCCAAAGCCGCCACCGGCCCCGATCATGAGCAGCAGCCCCGCCAGCGGGCCGAGACATTCATTGGAATACGCCAGCACCTTCTCGCGCGTCATGCCGCGCCGCAGCCCCAGCGTCCAGAACGACAGCAACGCCGCCAGCGCCAGCCCCACATTAGGGTCGCCCGCAAAACGCAGCGCCTCTGCCCACGGCCCGGGCCGGGGCCCCATGAAGCGCGTGGCAGACCCCGCCAGCATCAGCACCATGGGGGCGAGAATGGTGAACAGGGTCATGCCAAAACCCGGCAGGTCGGCCAGGTGGCGCGGCGTGCTGGCATCGTGCGCGCCTGCGGCGGCGGCACCGGCATCAGCCGGCAGGCGGGGCACGATGAAGCGGGTATAGAGCGGGCCTGCAATGATGGCGGCAGGCAGGCTGACCAGCGCGCCCATCCAGATCAGGCGGCCAATATCGGCATGATAGGCCGCCAGCGCGAACATGGTGCCGGGGTGTGGCGGCATGTAGCCCTGCACCACCGACAGCGCCGCCGTAACCGGCAGGGCCACGTGCAGGATGGGCATTTTCGTCTGCCGCGCGATGGAAAAGGCCAGCGGCACCAGCACCACGAAGCCCACCGTAAAGAACACCGAAAGCCCGACCAGCAGCCCGATCACCATCATGGCCCAGTCCAGCCGTCGTGGCCCGGCAAGGGCCACCACGGTCATGGCGATGCGGTCCGCCCCGCCCGAAACCTCGAGCATCTTGCCCAGCATGGTGCCCAGCGCAATGACCGAGGCGATCTGGCCCAGCACCTGCCCGGCCCCTTTTTCGAACGTGCTCACCACATGGTTCGCGGGCATGCCAGCGGCAAAGCCAAGCAGCATGGAGGCAATGAACAGTGCCAGGAATGGATTGAGCTTGCACCGCTCAATCAGGAACACGACAGCGCATATGGCCACAACAGCCAGCAGCAGGGCCATTCCGACCGACATCCGATGTCTCTCCTTTTCCTGCCCGGCGTCTAGTGCGAAACCGGCGTTGCCTCCTGCCAGCCCCCGCCCAGCACGCGGGCCAGCTGAATGGTGGCCTGCGTGCGCGAGTCCTGATTGGACAGGACTGCCCCCTGCGCATCCAGCGCCTGCATGCGGGCCTGAAGCACATCGCCAAGCGTGCGCTGCCCACCGGCATACAGACCGGCCAGATCATGCGCAACCTGCCCGGCCTGCGCCTGCGCGCGCGTCAGTTCCACGTCGCGGGCATCGAGGCCGAGGCGGTTTTCATAGCCATCTTCCACCTCGGCAAGGGCGTGCAGCAGGCTCTTGTCATAACCCGCCACCGCCGCATCGAGCCGGGCGCTGGCAGCATGAATGCGTGCCTGGATGCGGTTGGCGGTGAAGATGGGCAGGTAGGTGGTCAGCGCAATCAGGCCGCCCGTGCCGGACAGGCCGGGAATGCCATCAAAATGCAGCCGCCCGTCGCCGCCAAAGAATTCCAGCCCGAAACGGGGCAGCAGGTCGGTCTTGGCGCTCTTGAGCCGGTTGAGCGCCGCATCCACCTGATCGCGCCGGGCACGCACGTCGGGCCTGCGCTCGAGCACCGTGTCAGGCATCTGCCCCACGGGGGCGGGCGGCACGAAATAGGCCGGGGGCGCGGCAGGGGCAGGCAGCCCCTCCGGCGTCTTGCCGGACAGCACGGCAAGCCTGCGGTGCATGAGGTCAAGCCGGGCGACGAGCAGGGGCCTGCGCGCCTTCATTTCCGAAAGCTTCTGGTCAATCAGCTGCACATCCGCCGCCGTGGCCTGCCCCGATGCAAAACGCGCCTGCCCGTAGGCCCGCAACTGCCCCAGGGTTGCAATGCCCTGGTCTGTCAGGGCGATCTGGCGCTGCACGCCCTGGGCGCGCAGGTAACTGTCAGCCGCATCGGCGGCGATGACCATCTGCACGCCGTGGAAATATTCTTCCTCCGCCTTCACGCCATCCTTCGCCGCTTTCGCATCGGCATGGCGGCCGCCAAACAGGTCCGGTTCCCACGAGGCGGTGATGCCCGCAAGGTGACCATCCGCGCTGCGGTTTGAGTCGGGCAGGCCATCGGCATCGCGCCAGTCAATATCGCCGCCCATCATGTTGCCGGTAGCCCCCACGGTGGGGTAGAGCGCCGATCGCACCACCGTATGCATGGCGCGTGCCTCAAGCACGCGGTCGCGCGCGATGCGGATGTCGGGGCTTGCGGCCAGCGCGGTCTCGACCGCCTGCGTCAGCCCGGGGTCATGCCATGCCTCCCACCAGCGCGTCATGTCGGTGGGGGGCTGCGTGCCCGCCATGCCCGCCTGCGTGAACTGCCCGGGCACCGTTACGTGCGATGGCGGCGCATGCGTGCGGAAGGGTGAGCACCCCGCCACAAGCCCTACGGCCACCGCCATGCTTCCCATGCGGGCAGCCCGCGCCAATCTGTTCCTCATCATTCCTGCCTTGCCAACATGGATCTGAAGCGCATGAGCGCGAATACAAGAAATACAATGCCTGTCACCGTCACGGTCAGCAGCGGCAGCGCGATCGCGCCCAGCCCCGCATCGCGGTACAGAATGGCCTGCGACAGGTTGACGAACTGCGTGGTGGGCAGAAAGCGCACCACCACCTGCATCACCTGCGGCATGCTTTCCACCGGCGTCGCAGCTCCCGACAGCAGGTAGGCCACCGCATAGACCGGCACCACCAGCAGGCCGAACTGCGGCATGGTGGGGGCCACCGTGGCCAGCATGATGCCCAGCGCCGTGGCCGAGAACAGGTACAGCAGCGAGCACGCGGCAAACAGCGCAACCGACCCCGCAATCGGCACGCCGAGCCACACATGCACCACCAGCCATAGCGAGAGGATGGCGCCCACGAAGATGACCAGCCCGTTGGTCACGATCTTGGCCACCGCGATCTCGCTGGCACTTACGGGCATGACCAGCAGGTGCTCGAGCGTGCCGTGCTCGCGCTCGCGGATCACCGCCGCCCCCACCAGCACGATGGACAGGATGGTGATGTTGGTCACGATCTGCATGACCGAGGTGAACCATTTCGATTCACTGTTGGGGTTGAAGCGGATGCGGCTCTGCACGGCAAACGGCACCTGGTCGATGGGTGAGGGCACATGCAGCATGTCATCCACCTCGCCCATCAAAATCTCGTTGAGGTATTCCGTGCCCAGCCCTGCCTGGGTCATGGCGGTGGCATCCACGCGCAGCTGCACGGCGGGCGTGCGGCCCGCCAGCACATCGGCCTGGAAATGGGGGGGAATATCCACCACGAAGATATAGTCCCCCCTGTCCATGCCCGCGAGCGCCTGCGCGCGGTCCACCATGACGGGTGGTTTGAAATAGGGCGGCTGGACCGCATCGCGCATGCGGCGCGACAGGGGGGAATTATCCTCGTCTATGAAGGCGATGGTGGCGTTTGACACCTCCACCTTCACCCCGTTGGCCACCAGCAGCACGCCCGCGCTGAAGGCGAACACGATCAGCCCGAGCAGCACCCGGTCATGCACCAGGCTGCGCAGTTCCTTGCCGCACAGCAGACCAACATTGAGCAGCCAGCGCATCATGCGATCAGGCTTCCTGTTTTTTCAGCAGAAGGCGGGCGGCCAGCATGTAGCTTGCGCCAAAGCCGCCCAGCGCCAGATACATCGGCCCGAAGCTTGCCACCCCCAGTCCCTTGGTAAAACAGCCCAGGCTGATGAGCTGGTACCACGCGGCGGGAAAGCCCAGGCCCACGAGGCGGCTGATGCCCGTAAGCGTGGAAGCCGGGTACAGCAGGCCCGAAAAGTTGACCGCCGGGATCAGGCAGATGATGGACGTGCCGAAAATGGCCGCCACCTGTGAGCTGACAAAGGTGGAAATCAGCAGCCCCAGCCCGGTGGCCGAGAGCACGAACAGCACGCCGCCCACGCTCAGCGCCAGCAGCGACCCCTTGAGCGGCACCCCCATCACCACCACGGCCACCAGCACCAGCATGAAGTAGCTGATGGTGGCCAGCGCCACGTAAGGCGCCTGCTTGCCCATGAGGTACTGCCCCACTGAAGCAGGCGAGGCGTAAAGATTGACGATGGAGCCCACCTCCTTCTCGCGCACCACGCCAAGGGCGGTGAGCATGGTGGGGATGAGGATGAGGGCGAGCATGATCACGCCTGGCGTCATGGCGTAGATGCTACGGAATTCCTGATTGTAGGAAAAGCGTGGCTCCACGGTGATGGGAATGACCGCGCCCTGCGGCATCTCGCGGCCAAGCGTTGCGGCATAACCGGCCAGCACGCCGGTCACGTAAGCGCGCACATTGGCCGCGAGGAACGGCACCGCGCCATCAATGATGACCCCGATCTCGGGCCTGCGTCCGGCCTCGAGGTCACGCGCGAAGCCTGCGGGGATGTCGAGCGCAAGCTGCGCGTGGCCATTGCGGATGTCACGGTCAAGCGCATCGGCATCCGCCACCGGGGTGAGTTCGTGGAAATAGGTGGAGCCGCGAAAACTGTCGATCAGGTCGCGGCTGATGGTGGTGCGGTCATGGTCATCAACCGTAAAGCGCACGCCTTCCACATCGAACGAGATGCTCGAGGCCGCCACCACCAGCAGGATCAGCGGGCCGATCAGGGCAAAGGTCAGCCGCAGGCGGTCACGCAGCAGTTCCACCCCCTCGCGCCGGGCAAAGGCCCAGGCACGCGGCAGCCACGCGCCGCCCAACGTGCCGAACCGCGCCGCCAGCCTGCCGCCCAGCGCGTGCCACCACGTGCGCGCCGCGCTCTGGCGCGCGGGCGCGGCCGCGTGTTCCTGCGCATCGGTCGCGGCCTCGGCATCCTGAAGGTAGGCGATGAAGGCGGCCTCGAGACTGGACGCGTTGCGCTTTTTCACCAGTTCGGCGGGCGTGCCCACGGCCAGCACGTGGCCCCGGTGCATGAGCGAGATGCGGTCGCACCGCGCCGCCTCGTTCATGAAATGGGTCGAGACGAAAATCGTGACATGATCCTGACGCGACAGGCGGATGAGGTGCCGCCAGAACATGTCGCGCGCGGCGGGGTCCACGCCGGAGGTCGGCTCATCAAGGATCAGGATTTCGGGGTTGTTGATGCAGGCCGCCGCCAGTTGCAGGCGCTGGCGGATGCCAAGCGGCAGGGAGGCGGGGCTGACATCGGCGCAGGCCGTCAGCTCGAACGACTCGATGGCCTGCGCCACGCGCTGCGCGGCCTGTGCTGCCGGAATGCGGTAAAGACGGGCCTGCAGCATGAGGTTCTGCCGCACGGTCAGTTCCTCATAAAGCGAGAACGCCTGCGACATGTAGCCAATGCGCATGCGGGTTTTCATGTCGCCCGCCGTGATCTGCTCGCCAAACAGCCTGGCCGTGCCGCTGCTGGCATCGAGCAGGCCGGTCAGCATCTTCATGGTGGTGGACTTGCCGCAGCCATTGGAGCCAAGGAAGCCGAAGATCTCGCCGCGGCTGATGGTGAAGCTCACGTCGCTCACCGCCGTAAAGCTGCCAAAGCGGCGGGTCAGGTGCGCGGCCTCGATGGCGGGCGGGCCACCGGGATCGGCATAGGGCGGAATGACGAAGCCACTGGCCTCCTGCCGCTTGCCCTCGGGCAGGAGCGAGATATATGCCGCCTCCAGCGATGTGGTGTGCGTGTGCTCGAGCACCTTCTGCGTCTGGTCGCTGATCAGCACCTTGCCGTCATCCATCGCCACCAGCCATGCAAAGCGCTCGGCTTCCTCCATATACGCGGTGGAGACGATCACGCTCATGGTTGGTCGCTCGCGGCGCAACTGGTCCACCAGTGTCCAGAATTGCTGGCGCGAGAGCGGATCGACACCCGTGGTGGGTTCATCAAGGATCAGCAGGTCGGGGTCATGCACCAGCGCGCAGCACAGGCTGACCTTCTGCTTCATGCCGCCCGAAAGATGGCCCGCCGCGCGGTCGGGGAAGGGGGCAAGGCCCGTGGCATCGAGCAGGCGCTGGATGCGGGCATCGCGCTCGCGGGCATCCATGCCGAACAGGCGGGCGAAGAAGTCGATGTTCTCCCACACCGACAGGGTAGGATACAGGTTGCGCCCCAGCCCCTGCGGCATGAAGGCGACACGCGGCAGGAACGCCTCACGGGCGTGGCGGTCGCCTATATCAGCGCCCAGCACATCCAGTCGGCCCGACTGGAGCTTGCGCACGCCCGCAATCAGCCCGAGCAGGGTCGACTTGCCCACGCCATCAGGCCCCACGAGGCCGATGGTGGTGCCTGCGGGCAGGTCCAGCGTCACATCCGCCAGCGCCGTGACCGCGCCGTAGCGGTGCGTGACCCCGGCAATGCGGATGCCCGGCGGGCTATGGGGCGCGGCCTCGCTCATTGCGGGGCATCGGCTACGTCAAGGCTCGCGGGCCAGCGGGTGGCGGGATCGGTGCGCACGTAGCCATCGCCCGTCATGCCCGCCTTGAGCACGCTGCCATAACGTGCCGCCGTTTCGGGGCTGACGCGCAGCTTGACGCGATAGACCAGCTTGTCGCGCTCGGTTGCGGTCTCGACATATTTGGGGGTGAACTGCGCCTCGGGCGAGACGAAGGATATGGTGGCGGGAATGACCTGCTGGTGCAGCGCATCAAGGGCAATGCGCGCCTGATCGCCCACATGCAACTGACCTGCCTGCTGGGCTGGATAGAACACGGTCAGGTACATATCCGCCGGATTGAGCAGCGAGGCCACGCGGCCGCCACCGGGCAGCACGGCGCCCTTTTCCACGATGCGGTATTCGATCCTTCCCGCCACGGGCGCGCGGATGGTCATGTCATCATCGGCGGACTGGGCCTGCGCCACCTGCGCCTGCGCTGCATCGGCCACGGCCTGTGCGCCATCGACCGCACGCCCGGCGGCCTCTGCCCCTGCGGTGGCGGTGTCGAGATTGGTCTGGTGCTGGGTCAGTTCCATGTCAGAGACAAGGTGCTGGCGGAACATGGTCTGCGCATGGTCCATGTCGTGCTGTGCAAGGTGCAACGTGGCCTGCCGCGCATCGCGCTCGGCCTGCGCGCGGGCCACGTCGGCCTGGGCTGCGCGCAGGTGGGCGCGCGCGGCGTCGAGGCTGGCGCGGGCGCTGATGTCATCCTCGCGCGCCAGGACCTGATTGGCGGCGACCGTATCGCCCTCGTTGAAATCCAGTTCGGTGACGCGACCGGGATATTTCACCGCCACGTCGATGCGGGCGAGTTCCAGCCGCCCGTTGGCGCGCGCCAGCCCCGGCGGCAGTTCGCCCCGGTGCTGCACCACGTACCACCCCGCGCCACAGCCCACGGCCACCACGACAAGCCCGGCGCCAATCGCTGCGTCACGCCACTTCATGCCATCGGCCCCATGCTGCCCGCAAAGCACGGGCCGGTCGCAACGGGGTGGAGCAATACGATCATGGATGAAACCTTTAAAGCCAATGCTAGGGACACCAGAACCCTATCTTCTATACAACCCGGGCGCACAGTGAACTGATGTACATCAGTTCAGGGCATGTTATCGCCACAGGGCGCGGCCTCTTCCTCGCGCAGCACGTCCTCCGCCTGCCGCAGCACCTCGGCCAGCACATCCATCATGGCCTGCACCCGGTCTGTTCCCACGCCATCGAGCACGCGGGCCTCCATGCCCGCGCAGGTCTGGTGCAGGGCGGCGCATTTGCGCGTGCCGCGCGTGGTCAGGTGCAGGGTCTTGGCGCGGCGGTCGGCGGGGTCGGGGCGGCGTTCGACCAGTCCTTCGTCTTCCAGCAGGTCGAGCACGCGCACCAGGGCCGAGCTGTCGGTGTTCATGGCATGGGCGAGCGCGCGCTGGCTTACGCCATCGGGCAGCATCATCAGGTAGGCGAGGGGGCGCATCATCGCCATGCTCATGCCGTCAGGCCGCAGGGCGCGGTCGAGCACCAGCCGCCAGGTATTGGCCAGCCGCATGGTGAGGAAGGTCATTCGCATGTCCTGGAAACCCGTGCCCTCGATATCGGGCAGTGGCGAACGGTCGGTCATGAGCATTCCCTGTGCTGGTTGGTCAGGCCGCGGCCACGGCGCCTGCCGCGCGATAACACGCAGGGCGCGCGGAATCATGACCGTTTATGGAGATGGCTGCCCAGCGGCAGAACCGATAGCATCAATATAATTGACATGACACTAATTGTCATACAATAAATTCCGGCTTCGTATTCGCTGCTCTTCCCTCCGCCGGGTTTATCAGGTAGCCCCTACGCCGCTGCCGGGAGTTTTTCGCCCAATGTTGTCCAGCCTGAAGCGCATTTTCTCCGATGATGCCCAATGGGCCGCCACGCGCACCACCGCGGCGTTCAGCGCGCGCGCGCTGCTTTCTGTGGGGATCGCGCTGTTCCTGGCCTTCTCGTTCCAGCTCCAGTCGCCCATGAGTTCGGTCACCACGGTCATGATCGTGGCCAACCCCACGGTGGGGGCGCTGGTTTCCAAGAGCGTGTGGCGCATCATCGGCACCATCATCGGGGCCACGATCAGCGTGGGGCTGATGGCGGTGTTCGTGCAGTCGCCGGTGCTGTATTTCATGGGGCTGTCAGTGGTGGTGGGGCTGGCCTGCATGGCGGCCACCTTCCTGCGGCTGTTCCGCGCCTATGCCGCCGTGCTGACCGGCTATACCATTGTCATCATCTCCGCCCCGGCGTTTGACAACCCCGATGGCATCTTCCTCTCCGCCATGTCGCGCCTGGCTGCCGTGGTGGTGGGCATTGTCACCACGGCGGCGGTGTTCATGGTCACCTCGCCCCGCCGGTCGGACACGCTGTTCATCCAGATCCACGGCCTGTTCCGTGATACGGTCAACTATATCCTGGCCTTCCACCAGGGCTACAGCAACGTGCCCGCGCAGAACGCCGATGCGCCGCCCGGCAGCACGTTCCGCGCCCTGCCTTCCACGTTTCATGACAGCCGCGCCGCCATGCTCACCCGCATCGCCCGCCTGTCGGACGCGGTGGAATACGCAGCGGCCGACAATTACGACATCAGCGTGCGCCAGCGCGAAATACGGGCAGGGCTGGCGCGGCTTTCGGGCATCGTGGCCTCGTATCACCCCCACACCATCACCCCCGCCGATACGGAGCAGGACCGCGCGGTGCATGGCGAGATCGTGGCCATGCTGCACACCCTGCTGGACCTGACGAAAGACCAGGCGTTGGAGGCGATGTGGACGCAGGGCTGCGCGCGCATCCAGCACGCGCGGGCCATCATGATCGATGAGGCGCGCGCGACCCATTCGCCCCGCTCGCTCCTGTTTCTGGATGACATACAGGACCTGCTTGGCCAGATCGACACGGCCCTGCAGGATCTCTCGCGCCGGGGCAGCGCCGGTCGCAGGCTGCGGCTGCAACCCTATCTGGAATGGCCCACCGCGCTGCGCAACGCGGCCCGCGGGGCGCTGATCACGCTGCTGGCCACGCTGATCTGGTACGTACTGCACTGGACGGCGGGGCCGACCATGATGCTGTACGTGGTGGCGGCGGCGAGCCTGCTCTCCACCCTGCCTTCGGCCTCGCGGGCCGCGGGGATGATGGCGGCGGGCACGGCGCTGGGCATACCGGCGGGGCTGTTGTGCCATATTTTCCTGCTACCGCAGATCGATGGCTACCCGCTGCTGTGGCTCTCGCTGTGCATTATGCTGCTGCCCGGCGTGTGGCTGCAGTTCCACCCCAAATTCGGCGTGGGGGGCTTTGGATACGGCGTGTTCTCGACCGTGATGCTGCAGGTCAACAACCCGATCCATTATTATAACGACATCAGCCTGTTCAATGGCTGGATGGCGCTGTTCATGGGCTGCATCATGCTGGTGCTGTCCTTTCGCGTGATTCTGCCGCCCAACCACCGGCTCGATGCCGCCCGCCTGGTCATGTCGCTCACGCGCAGCCTGCACAGGCTGGCGCTGTCAGGCCGCAGGCAGGGCAAGGAATGGCTGGTATGGGAGAACCTGCAACTGCAGAAGGTGATCCGGCTGGCCATGCGGCTGTCGTTCTTCGCCCGGCCCGCCAGCATGCATGAATATATCGATGCGGCGCTCGCCACGCTTTCGCTCGGGCGGCTGATCGAGCGCATCCGCACCATCGCGGGCAGCCCCGACATCATGGGCGCGCAGCAGGCTGCGATCTATGATGCGCTGGATACCTTTAGCGAACTGTCGCACAACCCGCTGCTCACGGCGGCGAGCCTGCGGCGGGCGGCCACCATACTGTGCCCGCCCGATGCCCTGACCCTGCGCCCCGCGGCCCAGGTCGAGGCCATGGCCTGCCTTGAGCAGGCGGCGCGGATCATCGAGGATATCCCCGGTTTTCTTGACCAGCGCGGCCCGCTGCAATGGGCGGAGGATTACCCCGCCGCCCACCGGCCGCCGCTGGCCGCCGTCAGGACGGAAGCCGGCTGAGCACCGAGAACGACACCGCATCCATCACCGTGGTGTCGACTTCATCACCGGGCTTGAGGGTTTTCAGGAAGTCCTGCATCGCCTTCTGGCGCACCAGCACCACGCGTGTGATGTCATCGGGGTCGACAAACACGACCTGGTTGCGGGTGGTGTCCACGCCGGTCACCTTCACGCGCTCGCGCTTGAAGGACACCATCATGCCATGCGGGTGCGGCCCGGTACGGGTGCCGGCGGCGTTTTCGGTCGATTCCGGCAGCGGCGCGCCGGGAGGCGCGATGGAAGCATCAATGGTGCGGACAATGCGCAGGCCGATCTTGTCGCCGGGGTGGAGCACCGGCAGCTTGGCGCGCAGGTCGGGATCGACGCGCACGGTATCGAGGTTGCCTGTCTTGTCGCGCAGCAGGATCATGCCCGCGTCGTGGTCCACGCTCTCGACCGTGGCGGTCGCCGTCTGGTTGCCCACGATGACCGGGGCCTGCGCCATGGCGGGCATTGCGGCAGCAGACGCGCCCGCAACCACGGTGGCCAGCGCCAGCGCCACGCGGCGCGATGCAAACAGCTTCACGTTCATAGGTGTCGTTCTTCCCTAAAATCTCTTGACGGATATCAGTCCCTGGCGGGCGGAAACGCGCCCATGCCAGCGCCCTTATCCCATAACGCGCAGAGGCGGTCACGTATCCTACGATGTATGGCGGCCCGCGCACAATCGCGCCCCAACACCTGCGCCCAGCGCATTACCCCCTTCCGCCATGCGGGGCTGCGGGGGGCGCGCGCATGGTGTAAGCCTGCCGCATTGCCAGGCACACAAGTCAGGAACCGACATGACCGACCAGACCCCGCCCGACGCCTTTGCACAGGGCAAGGCAGCCGCCACCAAGGGCGAGCCGCTGATCGAAAACCCCTATGATGAAACCCTGCCCGCCTATGAGGACTGGAACAAAGGCTGGTGGAGCGTGCGTGAAAACGATGGCGACTTCGACCCGTTTGCCGAGAAATAGGCCAGGGGCCACGATGGCGTGAGGTCAGCCAAACGTGCGGTCGCGCCTGTTGTGGCAGGCCCGCGTACGTGGAATGAAGGACGATGACGGTTCGTTGAGATCAAGAACGGCGACTGTTCTCAGAAAAAAAGAGGCGGCATCGGGAACGGTGTCGCCTTTTTTTGTGGCCTGTACGGCAGTCGGAAATGTGCGGATCGCCCGGGGCCAGCAGTCAGGGATACTGACCCTCTCCTGTTACCCCGCCACGGCGCAAGGTGGCTTGCGATAGCTGGGGAACATTAATAAAATCAATGATTTCAAAGGAGGTAGGTGGTGCCGACACTCGGAATTGAACCGAGGGCCTACTGATTACGAATCAGTTGCTCTACCCCTGAGCTATGTCGGCAAACCTGTGGCGTCTGATAAACGATGGGCTGACATGATGCAATATATCAAATGCGGCATTCCCCATTTTAATTTGGTCTATATGGTGGGGGCCAGATGAGCATGTCATTTTCCTCCCGGCAGATGCGTTGTGATGACGCGGGCATCGGCCCCGTGCCCCATATCCGCATTATTGGCGGCCTGTCGGAATGTCCCGGCTGCGGGCTGTACCAGCGCCTGCCCGAACTCGCGCCCGGCCAGCAGGCCCTGTGCACGCGCTGCGGGCAGAAGCTTGCGCGCAGGCGGCGCACGGCGCCGCTTGCCACGCCGCTGGCCTTCTGCATCAGCTCGGCGGCGTTCTACCTCGCCGCCCTCGCCTCATCGCTCATGACGCTGGACGTGTATGGCAGGCAGCGCACCGTGGACCTGCTGACCGGGCCGATGGAACTCATGCATGAAGGCTGGGGCGAGGCGGGGATTCTGGTGGGTGCCGTGACCGTGCTGGCACCCGCGGTGGCGATCGGGTTCATGTTCGCCATCCTGTACGCCGCCTCCCGCCCGCAGTTGCCCGACTGGGGGCCACGTATTCTGGTGTGGTATGACAAGCTGCGGCCGTGGTCGATGGTCGAGGTCTACATCCTTGGCATCTTCGTGGCCTACACCAAGCTGACCGACATGGCGCATGTGGATGTGGGGCCTGCGGTGTACCTGATCGGCGCGCTGATGCTGACCATGGCGGCCACCGATTCGACCCTCGATACCGAAATGATCTGGCAGCATCGCCGCATCGATTCCCTGACCCGCGCCGAAGGTGGCGGCAGGGTGGCAGTGGATTACGCGCATGTGGATGACATCGGCATGCCGCCGGTCGATCATCTGGTGGCGTGCAGTTCATGCGGGCTGGTGGGGGAGCTGGCGCACCCGGTCTCGAACCTGCATTGCGTGGGGCTGTGCCCGCGCTGCGAGCACAGGGTCTGGCGCCGCCTGCCGCAAACGCTCACCCGCACCACCGCCTTCCTCATTGCGGCGGTCGTGTTCTATATTCCGGCCAATCTCTACCCGGTCATGACGTTCACGCGCATGGGCGGCGGGGGTGGGCATACCATCATCGAAGGCGCGCTCGAACTGTGGGCTGGTGGCATGATCCCGCTGGCGCTGCTGGTGTTCTTCGCCTCCATCACCGTGCCCATGCTCAAGATCGCGAGCCTGGGGTGGATGATCATCCAGACGTGGCGCGGCGCGCGCGGGCGCCTCGTGGCGCGCACGCGGCTGTTCCGGATGGTTGACATGGTGGGGCGGTGGTCGATGATCGACGTGTTCATGATCTCGATCCTGGTGGCGGTGGTGCGGTTCAATTTCATGGCCAGTGTCACGGCCAATGCCGGGATGGTGGCGTTTGCCGCCGTCGTGATCCTGACACTGTTGGCTGCCTGGAGCTTCGACCCGCGCATCATGTGGGATGCGGCAGGGCGCAACGGCCCGGTGACCGATGGCCTGCCGCCGCGCGTGGTGGTGGCGGTTGATCACGATGGCCCGGCCTCTTCCCTTTCGCCGGCGGAAACACGCCCGGCCAGCATGGAGCCAGATCTGGCGTGAATGACGATTTTCCTCCCGGCAATTCCAGCGGCGACGTGCCACAGGCCCAGACGCGGCGGTACCGTTTCTCGGTCGTGTGGCTTGTGCCGATCGTGGCCATCATCATCGCGGGCTATCTGGGCTGGCGCGGGCTGACCGGGCGCGGGCCGCTGATTGTCATCAGCTTCGATACCGCCGATGGCCTGACCAGCGGCCAGACCGAGGTCAAGAACAAGGCGGTTCCGCTCGGCACGGTCGATTCCATCAGGCTGAGCGATGACCTGCATCATGTCGAGGTGCGCGTGCGCATGACGGCGGCAGCCGGGCGCATGCTGACCGACCACGCCCGCTTCTGGGTCGTGCGCCCGCGCATCAATGGCGCGAGTGTTACAGGGCTGGAAACGGTCATGTCCGGCGCCTACATCGCCATGGATGCAGGCGAGGCGGGGGGGCATTACACCACCCGTTTCACCGGCCTCGAATCGCCGCCAGGCGTGCGTTCCGACCAGCCGGGCCATACCTATACCCTCATCACGCAGTCGCTCGGCTCGCTCGGGCAGGGCGCGCCCATCTTCTTCCGTGACGTGGTGGTAGGCGAGGTGCTCGGTTACACCATGCCGCCCGAAGGGCGCGGGCCGATCAAGGTGCAGATTTTCGTGCAGGCCCCCTATGACAGCTACCTGCGCAGCACCACGCGCTTTTGGAACGTATCGGGCGTGCAGGTGGGCCTTGGGCCGGGCGGGCTCAAGGTCAAGCTCCAGTCGCTTCAGGCGCTGCTTTCGGGCGGGGTGGCCTTTGATCCGCCCGATGAACGCAACGAGAAGAACACATTGCCCCCCACTGCCGGGCCGGATACCGCCTTCCAGCTTTATGACAGCGCGGAGGAGGCCAATAGCGCGGGCTACCGCCAGCGCATTCCGCTTGTCACGTACCTGACCAGTTCGGTCACGGGGCTGACCAAGGGGGGGCGCCTGACCATGTTCGGCATTCAGGTCGGCATGATTGATGACGTGAAGCTGCAGGTCGATCCCGCCACCGGTAAGGCGCATGTGCGTGTGGCCATGGAGCTCCAGCCCGAGCGCGTGCTCGATAACCGGCAGGTGCCCCCTGATGCGCTGGCCGGGCTGTTGCGCATGCAGGTGGCGTCCGGCCTGCGGGCTTCGGTGCAGAGCACCAGCATGCTGACCGGCGAATCCGAAATCGGGCTGTCCTTCGTGAAGAACGCAACGCCCGCGCAGGTCGAGATGGAAGGCGATGCCATGGTCCTTCCCGGCCAGGCGGGCGGCATGTCGGGCATCATGGATTCGCTTTCGGTGGTGAGCGACAAGATTGCCGCAATGCCGCTGACCCAGATGGGCGAGAACCTGAACAGCCTGCTGGCCCATGCCGATGCCCGCATCAACAGCCCCGACACCAAGCAGGCGCTGACCGCGCTGCGCAGTTCGTTGCAGAACCTGCAGGTCATATCGCATGATGCCCGCACCGAAATGCCGCAACTGCTGACCGGCATGGACAAGACGCTCAAGAGCGCCAACTCGGTGCTGTCGAGCTATGGCGGCGATACCGACTTCCAGCGCAACCTGCAGCAGATGATGCTGCAACTTAACGATGCCGCGCGCTCGCTGCGCTTCCTGTCAGACTTCCTGACCCACCACCCCTCGGCACTGATTACGGGACGATAAGAGCATGCAACGCCCCTTCTGGCATTTCATACAGTCCACGCGGCCCGTGGCCGCAGGCATGGCGGTTGCATCGCTGCTCGCACTTGGCGGCTGCGGGTCGACCGACCCCACGCTGTACTCGCTGGCCCCCGTGCCCGCAGCCCAGGCAGGCAGTGCTGGCGCAGGCGTACCTGCGGTGATCGAGGTGCGCACGCCCGGCGTTTCGCCCTCGCTTGACCGGCAGAGCATTGTGGGCGTGCAGGATGACTACAGCGTGACACCGAGTGCGGGGGCGGCATGGAGCGAGCCGCTTGCCCCCATGCTTGGCCATGTGCTGGCCACCGACCTGCAGCAGCGCCTGCCTGGCGTGAGCGTATTTGCCCAGAACGACGCCACGAGCGCACCCGCGCAGGGGTTTGTCGAGATCGAGATTACGCGTTTCGCGCGTGATGCCACGGGCATCGTGCATCTGGCGGGCAGCCTGTCGGTGCACCGCGCGGGTGACCCCGGGCATGCCCTGTCGGTGCCACTGGCGTTAACGGCCACGCCAGCAGGTAGTGGCATGCGGGCCATGGTGGCCTCGCTCAGCCAGTTGACCGGACAGGTGGCGGATATGGCGGCTGCGCGCCTTGTGGCCCTGCCGCCCGCGCCGCAACCCGCTCTTCATAAATAATAAAAGTTGGGGCTGGCGAAGGTTCGCAGCCGTCAGGGCATAAAAAAAGCGCCCGGAGGCGCTTTTCAGTTCAGCAGGAAGAGAAGGCTCAGACCTTCTCCACCTGGCTGTATTCCAGATCGACCGGGGTGGAGCGGCCGAAGATGGAAACGCTGACCTTCAGGCGGCCGCGCTCTTCGTCCACTTCCTCGATCGTGCCGTTGAACGAGGTGAAGGGGCCATCGGCCACGCGGATCTGCTCGCCGATCTCGAAGGTAACGGAGGGGCGGACCCGCTCGACACCTTCCTGCGCCTGCTTCATGGCCCGTTCGGCTTCAGCCTTGGGGATGGGCGTGGGGCGGGTCTTGCTGCCGAGGAAGCCGGTCACCTTGGGCGTGTCCTTGACCAGGTGCCACGCCTCATCGGTCAGTTCCATGTTGACCAGCACGTAACCGGGGAAGAACTTGCGCTCGGCATTGACCTTCTGGCCACGACGCACTTCCGTCACTTCTTCCGAAGGGACGAGGATCTCACCGAAATGGTCAGCCAGCCCTTTCTGGGCGGCCTGTTCCGTGATGTGCTGGGCAATCTTCTTCTCGAAGCCCGAATAGACGTGGATCACATACCACCGCTTGGCCATGGCTGAACTCAGCCTCCCAGTCCGAAGAGTTTCCGTACGGCAAGGCCGATCACCTCGTCGACGAGGAAAAAGAAAACCGATGCAAGACCGGCCATGGCCAGCACCGCACCCGTTGTCATCAGGGTGGCGCGTCGTGTGGGCCACGTGACTTTCCTGGCCTCGGCCCGAACGTCTTCAACAAATTTCGCGGGACTGACCGACACGAAATACCCTTCCTGCAACGCCACGGCGCACCAACCGGATGAACCAGCCGGTGCGGGGCCTAAGAACCGGTGCGGACCATTGTGGCCCGACCCATCGGGTGCCAGGCCGGAAGGGGAATGCCCGACCGGAAGAATGGCAGGGGTGGAGGGTCTCGAACCCGCAACCTCCGGTTTTGGAGACCGGCGCTCTAGCCAATTGAGCTACACCCCTGCAAAGCCGCCTGCGAAGGCCCGAAACACATGGCGTGGCATCTGCCGCGCCGTTTCGGGTCGTCCATGCGAACCCGGCACAGGAAGCGGAAAAAAGTATGAACCGAGCCGAAAGTCAAGAGGGCGTGCCCATAAAAATACAAGTTTGGTGCGTTTGGCATCCCGCACGCCTTTATGGGCTTGCGCGACAAAGGGCGGAAACGGTATGGATGGGCCAACCTTATGGGCGGGCGTAGCATAGTGGTAATGCAGTAGCCTTCCAAGCTTCTGAGGAGGGTTCGATTCCCTTCGCCCGCTCCATGATCCCCATACAATAAAATCCGTTATCGGCCCTGACCGGATTCGGGCGCGGGCTGCCCGGCGCGGCGTGATGGGGCAGGGGTGATTTCAATGGCATTGACCGGTTCTCCGACCCTCCATCCGCGCGTGGTGCTGGCCACCTGCTGCCTCAGCCTGCTGCTGGTCATGATGGATGTCACGGTGGTCAATGTCGTGCTGCCTTCCATCCGCGCGCAGATGCATGGCGGTTTTTCCACCCTGCAATGGGTAGTGGATGCCTACACCCTCATGGTGGCCAGCCTGATGCTGCTTGTGGGCACGCTGGCCGACCGGTTCGGGCGGCGGCGGATGTTCCTCATCGGCATTACGCTGTTCTGCGCGGGCTCGGCCCTGTGCGGGCTGGCGCGGAGCGTGGAGATGCTGGTGTTCGC
This sequence comes from Komagataeibacter sucrofermentans DSM 15973, assembly GCF_040581405.1. Lineage (NCBI taxonomy): Bacteria > Pseudomonadati > Pseudomonadota > Alphaproteobacteria > Acetobacterales > Acetobacteraceae > Komagataeibacter > Komagataeibacter sucrofermentans. Next base: position 282,647 of record NZ_CP137157.1, read on the forward strand.
GCGCGCGGTGCAGGGAATCGGCGGCTCGATGCTCAACCCCGTGGCGCTGTCCATCCTGACAAGCGTGTATGTGGAGCCACGGGCGCGGGCGCAGGCCATTGGCACATGGGGCGCCACATCCGGCGTTGCGCTGGCGCTGGGGCCGGTGGTGGGTGGCGTGCTGGTGCACTGGGTGGGCTGGCAGGCGGTGTTCTGGGTCAATGTGCCGATCGGGCTGCTGGCCATCGGGCTGACGCTGCGCTTCGTGCCCGAATCCCGGGGTGGCCGCGGGCGCGGCATTGACGCGCCGGGGCAGTTGCTGGCCATCGTGGCGCTGGCCATGATCACCTCGGGGCTGATCGAGGCGCATAATTACGGCTGGTCATCGCCCGCCATTTCCGGCTTTCTCGGCTTCGGGGCGCTGTCGGTCGCGGGGTTTGTCATTGTCGAGCGTCGTGGCGTGACGCCCCTGATCGACCTGCGCTTTTTTGGCGCGTGGCCGTTCTCGGGGGCGATCATCATCGCCGTGCTGGCCTTCGCCATGTTCAGTGCCTTCCTGTTCCTCAACACGCTTTACCTGCAGGATGTGCGCGGGCTTGATGCCCTGCATGCCGGGTTGTGCACGCTGCCTTTCGCAGCAGGCTCCATGCTGTGCGCGCCGCTTTCGGGGCGGCTGACGGGGCGGTATGGCGCGCGGCTGCCGCTGCTGCTTTCCGCCATCGGGTTCGGCGCGGGCGCCCTGCTGCTGACAGGGCTGGACGTAACCACCCCGCTGGGCCTGCTGCTTGCCTCCTACGGGCTGTGCGGGTGTGGGTTCGGCCTGTGCAACGCGCCCATTACCAATGCGGCCATTTCCGGCATGCCGCGCGCGCAGGCGGGTGTGGCGGCGGCCATTGCCTCGACAAGCCGGCAGGTGGGCGCGCTGCTCGGCATCGCCCTTGGCGGCGCGATGAGTGCGTCAAGCGTGCGTGGTGAAGTGGTGCAGTGGGGCGCCTTTCCTCACGCCACCCATGCGGTGTGGTGGAGCATGGCGGTGGGGGCGGGCTGCATCGCGGCGCTGGGGCTGGTTTCGACCGGACTCCGTGCGCGACGCAGCGCCCAGGCGGTCGCGGCGCTGCTTGATTCGGCATAATGCATTATTGATATGCATAATACGCATACCTTGGCCGCCATTCCCGCCAGCGCATCGCACCGGGAGGCGACAAAACCGGCGCTTTCCTGTTTCCGAAAAGGCGCGCGGCATGTATGATCCCGCCAACCTCTGGTAGGGGCGTATCCATATGCGCGAAAATGGGCGGTCGTGTGGCGTTGTGCAACGCCGGCGGGCCGCCTGTCTGTTGCGTGTGTTTACGCTGCGTGCTAGAGCCGCGCCAGCAGCGCACGGGGCCTCGGTTTCCGGGCAGGCGGCTTGTGTTTGAATCAAGATTCTGGATTGGAAAAGCGGACAGTGGATTCGGGTGGAACGACCTCAATACCGATCGCCTCCATTGCCAATGGCCTTCCCGGTCGTTACGCGACGGCGCTCTATGAGCTTGCGGCTGAACGCCAGCAGCTTGATCCTGTTCTGGAACAGGCAACGGCCCTGGCCAGCCTGATCGACGGCAGTGCCGACCTGCGTACCGCCCTTGCGGACCGCACGCTTGACCTGCGCGACAGCGCACGGGCGGTCGATGCCGTGCTGAACGCCGAGGGGTTCAGCCCCCTCATGCGTGATTTTGTTGGCGTGGTGGCGAATAACCGCCGCCTTCCGCGCCTGCGTGAGATTCTTGCCGCGCTGGCGGCTATCGCTGCGGCCCGGCGCGGGGAAGTGGTGGCGGATGTCGTATCCGCTCACCCCCTGACCGACCTGCAGCGTGTCCAGCTTCGCAGCCGCCTTGCCGAGGCCGGCTATTCCAAAGTCAATATCCAGGAGCGTGTTGACGCGGCCCTGCTGGGCGGTCTGGTCGTGCGCGTTGGCGCCCGCCTGTATGACACCAGTCTCAGATCCCGCCTTACCCGCCTGCACCATGCCATGAAGGGAGCCGCGTGATGGAAATCCGCCCCTCCGAGATTTCGGATATCCTCAAGCAGCAGATCGCTACGTTCGACAAGGCCGCTGACGTTGCCGAGACAGGGACCATCCTGTCGGTTGGCGACGGCATTGCCCGTGTCTACGGCCTGCAGAATGTCGAAGCTGGCGAAATGCTGGACTTCCCCGCCAGCGGCCAGAAGGGCATGGCGCTCAACCTCGAGAATGACAATGTCGGCGTTGTCATCTTCGGCGATGACAGCGCAATGCGTGAAGGCGACACCGTCGCCCGCACCGGCAAGGTGGTTGAAGTGCCCACCGGCAAGGCGCTGCTCGGCCGCGTGGTCGATGGCCTCGGCAACCCGATCGACGGCAAGGGCCCGCTCGTGGGTGAAGTCATCAGCAAGCGCGCGGAAATCAAGGCGCCCGGCATCATGCCGCGCCAGTCCGTCAGTGAGCCGATGCAGACCGGCATCAAGGCGATCGATGCGCTCGTGCCCATCGGGCGTGGCCAGCGCGAGCTGATCATCGGTGACCGTCAGACCGGCAAGACCGCCATCCTGATCGACACCATCGTCAACCAGAAGAACGTCAACGCGCTCGGTGACGAGAGCAAGTCGCTCTACTGCATCTATGTCGCCATCGGGCAGAAGCGCTCGACGGTTGCGCAGCTGGTGCGCACGCTGGAAGAGACCGGCGCGATGGAATACTCCATCGTCGTGGCCGCCACCGCGTCCGACCCGGCGCCGATGCAGTACCTGGCGCCGTATGCCGCCTGCTCCATGGGCGAATACTTCCGCGATAACGGCATGCATGCCCTGATCGTGTATGATGACCTGTCCAAGCAGGCTGTCGCCTACCGCCAGATGTCGCTGCTGCTGCGTCGCCCGCCGGGCCGCGAAGCTTATCCCGGCGATGTGTTCTACCTGCATTCGCGCCTGCTCGAGCGTGCGGCCAAGATGTCCGACAAGTTCGGCGCGGGTTCGCTGACCGCCCTGCCGGTGATCGAGACGCAGGCCGGTGACGTGTCCGCCTATATCCCGACCAACGTGATCTCCATCACCGATGGCCAGGTCTTCCTTGAAACCGACCTGTTCTACCGTGGCATCCGCCCCGCCGTGAACGTGGGTGGTTCCGTGTCCCGCGTGGGTTCGGCAGCGCAGATCAAGGCGATGAAGCAGGTTGCGGGCAAGATCAAGCTCGAGCTGGCGCAGTATCGTGAAATGGCGGCGTTCTCGCAGTTCGCCTCCGATCTCGACCCCGCGACCCAGAAGCAGCTTGCCCGTGGCGCGCGCCTTGTCGAGCTGCTCAAGCAGCCCGAAACCTCGCCGCTGTCGGTCGAGGAGCAGGTTGTGGTGCTTTACGCTGGCACGCGTGGCTACATCGACGCCGTGCCGGTTGCCGAAGTGACCAGCTACGAGAAGCGCCTGCTCGATGATGTTCGCACATCGGGCAAGGATATCCTGGAATCGATCCGGACCCAGCGTCAGCTGACGAAGGATATCGAAAGCCGCCTGAACGATTTCCTGACGACATTCGGCCGTCAGTTCGCCAACTGAGGAAGATCGGGCAACCATGGCTTCCCTGAAGGACCTGCGCGCACGGATCGGTAGCGTCAAATCGACGCGAAAGATCACCAGCGCAATGAAGATGGTGGCAGCGGCCAAGCTGCGTCGGGCTGAAACCCGCGCAGCCGCCGCCCGGCCTTATGCCGATGCAATGCGCCGCATGCTGGCCGAAGTGGCCCGCAGCGTGGCGGGCGAAGGCGGACAGCCCGCGCTGCTGACCGGAACGGGGCAGGACAAGGTGCACCTGGTGGTGCCCATGTCCAGCGACCGTGGTCTGGCCGGTGCGTTCAACTCCAACATCAACCGCACGACCCGCAACCTGGTGCTCAGGCTCCAGGCCGAGGGCAAGACCGTCAAGATCCTGCCGGTGGGCCGCAAGACATACGACTTCCTGTCGCGTGATTTTTCGGACCTGATCATCGGCCACCGCCATCTGGCGGCGGGCAAGGAGATTCCGTTCTCCGCCGCGGCTGAACTCGGTGAGCAGATTTCATCCCTGCTCGAAAAGGGTGAGTTTGACGTCTGCACGCTGGTGTACAACCAGTTCCGCAACGTCATGACCCAGACACCGACGGAAATGCAGCTTATTCCGCTCGCCCTGCCGGAAAATGACAACGCGGACAGCGCACAGGTCGCGGCCTATGAATTCGAGCCCGATGAGGGCACGCTGCTGTCAAGCCTCCTGCCGCGCAACCTGCAGGTGCAGATCTATGCCACTATGCTGGAAACGGCGGCGGGCGAGAACGGCGCGCGGATGACGGCAATGGATAACGCGACGCGTAACGCTGGCAAGGCCATCGATCGTCTGACGCTCAAGTACAACCGTACGCGCCAGACCAACATCACCAATGAACTCATCGAGATCATCTCGGGCGCCCAGGCTGTCTGAGGATCGATCGTCACGCTCACAGGAGCTGTCCCATGTCGGAAACCACAACTCAAGAGGCTCCTGTCTCCACGCAGGCGCCCAAAAGCAATGTCGTTGGTCGTGTGACCCAGGTCCGCGGCGCCGTTGTTGACGTACAGTTCGAGGGTACGCTGCCGCATATCCTCGATGCGCTGCACGTTCAGCTCAATGGCCAGACCTTGGTGCTCGAAGTGGCGCAGGAAATCGGCGAACACGAAGTTCGCTGCATTGCCATGGATACCACCGATGGCCTGACCCGTGGCGCGGAAGTGGCCGCCACCGGCAGCCAGATCACCGTGCCGGTTGGCCCGGGCACGCTTGGCCGTATCCTCAACGTCATCGGCGAGCCGATCGATGATCGTGGCCCCGTGAAGTGCGAAGGCCGCGCGCCGATTCACCGCGCCGCCCCGGCCTTTGACGAGCAGGCCGCCGCCACCGAGATCCTGCCCACGGGCATCAAGGTTGTCGATCTGCTCTGCCCCTACCTCAAGGGCGGCAAGGTTGGCCTGTTCGGTGGTGCTGGCGTGGGCAAGACCGTCATCATCCAGGAACTGATCAACAACATCGCCAAGGCGCATGGCGGCGTGTCGGTCTTTGCCGGCGTGGGTGAGCGTACCCGTGAAGGTAACGACCTGTATTACGAAATGCAGGACGCGAACGTCATCAAGCTTGATGGCGACTCGACCGAAGGTTCCAAGGTGGCGCTGGTCTATGGCCAGATGAACGAGCCGCCGGGGGCCCGTGCCCGCGTGGCGCTGTCCGGCGTGACGGTTGCGGAATACTTCCGTGACGTTGAAGGCCAGGACGTGCTGTTCTTCGTGGACAACATCTTCCGCTTCACGCAGGCTGGTGCCGAAGTGTCCGCGCTGCTCGGCCGCATTCCCTCCGCCGTGGGCTACCAGCCCACACTGGCGACGGAAATGGGCGCCCTGCAGGAGCGCATCACCTCCACCAAGAAGGGTTCGATCACCTCGGTGCAGGCCGTTTACGTGCCCGCCGATGACCTGACCGATCCGGCGCCTGCCGCAACCTTCGCCCATCTTGACGCGACCACGGTGCTGAACCGTTCCATCGCGGAAATGGGCATCTACCCGGCTGTTGACCCGCTGGATTCCACCTCGCGCTCGCTCGACCCCAAGATCGTGGGTGACGAGCACTACCAGGTGGCGCGTGACGTGCAGCGTATCCTGCAGACCTACAAGTCCCTGCAGGACATCATCGCCATTCTCGGCATGGATGAACTGTCGGAAGACGACAAGCTGATCGTGGCCCGCGCCCGTCGCATCCAGCGCTTCCTGTCCCAGCCGTTCCACGTGGCCGAAGTGTTCACGGGCGCTCCGGGCAAGCTGGTCTCGCTGGAAGACACGGTGCGTTCGTTCAAGGCGATCGTGGCAGGTGAATATGATCACCTTCCCGAAGGGGCTTTCTACATGGTCGGCGCGATCGAGGAAGCGGTGGCCAAGGCCGAGAAAATGAAGGAATCGGCCTGAACCCCGGCCCCTGACGCAAGGAAAAGAGACCATGTCCATTAAGGTCAAGATTGTCAGCCCGGAGAAAGTCCTGTTCGCGCATGACGCTGATATGGCTGTCATGCCGGGGGCGGAAGGCGACATCGCGGCCATGCCCGATCACGCCCCGCTCATGCTGACGCTGCGCGGTGGCGTGGTTGACATCTATGAAGGCGATGTGGTGACGCATCGCTTCTTCGTGGCGGGCGGCTTTGCCGATATCGCGCCAAGCCATTGCACCATCCTTGCCGACCGGGCCACCAAGCTCGAAGACCTGTCGGTTGACGATGCGGAAGCCCGCCTGGCGGGTCTGGAAAAATCCTATGAGGAAGCGGACAAGATGAACGTGCCCGCGCTCGATATCCTCATGGGCAAGATGCAGTCGGCCCGGGCCGAGATCGAGGCGGCGCAGTCCGCCATCCCGGGCATGTCGCTCTGACACCATAGCCAGCCTGCGTCCGCTTCCTGCATGGGGGCGGGCGTATTGCCGGACATGAAAAGCGCCCTTATGGGCGCTTTTTGTGTTTTGGGGCGCACAACAAGACGTTTTTGGTGAAGCTTTTTTCAAAAAGCATTCAAAGAATGCCGCCTTTTTGAAAAAAGGCAGCACCCCAAAACTTTTGTTATTATGAAACGGGCGTTCAGCCGCGCCCGCGATAGCCGGGCACGTCCTGCGCGGGAATCCACACGCCCTCAGGCGGCGCACCGGTCTGCCAGAACACATCAATGGGCATGCCGCCGCGCGGGTACCAGTAGGCCCCGATGCGCAGCCATACCGGCTTGAGCAGATCGACAAGCGTGATGGCGATCTGCATCGAGCACCGCTCATGGAAGGCGCCGTGGTTACGGAAGCTGGTCAGGAACAGCTTGAGCGACTTGCTCTCCACAATCCATTCATCGGGAATGTAGTCGATCACGATATGGGCGAAATCGGGCTGTCCCGTAACCGGGCATAGCGAGGTGAATTCGGGCGCGGTGAAACGCACCACGTAGTGCCGCCCACGGTCGGGGGCGGGCACGCGTTCGAGCCGGGCTTCCTCGGGGCTTGCGGGCTGGGCGCTGTTCTGGCCGAGCTGCGTCAGGAACTGGCTGCCATCATCTGGGGTGGAGTTCGCGGTCATGGGCGGGTCCGTCAGCAATGAAAAAAGGGATAGGGGGCTGATGCCGCAAGGCGTTGGGGGGCGTCAATGGAAATGCGGGAAGGGGGCATGTGGTTTTCCCCGCTTCCGCAACCCGGTGCTGCCATGATAACTGCACGGAATGGCACGTGTATCCCGACCCGAATTTCCCGCTCCTGTGCTGGTTACCACCACGGCGGCGCTTGAGGCTGTAACCGCGCGACTGCGCCAGGAGCCGTTTGTAACCATTGACACGGAATTCGTGCGCGAGCGCACGTACTGGCCGGAGCTGTGCCTTGTGCAGCTGGCAGGCGAGAACGAGGTCGTGGTGATCGACACGATCGCCCCCGGCATCGACCTGTCCAGCCTTGGGGCACTGCTTGATGACGCGGCAGTGGTGAAGGTCTTTCACGCCGCGCGGCAGGATCTTGAAATCTTCCTGCATCTGTTCGACCGCCTGCCCGCCGCCCTGTTCGACACCCAGGTCGCGGCCATGGTGGCAGGCTATGGCGACCAGGTGGGGTACGACAATCTCGTCTCGTCGCTGCTGGGTGTGCAGATCGACAAGTCACATCGCTTTTCCGACTGGTCGGCACGCCCGCTCTCGCCCGCCCAGATCGGCTATGCGGCGGCTGACGTCACCTACCTGCGGCTGGTCTATGCAAAACTGCTGGCGCAACTCGAGCGCGAGGGCCGTCTTGACTGGGTTGCAGCCGAACTGGACATCCTGAACAATCCCGCCACCTTCCGCCCCGACCCGCTGACCCTGTGGGAGAAGATGCGCCCGCGCACCAACAACCGCCGCATGCTCGGCATCCTGCGCGCCGTGGCGGCCTGGCGCGAGGGCGAGGCCCAGCGCGTCAACGTGCCGCGCCAGCGCCTGCTCAAGGATGAAAGCCTGATGGAAATCGCGGCCACGGCGCCCGATACGGTCGATGCGCTGGCCCGCGTGCGCGGCGTCTCGCGCGGGTTTGCCGAAGGGCGCAGCGGGCAATCCCTGCTTGAGGCCGTGACCGAGGCCCAGGCCATACCGGAAGCCGACCTGCCGCGCCTGCCCAAGGGGCGGGGCAAGGATGCGCCGCGCCCGTCAGCGGCGCTGATCGCCCTGCTCAAGGTCTTGCTGGCCACCTGCTGCGAGGCCCATCGCGTGGCCCCGAAGCTTGTGGCGTCATCTGAGGATCTGGACCGTTTCGCGCTGGATGACGCGGCGGATATCCCCGCTTTTCACGGCTGGCGCAATACGGTGTTTGGCAAGCTGGCGCGTGAACTCAAGGCGGGTGGGCTGACCATGGGGGTCGAGGATGGCAAGGTCAAACTGATCCACGAGTGAGCCAGCAAGCGCGCCCAGGCAGTTTTACACGGGTTGCAAACAGGTTATGGGCAGAACTGTCCACAAGATTCTGTCATTCTGCGGTTGAGATAGATGGCAGATACGCCTAGTTTCGCTCCATTCCGCGTAAGGAGTGCAGAACGATGGCGATGGAATGGACAGAGGAGACGATCGCGCGACTGCGTGATCTGTGGCAGCAGGGATTATCGACCGCGGAAATCGGCCGCCAGTTATCTGTTACCAAAAATGCCGTTGTAGGCAAGGCGCATCGCCTTGGCCTCAAGCCCCGCCCATCGCCCATCCGTCGTGCCGCCAAGGCCACGCCGCCTGCCGATGCCGCCACACAGGCCGCCCCGGTTGCGCCGCCCGCTGCCGTGGCTCCCAAAAAGGAAGCGGCTCCCGCGCCCGTGGTGGCGGCACCGCCCGCGCCTGAAAAGGAACCCGCGCTGGTGAAGGCCGCTGTCGCGGCCCCCGAGCCGAAGGCAGTCACCCCGGCTCCCGCAGCCGAACCGGCGGCTGAAGCGCCCGCCGCCCGTCCGGCCCGCGCGCCTGCCCGTGCTGCCGCCCGCGCCGCGCTGCGCCCCGTAAGCGAGCCGCGCCGCCGCAGCAGCCAGTCCTGCTGCTGGCCGCTTGGTGATCCGGGCACGCCGGGCTTTCACTTCTGTGGAGCAACCCCGCTGCCAGGTAAGCCGTACTGTGCCGAACATGCGCAGCTTGCCTATGTAAAGCTGCGCAGCGACCGGCGCGATAACGTGGCCTGATCCCCTCTACGGGAGAAAATTCCGGTTCATAGAGAAGTTTCTGGTGGGGCTTTTGTCAAAAGCTGCGGAAAACGGCCCCCGGAAACTTTTTATGTGAGCCAGCCATTTGCAGGCTGCTGCACAAAAAAACGCCAGGGCATTGCTGCCTCTGGCGTTTTTTGTATCCGCCCGGGCAGGCCGGGCGGAAAAGCATGCCTCAACCAGCGCTGGCGGGGCGCGGGGCTGCAGGCTGGGCTGCCGGAGCCGGTGCGGCCTGCGGGGCAGCGGGGGCCGTGATCATTTCCAGCTGGCCGGTCACCTGACCGCCATCTTCCACTTTCAGGCGGCGGCACTTGGCCTTGCCGAGCAGGCGGCCGGTGGAGCGGATGGTCAGGCTGCCGCGCACGGTCAGCGTGCCATCGATGGTGCCCGCGAGTTCCGCGTCCTCAACCTCGACTTCGCCCTTGAACACGCCGCCCTGCGCGATCTGCAGCTCTGATGCATTGATCAGCGAGGACTCGACCGTGCCTTCCACAACCAGGCGCTCGGCGTCCTGGATGGTGCCCTGCACGCTGATGCCACGCCCGACCACCAGGGTGCGGCGCTCATTTTCCTTTTTGACGGGTGCCGCAGCACCCGGCGCGCCGGGGCGTGCGCCAGGCGCGGGCGAGGGGGAAGGCGTGGGCGGGAAGGGCGGACGGGCCATGGATGTATTTTCCTTGCTGGCAGATGGAGAAGAAGGAGAGGTACCACCGCCCATGACCGGGCGGCCCGGCTGCTGCGCGGGGGACGGAGTGGGGGCGGGTGGCTTGGTGTCTGCTGGCTTGCGTCGTTTAAACAATATTACCCCGCTTGGTTAGATGCTGCATCGGAGCGCTTGAACGCCCCAAAACGAAAAAGAACGCTTCTCGGGCTGGTTGCAGGCCGCAGCCCCCTATACCCGGTTATACGCCCCCCAAACCTGTCGACAAGGGCGTTAAGGAGCCGGAAGAGGCATAAAAAACTTCATGCATTGCGCCATTTACCCGCCAATGATAGCGAAGGGCGACTTTGGCCTGAAAAAATGGGTTATTTCGTGGCGCACCTGCGCCTTGCCTGCATATTGGGCCCGATCAGCGATGGGAGTGACACAGGATATGGAAAATTCGGGACAGGCGGCAGAATGCCGGTTTGACCTGCTGGGCATCGGCAACGCAATCGTCGATGTGCTGGCACCGGTGGAAGCAGCCTTCCCGGAGCGCAACGGCATGACGCCGGGCGGTATGATGCTGATCGACGCTGCCCGCGCCGAGGCGCTGTATGGCCAGATCCGGCGCGAGAAGGAAATGGGTGGCGGCTCGGCGGCCAATACCTGTGTCGTCGCCTCCAACATGGGCGCGCGCGTGGCCTATCTGGGCAAGGTGGCCGATGATGCGCCGGGCAAGGCGTTCGCCACCGACATGCAGGGCGCGGGGGTGTATTTCCCCTCATCGCCGCTGCAGGGCGATGCGGGCACAGCACACCCCACCGCGCGCTGCATCATCGTGGTCACGCCCGATGGCCAGCGCACCATGAACACCTATCTGGGTGCATGCGTGAATTTCTGCCCCGAAGACGTGCTTGCCGATGTGGTCCAGTCCGCCAAGGTCACCTACATGGAAGGCTACCTGTTCGACCCGCCAGCAGCCCAGGAGGCCTTTCGCACCGCGGCCCGCATTGCCCATGAGGCCGGCCGCAAGGTGGCGCTCTCGCTGTCCGACAAATTCTGCGTCGACCGCCATCGCGCGGCGTTCCTTGACCTCGTGCGCGGGCATATCGACATCTTGTTCGCCAACGAGGACGAGATCTGCGCGCTGTACCAGACCGCCGATTTCGATCACGCCGCCCGCCTTGTCGCGGCTGACACGCATTTCGCCGTGCTGACCCGCTCGGAGAAGGGCAGCGTCATCATCCAGGACCAGCAGCGCATCGTCATCGACAGCGTGCGCACGCAGGTGATCGACACCACCGGCGCGGGCGATGCCTATGCCGCGGGCTTCCTTGCCGGCTGGACATCGGACCGCACGCTTGCCGAATGCGGGCGGCTGGGCAGTGTCGCGGCCTCGGAAGTGATTTCGCATTACGGCGCGCGCCCGCTCATGAACATGCGCCAGGACATGGATTTCTGACCTGAAGGGCATGGGGCCGGGCGTTTGACGGGGTTGTGCGCGAAGTTTCGCGTGCAATCCGCGCCAGTCCGCTTTATCTACGCAGCCAGCAGCCAATTATTCCGCCGCCGCACGCACGGGTGTCGCCCGCATGTGCCGCCGCGCACCCGTATGGCGTAACGCCAAGGAAAGTCAGGTCAAGAGCACTTATGGATATCCGCAATATCGCCATTATCGCGCACGTCGATCATGGCAAGACCACACTGGTCGACCAGCTTCTGAAACAGTCCGGTTCCTTCCGTGACAACCAGCACGTCGCTGAACGCGCCATGGACAGCAATGACCTTGAGCGCGAGCGTGGCATCACCATTCTTGCCAAGTGCACCTCGGTGGTGTGGAAAGATACCCGCATCAACATCATCGACACCCCGGGCCATGCCGATTTCGGCGGCGAGGTGGAGCGTATCCTGAGCATGGTTGACGGCGCTATCGTGCTCGTCGATTCCGCCGAAGGCGCACTGCCCCAGACCAAGTTCGTGGTGGGCAAGGCGCTCGCGCGCGGCCTGAAGCCGATCGTGGTCGTGAACAAGATCGACCGTGGCGACGCCCGCCCCGATGAAGTGCATAACGAGATTTTCGACCTGTTCGCGGCGCTTGGCGCCAATGACGAGCAGCTCGACTTCCCCATGCTCTACGCCTCGGGCCGCCAGGGCTGGGCCGATACCGAGATCGAAGGTCCGCGCAAGGACCTGTCGCCCATGTTCGACCTGATCCTGAGCCACGTGCCGCCGCCGAAGGTCAACAAGGACGCGCCGTTCGCGATGGTCGCCACCATCCTCGAGAACGACAACTTCCTTGGCCGCGTGCTGACCGGTCGCGTCGAGCAGGGTATCGCGAAGATGAACATGCCCGTGCATGTGCTGCGCCCTGATGGCTCGGTGGTCGAGACCGGCCGCCTGACCAAGCTGCTCTCCTTCCGTGGCCTTGACCGCGTGCCGGTGGAAGAAGTGGAAGCAGGCGACATCGTGGCCGTGGCCGGCCTGTCGGAAGCGACGATTCCCGAGACGATCGCAGCCCCTGAAGTCAAGGAGCCGCTGCCCTCCACCCCGGTTGATCCGCCGACGCTGTCCATGACCTTCCGCCTTAACGATGGCCCGCTTGGCGGCCGCGAAGGCAAGAAGGTCACCTCGCGCCAGATCCGTGACCGCCTGTTCAAGGAAACGGAAGGCAACATCGCCATCCGCGTGTCCGAAAGCCCCGAGAGCGAGGCCTTCGAGGTCGCGGGCCGTGGCGAACTGCAGCTTGGCGTGCTGATCGAGCAGATGCGCCGCGAAGGCTTCGAGCTGACCATCGGCCGCCCCCGCGTGCTGTTCCGCACCAATGAGGAAACCGGCGAGCGCGAAGAGCCGTTCGAGGAAGTCCTGATCGACGTGGACGAGCCGTATTCGGGCGTCGTGGTTGAGAAGATGGCGCTGCGCAAGGGCATCATGCAGGACATGCAGCCTTCGGGCGGCGGCAAGGTGCGCCTGAGCTTCCTCATCCCCTCGCGCGGGCTGATCGGCTATCATGGCGAATTCCTGACCGATACGCGCGGCTCGGGCATCATGAACCGCCTGTTCCACGGCTATCAGCCCTATGTCGGGCCGATTGCAGGCCGCCGCAACGGTTCGCTCATCTCGTCGGAAGACGGGGCGACCACGCAGTATTCGCTGTTCTCGCTGCAGGACCGTGGCACGCTGTTCGTCGATGCGGGCGAGAAGGTTTACGTGGGCATGATCATCGGCGAGCATTCACGCGAGAATGACCTTGAAGTGAACCCGGTGCGTGAAAAGAAGCTGACCAACATCCGCGCTGCCGGCAAGGACGAGGCCCTGCTGCTGATCCCGCCGCGCAAGATGAACCTCGAGCAGGCGATCGCCTATATCGAGGATGACGAGCTTGTTGAGGTCACGCCGTCTGCCGTGCGCATCCGCAAGCGCTACCTCGACCCGCACGAGCGCAAGAAGCGCGAGCGTTCGGGCTCGGTTGACTGATTTCTGCCAGGCGTGAGAGTGGCTGCAATCTTTAGTAATGTTTCAGTTCTTGAGATTGCGGTCACCTTGCGGCAGAAGTGAGAACATATACGTAAATTTAAGAATTTTAATTCAGGACGACTTTCCTGCTTCATGGTAAAGCAGGGAAGCCAGACTGGTTGGCACGATTCGTCAACCCATTGGCATATTGGGACATACAGTCCTGAGTCCTGGAGTATTTTTATATGATCGTTTCCACCCGTCGTTTCCTGGCTGCCCTTTCCGCTGTTGCCGTCATGGGCGTTGCAGCACCTGTCATGGCGCAGACCGCCGAGCCGACCGCTCCGGCCGTTTCCGCACCGCAGCACACGCCTGACGCAGCCGACGCCACGACTGCTCCGGCAGAAGCTGGCGCGAAGAAGAAGCATCACGGTGGCCGCCATCACAATGGCACGCACCACCATGGCGCCAAGAAGGACGCGGCTGCTCCCGCTGCTGCCCCGGCCGCTCAGTAATTCCCGCATTCCTGTAACCGGCTTCTGTTTGGGGCTGGTTACGGTTGCACGAAAAAAGCCCGGTTCATGCCGGGCTTTTTTTTGGCGAACTGTTTGAAAACAACATGGTGATAAAAGTCTTTGGGTGCCGTTTTTAAACAAAGCGGCACCCAAAATGTTCTGATGATGAACGGCCCGTCTGGCTTCAGGCCGTGGCGTAACGGTCGATGGACAGGTCGAGGCAGGGGATCTCGGTGGGCTTGTTGCTCATGCGGTCGGCCAGCACGCGGCCCGAGCCGCAGGCCATGGTCCAGCCCAGCGTGCCGTGGCCGGTATTGAGCCACAGATTGGCAAAGCGCCCCGCAGGCCCGATTACTGGCGTGCCATCGGGCGTGCTCGGGCGCAGCCCGGTCCAGTAAGCGCCCTGCGACAGGTCGCCACCCGCCCCGAACAACTCGCTGAACGAAAGCTCGAGCAGTTCGCGCCGGTCGCGGCTCAGGCGCAGGTTATAGCCGGTCAGTTCCGCCGTGCCGCCAATGCGGATGCGGTCGCCCAGCCGCGTGACCGAGACCTTGTGGGTCGCGTCATTGACGGTGGAAACCGGGGCGCGGGCCGGATCGGTTACCGGCAGCGTCAGCGAATAGCCCTTGGTGGGGTAGACCGGCAGCCTGATGCCCAGCGGGCGCAGCAGCAGCGGCGAATAGCTGCCCATCGACACCACATAGGCATCCGCCGTCATGCGGCCCATGGATGTGCGCACGCCCAGAATATCGGTGGCCGAGGCATCGAGCGCCTCGATATTGGTCTCGTAATGGAAGGTGACGCCAAGTTCTTCTTCCGCCTTCTGGGCCAGGCGGGCGGTGAACATGTGGCAGTCGCCCGATTCATCGCCGGGCAGGCGCAGGCCGCCCTGAAACAGGTGGCGGTTTTCCATCAGGCCCGGCTCGTGGCGGGCAATGTCATCGGGGCTGAGGAACTCGTGGGCAATGCCCGCAAGGTCGAGCAGCTTCATGTCGCGGGCGGCGGCGTCCACCTGCTTTTGCGTGCGGAAAAGCTGGATCAGGCCGCGCTGCTCGTCATCATAGGTAATGCCGGTATCGCGGCGCAGGGCATCGAGGCAGTCGCGGCTGTAGGTCGCGATGCGCAGCATGCGGGACTTGTTGATATCGTAGTCATGCGCGTTGCAGTTGGCCAGAAGCTGCTCGAGCCAGCGCATCATGGCCAGGTCGAAACGCGGGCGCACGACGATGGGCGCGTGTGGTCCTGCCATCCAGCGCAGCACCTTGAGCGGCAGCGCGGGCTCGGCCCAGGGGGAGGAGAAACCCGGCGAGATCTGGCCCGCATTGGCAAACGAGGTTTCCATCGCGGCGGCGGGCTGGCGGTCAATGACCGTGACCTCATGGCCTTCCTTGGCAAGATACCATGCCGCTGTTACGCCAACCACGCCTGCGCCCAGAACGATAACTTTCACGATCTGCCCCTTATTCTTCCGTCATCAACACATCGGGGATGCGCCAGACGGCAGCAATGGTCAACCGTTTGAGTTATGACAGGATTGGATGGCTGAAATCAGCCATCCATCAGCCCGCAGGCACGCCCTTGCTGGTGGAATATTCAAAATGCAGCGCCCTGTCGGGGTGCACGATGGGGTGGATGGCGTGCGCCGCCATGGCCCCTTCGGTAAAGCCCTGCAGGATCAGCTTGAGCTTGCCGGGATAGGTCGCCACATCGCCGACCGCGAAAATGCCGGGCAGGCTGCTCTCGCAGGTGGAAGGGGTGACGGGAATGGTGCCGCGCAGGGTGTCGAGCCCCCACTGCGCAATCGGCCCGAGGTCGGTCGCCAGCCCGAAAAAGGGCAGCAGGTGGTCGCAGGCCACATGTCTTACCGTGCCATCAAGCGTGGCCAGATCCACGCCCGCAAGCGCGCCGTCCGTGCCGTGCAGGCCATGAAGCTGGTAGCCGATGATCTTTTCCACCTCGCCCCGGCTTACGGCCTCGTCAAGCTGGCGCAGGCTTTCGGGTGCGGCGCGGAAACGGTCGCGGCGGTGCACCAGCTTTACGCTGCGCGCGACCTCGCGCAATGACAGCGCCCAGTCCACTGCTGAGTCGCCACCGCCTGCAATCAGCACGTCCCTGCCTGCAAAATCGGCGCGGCGGCGCACGAAATACTGCACGCTCCCCGTGGCCTCGAACGCCGCCAGTCCTTCAAGCGGGGGGCGGTTGGGGCCAAACGCACCCGCACCGGCCGCGATGATGACAGCGCGCGCCGCAATCACGTCGCCCTTCGTGGTGCCCAGCACGAAGGCGCCGCGCGTGCCCTCAAGGCGCTCGACCCGGCGGCCAAGCAGGCGTGGCACATCGAAGGGCGCGATCTGCTGGTCAAGGGCCCCGATCAGCGCGCCACCCTCGATCGCGGGGTGGGCGGGAATGTCATAGATCGGTTTTTCGGGGTAGAGCGCTGCGCACTGGCCGCCAATTTCATCAAGCGCGTCTATCAGCACGCAGCCAAGTTTGAGCATGCCGCATTCAAAGGCGGCAAACAGCCCGGCAGGGCCCGCGCCAATAATGGCGACATCGGTGGTGTGGGTGGGGGAGGGCGTGGTCATGTCCGGCTCAGCTGTCCTGCAGTCCGTGGTCTGGTTAAAGGCATATCTCAGGTGCGGTTTTGCTTGGTTGTGCCCGCAGGCGCAAGCCTCGGGCGCAGCCTGGCGCGTGACGATGGTGTGCGCGGCGGCGCTAAACGACTGAAAAGACATTTCTCCTTCCGCATCAGGGCGCAGGATATGAAAATGGTTTTCCGTGCATGCCGCCTGCCATCCCTCTTGTGCGCGGAGGCAGGGCGGGGGCACACTGAGCGGCATGGATGCAAACCTTTCGTGGCGTGAAATTTCCCTGCCCGACACCGGGGCCACGCAGGCGCTGGGCCGGGCGCTGGCCGCCGTGCTGCGCCCCGGCGATGTCGTGCTGCTGGAAGGCGATCTGGGCGCTGGCAAGACCACGCTGGCCCGCGCCCTGCTGCGCGCCCTGTGCGGGGATGCGGAAATGGAAGTGCCCAGCCCGTCCTATACCCTCGTACAGGTCTATGATGCCCCGGCGGTCCCGGTTGCGCATTTTGACCTGTGGCGGCTCGATGGCTCCGAGGCCCTGCATGAGCTGGGGTGGGATGAGGCGTGCGAGGGCATCGTGCTGGTTGAATGGCCCGACCGGCTGGGCGACCTGGCGCCGCCTGATGCGCTGCGCGTGAGCCTCGTGCCCGATGCGGCGGGCGGGCGTGTAGCCCGGCTGGCAGGCGACGGCAGGCGGCTGGCGCAATTGACGAACCCCGATACAGGAGATGCCCCATGAGCGTGAACATGCCCCGTACCGCCATGGTTTTTGCCGCAGGGCTGGGGCGGCGCATGCGGCCCCTGAGCGAATCGGTGCCCAAGCCGCTGCTGCGCGTGGCGGGCCAGCCGATTCTGGATCACGTGCTCGACCGGCTCGAGGCGGCGGGTGTGGCGCAGGTGGTGGTCAACGCCCACTGGCAGCCCGATGCCATCCATGCGGCGCTGGCCGCGCGGGCTGCAGCCCATCGCGGCCCCCGCACCGTCGAGCAGGTCGAGGAGACATTGCTCGAAACCGGCGGGAGTGCCGCAAGCGCCCTGCGCGCGGGCCGGATCGGGCCGGACCCGTTCTTTCTGCTCAATGGCGATGCCATGTGGCTCAACGGCCCGGTGCCCGCCCTGCGGCGGCTGGCGGCGGCGTTCGACCCCACCGGCATGGACGCCATGCTGCTGCTTGGCGGCATGACGCGTGCGGTGGGCGAGGTGGGGCATGGCGATTTTGCCGTCGATGCCCATGGCAGGCCGCGCCGCCCGCGCGCAGGCGAGATCACGCCTTACATCTTTACCGGCGTGCAGATTGTCTCGCCCCGGCTGTTTGATGCAGCGCCCGAGGGTGGCTTCAGCATGAACAGGCTGTGGGACCGGGCCATGGAGGCGGGCCGCCTGGGCGTGATCGTGCATGATTCGCTGTGGTTCCACCTCTCGCGGCCCGCTGATATCGCGGCCGCCGAACGCGTGCTGCATTCAACCCTCAACCCGGATGCGGATACCGGACTGTGACACAACCCGCAGAGACGGGCGTGCGGGGCCGTGCCGCCGTCATTCCGCAGCATGTGCCGTTTGTGGACCAGATCGCCGCGCGCTGGCTGGCGCAGGCGGGGCATGACCCGCAGGCCTGCGGCAATGGCCTGATCCTGCTGCCCAGCCGCCGCGCCGCCCGCGCCCTGACCGAGGCCTTCGTGCGGCAGGTCGATGGC
Organism: Komagataeibacter sucrofermentans DSM 15973; assembly: GCF_040581405.1. Taxonomy (NCBI): domain Bacteria; kingdom Pseudomonadati; phylum Pseudomonadota; class Alphaproteobacteria; order Acetobacterales; family Acetobacteraceae; genus Komagataeibacter; species Komagataeibacter sucrofermentans. The sequence goes on from NZ_CP137157.1 coordinate 300,737, forward strand.
CGCCCCATCCTGCTGCCGCGCATCGCCCCCATTGCCGGGCTTGATGAGGCGGCCCTTGCGCTCTCGGGCCGCAATGCGCTGGACCTGCCGCCTGCGGTCGATCCCGTGCGCCGCCTTGCCACGCTTACGCTGCTGGTCATGCAGGCGGGCCGCGCCTTTGGCGATGTGCAGGGCGTGGACCAGGCCTGGCCACTGGCCCGCGCGCTGGCCGACCTGATGGATGAGGCGGAATGGGCGGAATGCGACCTGTGCGAACGCCTGCCCCACGCCGCCGAGGGCGATTTTGCCCAGCACTGGCACCTGACCGTGCAGTTCCTGTCCATCATTACCCAGGTCTGGCCTGCCTGGCTGGCCGAGCAGGGGGTGATGAACCCCGTGGCCCGCCAGACCGCCCTGCTGCACGCGCAGGCCGCGCGGTGGCTGGAGGCGCCGCCCCCTGCGGGCTACCCCATCTGGGCGGCGGGTTTTTCCGATGCCGTGCCATCCACCATCGCCATGCTGCGTGCCGTGCTTTCGCTGCCCGATGGGCGGCTGGTGCTGCCGGGCGTGGATATGGAATGTGCCGATAGCGTCTGGTGCAACCTGCCGCCCGACCACCCGCAGGCGGGCACTGCGCACATGCTGGCCGAACTCGGCCTTGAGCGTGCGGGCATGGAACAGTGGGGCGATCTGCCACGGGGGTGCGTGGCCAGCAGTCCCATCCCGCGCGCCAGCCTGCTGGCCCGCGCCCTGCTGCCCGCCCATGCGCTGGCGGGCTGGCGCGACCCCGAGGCCCCGGTCATGGCCGATGGCCTGTCGGTGCTGCGCAGCACCGACCAGCAGGAGGAGGCGGCGGCCATCGCCATGGTGCTGCGTCAGGTGCTCGAGCAGCCCGGCAGGCGCGCAGCCCTCGTCACTCCCGACCGCGCGCTGGCCGGGCGCGTTGCCACCGAACTGGTGCGCTGGGGTGTCATTGCCGATGACAGCGCGGGCGAAAGTCTGCTCACCATTCCGCAGACCGCCTTCCTGCGGCTCATCATACAGGCGGTGGATGGCGGGCTTTCGCCCGTGGCGCTGCTTTCGGTCATCAAGCACCCGCTGGCGGCGTGTGGCCTTGCGCCGGGCAACTGCCGCGCCAGCGCCCGGCAGCTCGAGCGGCTGGTGCTGCGTGGCCCCGCCCCGCCACCGGGCATTGCCGGGCTGCGCAGCGCGCTGGCCCGCGCGGCACAGGACCCGCACGGCGCGCTGGCCGATGCGCCTGACGCGCCGGAGGAAATCACCGCCTTCATCAACCGGCTCGAAACCGCCCTCGGCCCGCTGCTCGCCCTGCCGCGCGCCAGCCTGGTGCCGGTCTCCACCCTGCTCGCGGCCCTGATCGAGACCGCGCAGGCCCTTGCCGCGACCGACACTACCGATGGCGCCGAGCGCCTGTGGGCCGGTGAGGAAGGCAACGCGCTGGGCCAGCACATGAGCGCCATGCTGGCATGGTGCGACGTGCTGCCCGATGCAAGGCTGGGCGCGCTGGATGGGCTGCTGGCCTCCTCGCTTGCGGGCATGACGGTGCAGGGGCGGCGCGCGGTGCGCGGGCGCGAGGGCACGGCGGTGCATCCGCGCGTGTTCATCTGGGGCCTGCTCGAGGCGCGGTTGCAGACAGCCGACACCATCGTGCTCGGTGGGCTGGTCGAGACCGTGTGGCCCCCCGCCACCGATCCGGGGCCGTGGATGAGCCGCCCCATGCGCACCCGCGTGGGCCTGCCCTCGCCGGAATGGGCCATAGGTCAGGCCGCGCATGACTTTGTTGCGTGCGCCTGTGCTGCGCCACGGGTGGTGCTGTCCATGGCGGCACGGCGGCAGGGCGCGCCCACCGTGCCCGCGCGGTGGCTGGTCAGGCTCAATGCCTATCTGGCAGGCCACGGCCATGTCCTGCCGCCACACCCCGCCCTGCGCTGGCTTGACAGCCTGGACCGGCCGCCCGGCGGGCTGGTGCAGCCAGCAAGCCCGCCGCAACCCCGCCCTGCGCTCGCCCTGCGCCCCCGCAGCCTGTCGGTGACAGAGATCGAGACATGGATGCGCGACCCCTATGCCATCTATGCCCGCCGCATCCTGCGCCTCAACCGGCTGCCCGACCTTGAGGAACTGGCCGATGCGGCGGATTACGGGCAGATCGTGCACACGGCCCTCGACCGCTGGTTCCGCGCCCACCCAACCGACTGGCCAGCAGGCGGCGAAGCGCAGATGCAGGCCGTCTTTGCCGATGTGCTGCGCGAGGCCGAACTGCGCCCCGCACTTGCCGCCTGGTGGGCGCCAAGGCTGGAACGCATCGCCACGTGGTGCGCCCAGACCGAACAGGCGCGTCGGGCCACGGGTGGCGCGCGCGCGGTGCTGACCGAACTGAGCGGGCGGATGCAGCTTGAAGACCTGCCCGGCGGCCCCTTCACCCTGCGCGGCCGGGCCGACCGGATCGACCGCCACGGTGATGGCACGCTGAGCCTGTTCGATTACAAGACCGGCACGCTGCCCACCCGGCGCAGCGTGCTGGAGGGCTGGCAGTCGCAGCTGGTGCTTGAGGCCGCGATGATTGAAAGCGGCGGCTTCCCGCCTCCCGTCGCGGGCACGGTGGCCGAACTGGTATACTGGCGGCTGACCGGCGGCCATGTGCCAGCCCTGGTGCTCGACGTGGCGCGCGGGGCGGAACTGACCGAACTGATCGCATCGTGCCGCGCGGGGCTGCGTGATCTGGTGGCCGGTTACGACGATCCCGACCAGCCTTACCTGTCGCACCCCTATCCCGGCGAGGAACCGCGCTTTGCCGATTACGCCCATCTGGCCCGTGTTGCGGAATGGAGTGCGGCGCGTGAGGAGAATGGCGGATGAACGTGTCCCCCCCCCAGGCCGACACCACGATGGATGCCATCGGTCTTGCCAATCGCAGCCAGGCCCAGGCGTCTGACCCGCAGGCCTCGGTGTTTGTTTCGGCTTCGGCAGGCAGTGGCAAGACCAAGCTGCTGATCGACCGGCTGCTGCGCCTCATGCTGCCGCGTGATGTGCCCGACCGTGACGGCGTGCCCACCCGCGTTGCGGGCAGCGACCCCGGTCGCATCCTGTGCCTGACCTTTACCAAGGCGGCCGCGGCGGAAATGTCGATCCGCCTGCAGGACCGGCTGGGCCAGTGGGTCATGCTGCCCGATGAGGCGCTTGACGGCGAACTCGCCCGCCTGTCCGTGCCGGTGGATGACCGCACGCGGGAGGTGGCGCGCGAACTCTTTGCCCGCGTGCTCGACCTGCCGGGCGGCATGCGCATTGGCACCATCCATGCCTTCTGCCAGTCGCTGCTGCGGCGCTTCCCCATCGAGGCCGCGATCAGCCCGCATTTCACCCTGATCGAGGAGACCGATGCCCGTCTGGCCCAGCGCGCCGCGGTTGAGGACGTGGTGGGCGCGGGCGGCCCCGCCGTGGCGCTGCTGGCGGGCCAGATCGGCGTGGGCGACTTTACGGCCCTGATCGCCCGGCTGCAGGCGCATGCCCGCCGCCTGCTGCCGGTGGCGCGGCAGTGGGTGCGCGACCGGGCCAGCGTCGAGGCCGCACTGATGCGCCTGCTGGGCATAAGCGGGCGCAGCGTGGAGGAGGTGCTGCGCCATGCCTGCGCCACCATCCCCGATGAGCAAGCCCTGCGCGATGGCCTGCGTTACGCGGCGCAGGAGGGATCGCCTACCGTAAGGACACAGGCCGAAACCATGCTGGCGTGGCTGGGGCAGGACCCCGCCACCCGCGCGGCGACATGGCCCGTGTGGCGCAAGGCGTTGCTCAAAAACGATGGCGCCCCCCGCCAGCGCGGCGGCCTGAACGCGAAGCTTGCCGTCCAGTGCCCGGTTCTGGTCGAGCAGTTGCTGGCGGAGGCTGCGCGCATCATCGCCATCGAGCAGCAGATGCGCGCGATAAAGGTGTTTGAACTGACCTGCGCGCTGCTTTCCGTGGCCCAGCCCGTGCTGGAGCGTTACGCCACGCGCAAGAGCGCGCAGGGCATGGTTGATTATGACGACCTGATCGACCGCACGCTCGAACTGCTGCGCGATCCCGGCGCGGCGTGGGTGCTGTACAAGCTCGATGGCGGCATCGACCACCTGCTGCTCGATGAAGTGCAGGATACCTCGCCCGACCAGTGGGCCATCGCCGGTGGCCTGACGGCGGAGTTCTTCGCGGGCGAAGGCACGCATGATGACGAGGGCACGCCGCGCACCATCTTCGCGGTGGGGGATTACAAGCAGTCGATCTATTCGTTTCAGGGGGCCGATCCCGAGGCCTTCCGCGCGTGGCGGCAGCGTTTTCGCCAGCGTGCCGTGGCCGCCGAGGCATTGTGGCGCGAACCGGCCCTGACCGTTTCCTTCCGCTCCACCGCCCCGGTGCTGAAACTGGTGGACAGCGTATTCGCCAACCCCGCCGCCGCCCGTGGCGTGGTCGAGCCTGATGGCACCATTCCCCCCCATGTCACCGCCCGCCCCGGCCAGGGTGGCCGCGTCGAGATCTGGCCCCCCGTGCCGGTGGAGGAGGATGGCGAGGCGGTCAGCCCCTGGCAGGCCCCCCGGCTGAATGCGGGGCAGTCCACGGCCCAGCAGCGCCTGGCCGATACGCTGGCCGCCTGGATCGCAGCCGAACTGCGCAGGCCCCCGGCACCGGGCGAGGCACCCCTTGCGCCGGGTGACGTGCTGATTCTCGTGCCCCGCCGCTCGGCCTTTGCCCGCGCCCTGATCCGCGCGCTCAAAACCAACGACGTGCCGGTGGCCACCCTCGTGCGCACCGTGCTGACCGACCAGCTTGCGGTGCAGGACCTCATGGCGCTGTGCGCATGCCTGCTGCTGCCGCAGGATGACCTGACGCTGGCCTGCGTGCTGACCTCGCCCATTGGCGGGCTGGATGATGGGTCGCTCATGCATCTGGCAACAGGCCGCGATGGCAGGCCGCTGTGGGCGGTGCTGCGCGCGCGCCATGCCGAGCGCCCGGACTGGGCGACGGCGTGGCATATTCTCAACACGCTGTTCCGGCAGGTGGATTACGCAACGCCCTACCAGCTTCTGGCCGAAGCGCTTGGCCCGCTGGGCGGGCGCACGCGGCTGCTGGCCCGCCTCGGGCCGGAGGCGGTGGAGCCGGTGGATGAACTGCTCTCCGCAGCACTCCGCTTTGAGGAGGCGCACGCCATCTCGCTGCAGGGCTTCCTGCACTGGCTCAATGCCTCGGATGAGACCGTGCGCCACGAACCCGATGCCTCGGCCAACATGGTGCGCGTCATGACCGCGCATGGGGCCAAGGGGTTGCAGGCGCGGCTGGTGGTGCTGCCCGACACCATTGCCAGCCCCCGGTCTGACACCAACATCCTGTGGAAACAGGACCAGAAGACCGGCCTCGACATTCCCATATGGGTGCCCCGCCGCGAACTGGCCACCGACCTGACCGCAGCGCTGCAGGAAAGAATAAAACAGGAAGCGGCGGAGGAATATAATCGCCTGCTCTACGTGGCGCTGACCCGTGCGAGCGACCGGCTGGTGGTATGCGGCTGGAAGCCGAGCCGGGGTGTGCCCGATGGCTGCTGGTATGATCTGTGCCACCGTGGCTTCGAGCAGGCAGGGGCCGAGGCCCGGCCTTTTGATCTGGGCTGGGAGGGCGAAAGCCTTGTGCTGGAGGAACAGCGCACTGTTTCCGCGCCCACGGCAAGGCCGCAGGCCCCGGCGCGGGAGGAGGAACACCCCGTCACCCTGCCGGACTGGATGGGCCATGCGCCGCTGTGGCGGCCGGTGCTGCCCGTGGCGGAAGGCCCGCTGGCCCGCCCGCTCGCACCCAGCCGCCCCGATGATGTAGCCCTTGGCCCGCAGCCCGCCGTGCGTTCGCCGCTGGTTGCGGCCAGCACGGTGCGCGACCGGGCGGATGCCACGGCCCGGCGCGCCCGCGCCCTGCAACGCGGGCAACTGGTGCATGCCCTGTTGCAGTACCTGCCCGACTGCGCGCCTGATGCGCGGGCGGAACTGGCCCATGCCTGGCTGTCGCGCCCGGCAGCGGGGCTTGCGCCAGACATGCGTGATGAACTGGTGGCAGCGGTGCTTGCGGTTATGGAGCAGCCAGAACTTGCGGCACTTTTTGCCCCCGGCAGCCGCGTGGAGCAGCCTCTGGCCGGAATCGTGGGCGAGCAGGTGATCGTGGGGCAGGTGGACCGCATGGTGGTCAATGCCGATACGGTTACGGTGTGCGACTTCAAGACCAACCGCCACCCGCCAGATGATATTGGCCAGACCCCGGTGCTCTACCTGCGCCAGATGGCGGCCTACCGCGCCCTGCTGCGCGGAGTCTATCCGGGCAGGCAGGTCGTGTGCGCGCTGGTCTGGACCGAGGGCGTGCGCGTTGACATCCTGCCCACCGCCCTGCTGGACCATTATGCACCGGACAGGGTTGCCCTAAAGGGGTCGGTACGGGCTTGACCGCGTGCCGGGCGATTGCCATGTCAGCAGGACGCAAGGACAAAGGCAGCCATGGCTGCCGTAAATGGAGCATTGAGTGATGGGTGAAAACACGATTGCGGTCAGCGACGACCAGTTCAAGACGCTGGTTCTCGACTCAAAGGAACCGGTTCTGGTTGATTTCTGGGCTGAATGGTGCGGCCCGTGCAAGATGATCGCACCCGCGCTGGAAGAACTCGGCGGTGAGTTCAAGGGCCGCCTGACGGTGGCCAAGGTCGATATCGACAACAATCTCCGCACCCCCAACGAATACGGCGTGCGCAGCATTCCCACCCTGGTCCTGTTCAAGGATGGCAAGCCCGTGGCCCAGCAGACTGGCGCGATGCCCAAGAGCCAGCTCAAGGCATGGGTTGAATCCAAGCTGGGCTGATTATCAGTGAAAAGTTTTTGGTGAAGCTTTTTTCAAAAAGCTTCAGAAAAAGCCGCCTTTTTTTAAAAAGGCGGCTTCCAAAAACTTTCATTCTTTTCTCTTAACGCCCGCAGGCCACATCGGTCCATGTCGTGGGTGTCGCCCCCGCATGGGCCAGCCCCGAGTGGAAGCCCGGCGAGCAAAGCGTGCGGAACTCGGCTTCATGCTCATAAGTCGGCATGAGCCGCTGCAACAGCCTGTTCTTGGCCGTAGCCGGGTGGAAATAGATTTCCGACAGGCCATCAGGCAGGTGGGCGGCCAGAGCCGAGACGCGGTCGGTGGTCATGTGCCCGCTCCAGGCCAGGCCAAAGCACCAGTCATTCGTCACCAGCCCGGCCTTGTGCGCCTGATGGCGCAAAAGCCCGGTCCAGCGCCGCAGGGCGGCATCGCCCAGCGTGTCGGCATAGGTGCCGGCCGCGCGGAGCGGCTCAGGTGGCTCGAGCGGCACGCGCACCGCGCGCAGGCCATGGCGCAGGCCGCTTTCAATCAGGTAGCGCCCCACGGTGGGGTGCAGGTGCATGTGCTTGTGCGCGTTGGCGTGGTCCAGCGTAAGCCCTGTGGCGGCAAAGGCGCGGAACTGCGCCTCGATCTCGGCGGCAAGTTCACGGCGCACGGCGGGGCGGAAGAAATATTCCACCCCCAGCTTGAGCTGGTCGGAGGGGAACAGCCCATCCTGGGGCACCAGCAGCGGAATATCGGCAGGCGGCAGGGTGGCCGGGCCTTCAATGGCCACAAGGTGCAGCCCCACCCGCAGGTCAGGCAGCTTCCTGGCGCGGCGCACGGCATCGGCGGCAGCGGGGCCGGAGACCATCAGGCTTGCGGTTGACAGCAATCCATCCCGGTGGGCGATCTCGATGGCCTCGTTGACTTCTTCCGACAGGCCGAAATCATCGGCGGATATGATGACGCGCTTCATGCAGCAAAACCGGGTGGCTTGAAAAAAGAAATGCCGGAACCCGAAGGTTCCGGCATGGATCGTGGCGCGATCAGGCCGCGCGGCGTTCGCGCAGGAACTGGAAGAACTCCACCCCTTCGCGCAGGCGGCGCTTCATCATCTGCGGGCTGCGCACCATCTCGTTCAGGATCGAGGCGATCTTGGGCGCGCGGAAGTAGAACTTCCGGTAGAATTCTTCCACGCTCTGGAAGATTTCGGTGTGCGACAGGTGCGGGTAGTGCAGCGGCGCGATCTGCACGCCGTTATCATCGATCAGCTCGGCGTTCTTTTCATCCAGCCAGCCATTCTCGGTCGCCTGCTGGTGCAGGAACGTGCCGGGATAGGGCGCCGCCAGCGAGACCTGCAGCGTGTGCGGGTTGATCTCGGTCGCGAACTTGATGGTTTCCTGAATGGTTTCCTTCGTCTCGCCCGGCAGGCCGAGGATGAAGGTGCCATGGATCTTGATGCCGAGTTCGTGGCAGTTCTTGGTGAACTCGCGGGCCGTCTCGACGCGCATGCCCTTCTTGATGTTGTGCAGGATCTGCTGGTTGCCGCTCTCGTAACCCACGAGCAGCAGGCGCAGGCCGTTGGCCTTGAGCACTTCCAGCGTCTTGCGGGGCACATTCGCCTTGGCGTTGCACGACCAGGTTACGCCCAGCTTGCCCAGTTCCCTGGCAATCGCTTCGGCGCGCGGCAGGTCATCGGTGAAGGTGTCGTCGTCGAAGAAGAATTCCTTCACCTGCGGGAAATACTGCTTGGCGAGACGGATCTCGGCGGCCACGTGCTCGGGGCTGCGGGTGCGGTAGTGATGGCCACCCACGGTCTGCGGCCACAGGCAGAAGGTACAGCGCGACTTGCAGCCACGGCCGGTATAGATCGAGATGTAGGGGTGCATCAGGTAACCGATGAAGTAGTCTTCAATCTTCAGGTCACGCTTGTACACTTCGGTCACGAACGGCAGGCTGTCCATGTCCTCGATCATGGCGCGGTCGCGGTTATGCACGATCTTGCCATCGGCATCGCGCCAGGAGATGCCATCGACATCCTTCCACTCGCGGCCTTCCGCCATTTCCTTGATGGTGAAGTCGAATTCGTTGCGGGCCACGAAGTCAACCGGCGGGGCGTTGAGCAGGCTCTCTTCGGGCTGCACCGCCACCTTGGCGCCAACCATGCCGATCTTGACCTTGGGGTTGGCATCCTTGAGCATCTGGGCCACGCGCACATCCGATGCGAAGGACGGCGTGGAGGTGTGCATGATGACGAGGTCGCGGTTGCGCACGTCTTCGAGGATCGGCTCCATGCCCATGCGGGCCGGCGGCGCATCGATCAGGCGGCTGCCCTCGACCATGGCGGCGGGCTGGGCCAGCCAGGTCGGGTACCAGAACGACTTGATTTCCCGCTTGGCCTGATAGCGGGAACCGGCCCCACCGTCGAATCCGTCAAACGAAGGCGGCTGGAGAAACAGGGTTTTCATCATGCTACGCGTATCCTCGGGTTCTGGCGGGGAACGGGGTTCCCTTAATACCCGTTCTTATTGACTACAGGGTGGTTTTTAAAACGGTCCGGCGGGCTGGCGGGGGGTCAGTCACCGGGGGAGGCGGGTTGCGATCGTGGCGTCATGACCGAATGGGGCGTGACATGCATCGTCTGCCCGCGCCAAGCAACCCTTGTGCCCGTAACGCTGCCCACCATGATCGCGGCTGAAAGCCAGTCACGCAGGGGGAGGAGCAGTAACGGCAGCAGGCTGCGTTGCGCCAGTGTCCGGTCAAGGATGAAGGAACATACGCCCCGCCATCCCCACGCGCCAAGAAAGAAGAACCATGTCCATGCCGCATGGGGTGCCAGCAGCACCGCAACAGTGGCCCAGAACAGGGGGAGCTGGATGGCCGAGGCCGCATAGCCCGCCGGTTCCAGTGTCTTGACGGTGCGGCCCCAGCGCAGTTCATGCGCCAGCACCTCACGCATCGAGGTTTCGCCCACGGTGGTCCATGTCATGCATGCGGCAATGGCGATGTCCTTGCCATGCTCGCGCACGTAGCGGCCAAGAATCGCATCATCGGCCACATGGGGCACAAGGGCTTCAAGCCCGCCAATGGCGTCGAGCATGGAGCGCCGCAGCGCCATGGTGGCGCCGAGGCAGTCCTGCCGCCCGAGGTAACGCGACAGCATGACGCCAGGCAGGAAGTTATGGTTGATCTGGCAGGCGGCGAGCAGGCGCGGCACGGTGTTCGAGGCAGGCAGCCCGGCATAGAGCGTGGTCACAAGCCCCACATTGTCGGGCACCATGGCGCCCACGACATGGCGCAGGTAATCGGGCGCCACGTGAATGTCCGAGTCGGAGATGACCAGCACATCATGCTTTACGCGCGCCATGATGTTGATCAGGTTGCCGATCTTGCGGTTCACCCCATGGAAGGTGGGGTCGATCACCAGCTCCATCGGCACGTCCGGATGGCGTTCCATCAGGCGGTGCACGATGGGGATGGCGGCATCATCCTCGGCCTGTACGCCAAAGACGATCTGCATATGCGGATAGTCCTGCGTGCAGAAGCTTTCGAGTGCTTCCTCAAGCAGGGGTTCATCGCCATGCAGCGGCTTGAGCACGGAGACCGGGGGCAGGGGCACTTCCCGGTCAACGCGTTTTTCCTGCCAGCGGAAGCGCGAGACCAGGAAAGTGCCTACCGCTGCCTGCATGCACCCGGCGGCCGCGACAGTCGCGGCCAGTCCGGCGGGTGAAACAAGAGCGTTGAAAACAGACATTATTTTTCCGGCAAGGTCCCGCGCGTGAAACAAAATGAAAAAGACGTCAGGAAAAGGTCAGGTTACTCTTCCGAGAAGGTCTTGATTTTCTTCTGTAACAGATTTGTCAGTTTTTGCACATTCCCGCCAGACAGGGCGGAACTGAAATCTGCACGCTGTGCGGCAACCTGGCTGATGTGGGCATTGAGCAGCACGTCAACGATCTGCCAGCCCTTGGCGCCCGAGCGCATCACGTAATTGATCTCGGTCCCGCTCGGATCATCTGATGAGCCGATATGCGTTATAACAATGCGGTCGTTACCCACCGGGGAGGGCGTGACAGAAGGATCAATGGTGAAGCGCGCATCGCTGCCCGGCTTGAAGCTCGAGACATAGCGGGCAATGGTGAACTGGCGGAACGTGCTCAGAAGCTGCTGCTTCTGGTCATCGGGCAGGGCGGCGTAGCGCGGGCCGATGGAGGAGGCGAGCACGGCCTCCATGTCATAGGCGCGGTCGATTGCCGGTGCGAGCATCTGCGAGCGCTGCTCGAACGTGCCGCTGCCTTTGGCCTGCACGCGGTCGAGGGCAGCATACAGGGCCTTGATCGGCTCCTGCACCTGCGCGTCGGACGCGCTCGCGGCATAAGCTGCATGGATGGGGAAGACGGCAGGGATGACCGGTGCCGCCATCAGGCCGGCGCAAAGCGCCAGTGCGGTGGTTTTCAGGGCATGTTTCATAATGTTCATGATTTCGGTCCGTTTGCCGTCTTTAGCAAGGGCTGCGTCATGCTGATTCCGACACCCAGCGCCTCAAGGGCGGTATTGGTAATGGCTACCGCATCCAGCCCGGCCTCATGATACTGGGCTTCCTGGCTGTTATGATCGATGAAGCGGTCTGGCAGTGTCATGGGGCGGAAGCGCACGCGGTCGAGCAGGCCGGTTTTTGCCAGATGCGTCATGACAAAGGAACCGAATCCGCCAACCGAGCCTTCCTCGATGGTGATCAGCACCGCATGGTTGCGCGCGAGCTGCTCGATCAGCGCCGTGTCGAGCGGCTTGGCGAAGCGGGCATCGGCCACGGTGGGGGAAAGCCCCTGGGCGGCCAGCATGTCAGCGGCCTTGAGCGCGTCGGCCAGCCTCGGCCCGAGCGAGAGGATGGCGATGCCGCCCTGCTCGGGGCCGGACTGGCGCGCCATCTCGCGCACGATTCGCCCGCGCCCGATCTCGAGGATCTGGCCCGCCGCCGGCAGGTCCAGCCCCAGCCCCGCGCCGCGCGGGTAGCGCAGGCCAAGCGGGCCTTCGTCAAACGCGATCGCGGTGGCGGTCATGTTCAGCAGTTCAAGCTCGTCGCTCGGCGCCATGAGCGTGATGCCGGGCAGGCAGCCCAGATAGGCGATGTCAAACGCACCGGCATGGGTCGCGCCATCAGCGCCGACCAGCCCCGCGCGGTCGATGGCGAAGCGCACCGGCAGCTTCTGCAGCACGACGTCATGCATCACCTGGTCATAGGCGCGCTGCAGGAAGGTGGAATAGATGGCGCAGAACGGGCGCAGTCCCTCGGTGGCCATGCCGGCGGCAAAGGTCACGGCGTGCTGCTCGGCAATGCCCACGTCAAAGAAGCGGTCGGGATAGGCCTTGGCGAACTTGTCGAGCCCGGTGCCCGAGGGCATGGCGGCGGTGATGGTGACGATCTTGTCGTCAGTCGCCGCCTGGCGCACGAGTTCCTTGGCAAACACCGAGGTATAGCTCGGCGGGCCGGACGGGCCCTTCTTCTGCTCGCCGGTGACCACGTTGAACTTCGAGACGGCGTGGTATTTGTCGCCAGCCGATTCGGCCGGGCTGTAGCCGTGGCCCTTTTCGGTGATGACATGCAGCAGCACGGGGCCGACATCCTCGGCATCGCGCAGGTTGCGCAGGATGTGCACGAGCTGGTTCATGTCATGCCCGTCAACGGGGCCGACATAATAGAAGCCGAGTTCCTCGAACAAAGTGCCGCCGGTCATGATGCCGCGGGCGTATTCATCGGCCTTCTTGGCGGTGCGCTCGAGGCGGCCGGGCAGGCGCTTGGCCATCTTGGCGGCGAGTTCACGCAGGGACAGGAACTTGCGCGAGGACATCAGCCGCGACAGGTAGCTCGACATCGCGCCCACGGGCGGCGCGATCGACATCTCGTTATCGTTGAGCACCACGATCAGGCGCTCGGCGCCGGGGCCGCAATGCGAGGCGTTGTTCATCGCCTCATACGCCATGCCCGCCGAGATCGAGCCATCGCCGATCACCGCAATCACGTTGCGCTCGCGGTAGGAGGGGTCTTCCTCCGCGCGCAGGTGATGGGCGACGGCCATGCCGAGGCCCGCCGAGATGGAGGTGGAGGAATGCGCCGCGCCAAACGGGTCGTATTCGCTCTCGCTGCGCCGCGTGAAGCCCGAAAGCCCGCCCGGCTGGCGCAGGGTGCGGATGCGGTCGCGCCGCCCGGTCAGGATCTTGTGGGGGTAGGTCTGGTGGCCCACATCCCAGATCACGCGGTCGGCGGGGGTGTCGAACACGGCATGCAGCGCCACCGTGAGCTCAACCACGCCAAGGGAGGCGCCAAGATGGCCGCCGGTGGTGGACACGGTATCGATCGTCTCCGACCGCAGTTCCTCCGCAAGCTGCTTGAGCTGCTCGACCGAGAGGTTGCGCATGTCGTGCGGCCACTGCACCCGGTCAAGCTGGGCATAGCGCCCAAGGGTCGGAATCGCGGGTTTGGTCTGATCCATGATGTTCGCGTCCATTGTTCTGTGTCGGCCCTTGCCCATATGGGAGGAACCGACCCGGTTTTCGGTTAGGCCCCACGCGCCCCGGTCAAGGGGTCGGGCAGGCTGCCCCGGCGGCGATGAATGGCGGCTCATGGCAAACGGACCATGGCGACCGTAGCGTAATCGCGATGTGTTACTCCGGTTAGGCGTGCAAATACAGTCTCTAATTCCCTGACTGTTGTTAATTGGCCACACTGAAGGCAATAGCAATTGAATACAGGATGGTTTCTGTCCTATACCCTCGCGAAAGGCTTCATGTGTCGTACAAGTCCGCAACCTCGGCATGCTCTGTGTGCACGGCTGGGTGATGTTGGGCTTGTTTTCTTGTAGGTGGATGTGTCCATAGTCCGACCTACCAGACTTGAAATATGAGACCGGCGGTTGGGCCGGTGCAGGAGCAGAGGTTTCATGGCCGTTCCTATTATGCAGGCAGTCCGCGTCGGCGCCTATGTTGTCAAGCAGCATGTCACGCGGCGTAAACGTTATCCGCTCGTGCTTATGCTCGAGCCCTTGTTCCGCTGTAACCTGGCCTGCGCCGGGTGCGGCAAGATCGACTACCCCGCGCAGATCCTGAACCAGCGCCTGAGCGTGCAGGAATGCCTTGATGCGGATACCGAGGCCGGTGCGCCCGTTATCGCCGTGGCCGGTGGCGAGCCGCTGCTGCACAAGGAAATGCCCGAGATCATCCGCGGGCTGATCGCGCGCAAGAAGTACGTATATCTGTGCACGAACGCCCTCCTTCTTGAAAAGAAGATGGACGATTACGAGCCGAATCCGTTCTTCTCGTGGGATGTGCATCTTGATGGCGACCCGCAGATGCACGATGCCTCCGTCTGCCAGGACGGCGTGTACGAGCGCGCCGTGGCCGCGATCAAGAAGGCGAAGGCGCGTGGCTTCCGCGTGTCGATCAACTGCACCCTGTTCGATGGGGCCGACCCCAAGCGCGTCGCTACCTTCTTTGATGAAGTGATGGCGATGGGCGTGGACGGCATCATGACCGCGCCGGGCTATGCCTACGAGCGTGCGCCTGATCAGGAGCACTTCCTCAACCGGCAGAAGACCAAGCAGCTGTTCCGCGACATCTTCCGCCTGGGCAAGGGCAAGAAGTGGCGCTTCACGCAGTCGCCGCTGTTTCTGAACTTCCTGGCGGGCAACGAGCAGTATCACTGCACGCCGTGGGGCAAGCCGCTGCGCAACCCGTTTGGCTGGCAGCGCCCGTGCTACCTGCTCGGCGAAGGCTACGCCAAGAGCTTCAACGAGCTCATGACCGATACCGACTGGGATGCCTACGGCACCGGCAATTACGAAAAATGCGCCGACTGCATGGTCCATTCGGGCTACGAGTCGACGGCGGTGATGGATGCGGTCCGCAGGCCCTGGCACATTGCCAAGGTTGCGCTGTTCGGCCCCGAGACGGAAAAGCCGATGGCGCCGGAAATCCCGCTCGACCACCAGCGCCCGGCGGAATACGTGTTTACACAGCACGTCGATGCCAAGATGGCCGAGCTTGCCGCCCGCAAGAAGCCCGCGGCGCCGCCGCGGGTGAAGAAGGTCGCGGCCCCGGCCGAGACGGCAGACGCAGCCGACTGAGCACGCATTCGGGCATCATATCGACCGGATGGTTAAGGGAAGGCGGGGCATTTGCTCCGCCTTTTCTTTTGCGCGCCAGTCGGGGTCAAAATATGCCCGTCTGGCTGAATATGCTGTAAGAGCGTGGGATCATGCTTGTTTCCCTGATTGTCATATTGTGCCTCGTTCTGCTCAACGGGCTTTTTGCCATGGGCGAACTGGCGCTGATTTCCGCCCGCCGGGCGCGTCTTGCCATTCTTGCGCGTGATGGCACCAAGGGCGCGGACCGCGCGCTGAAACTGGCGGGCGACCCGCAGAGCTTTCTGCCCACCGTCCAGATCGGCATGACGCTGGTCTCGATTCTTGAGGGCACGTTTGGCGGCAACAGCATCGAGGCCGGGGTCAGCCGGTGGCTTTCACATATTGCGGCCCTGCGCTCGATTGCCGATGAACTGGCCATGTTCCTTGTGGTCAGCGCCATTACGGCGGTCATGCTGGTGCTGGGCGAACTGGTGCCCAAGCAGATCGCGCTGCGCCAGCCCGAACTCATTGCCGCCCGCCTGTCGCTGTTGCTGGAGTGGATGGCCTGGTTCACGCGCCCTATCGTCTGGCTGCTTGGCCGCTCATCGGAACTGGTGCTCAGGGTGATGGGCATTGGCAATGCGATTCGCCAGTCGGTCTCGGTGGAGGAACTGCGCGCCTATATTGCCGAGGGGGCCCAGGCGGGCGTGCTGGAGCAGGAGGAGCGCGACATGATCGAGCGCCTGCTGCGCCTGGCCGAGCGCCCGGTCCGCGCCATCATGACGCCGCGCAACGAACTGTGCTGGGTGGAGCGCCACGTGCCGCGCGCGCAACTGCTGCAGGTGCTGCGCTCGACCACCTATTCGCGCATCGTGGTGTGCGAGGGTGGCGTGGATAATCCGGTGGGCGTGATCCTGGCCAAGGACATGCTCGACCGGTTCCTTGATGGCAAGAGTCCCTCGGTCGAGATCGGGCTGCGTCACCCCATCTCGGTGCCCGATACACTATCCGCCTTTGACATGCTTGAGCGCATGCGCGCCTCCCCGCTGGGCATGGCGCTGGTGCTGGATGAATATGGCTCGTTCGAGGGAATCGTGACTTCATCCGACCTGTTCGGCGCGATCGTGGGCGAGCAGCACGAGCCGGGCAGCACGCCGCCCCAGCGCCTGGCGCATGACGATGTGCTCGTGCTCGATGGCGCGATGCCTGCCGATGAGGTCAAGGACCGGCTTGGCCTGTCCGACCTGCCAGCCGAGGGCAGCTATCACACGCTGGCAGGGCTGGTGCTGGCCCTGCTGCGCCGCGTGCCAGCCAGGGGGGACAAGGTGGTCTTCTCGGGCTGGCTGTTCGAGGTGCTGGAAATGGAAGGCCGCCGCGTGGTGCGCGTGCAGGCCAGCCGCCAGCTTCTGGCCGAGAACTGATGCAGCCTGCCGCAACATAAAATAGTTTTTGGTGAGGCTTTTTTCAAAAAGCTTCAAAAAAAGAGCGCCGCCTTTTTTAATAAAGGCGGCGCTCAAAAAATGTTCTCTTAGTGAATGGTGTGGCCCGCGTGGCCCGCCATGGCCATTTCCGCGCCAAAGCCGGGCCATTCATTGCGCCCCATCGCCTCGAGCGAGGGGGCTGCAACACCAAGCCGGTCGGCATAGATCCACAGATAGGTAAAGGCCCGGCGCACATAGTCGCGCGTCTCGCCATTGGGCAGGCTCTCGATATAGAGCAGGGGATCTGCATCCTCATCCATCGTCGCGCTGCGGCGCGAGATGGCCGAAGGGCCAGCGTTATAGCTGGCCAGCATGCGGATCATGTCGCCACCTGCGGGCACATGCGCACCCCCCGCCTGAGTGGAAAGCTGGGCAAGATAGAGCACGTAACGCTGCCCGATATCGAGGTTGGTGGCTGGGTCGTGCAGGTCGGTGGGGCGGCGGGTGAAGCGGTCCCTGTCATGCACCACGAAACCGGCGGTGACCGGCATGACCTGCATCAGCCCGTGCGCCCCGGAGCCGGAAACGGCATTGCTGTCGAAATTGGATTCCAGCCGGGTCAGCGCATAGACGAGTGCCGGGTCCATGCGGAAGCCATGCTCGGGCTGGAGCGGGGGGAGCGGGAAGCGGGCGGCGTGGGTGTTGTGCTCGCTTTCATTGGTGTCGATCAGCATGAGCATCTGCGATGCCAGTTCCTTGAGCCCCATGGCGTCGGCCACCATCTGGGTGGAATGGCACAGGGCGGCATCGTTCTGGATATCGGGCCACAGCCGCCGCAGCGCGGCTTCTGCCCGTTCGCGCTCGCCCACCTGCATCAGGGCAAACGCCCTGCGCCCGGCAGGGGTGGCGGCAACCGCCTCGATATCGATTTCACCCAGAACCGGGCTGCCGGCATGGATCGTCTGCTGGGCTGCCGCGAGCGTCATGTCGGCATCGGCGCTGATGGTATCGGGCGTGTGGGCCGACCGGCTGGCCGGCGGGGCCCGCAGGCCCAGAATCTGTGAGGCCAGAAGGCCATAAAAAGTGTGCGGAGCCGCCGCTGCCCGGTGCAGCCACGGGTGATAGGCCGCGACATCGCCGGTTGCCTGATGCGCGCGGGCCGCCCAGTAAGCCGCACCCGCGCGGATGCTGCCCGGTGTCAGGCTGGCGCGCGATGCGGCCTCGAACAGGGGCTCGGCCATGTCGGCGCGACCCTGCCGCCAGGCGGCCAGACCGGCCACATAGCCCGCAAGCCCGAGCCGCTGGCCGGATTTTTCAAAGGCTGCGCGCGCAATTGACATGGCCAGCCGGTTTTCGCCGCTGCTGAACAGCGTCATGGCAATTTCGGCGTGCAGGTGGGCGGCATACAGGTCGTTCATGCCCGGCGTGATCGCAATCAGGTGCAGGGCGCTGCGTGCGCCCTTTACGCCCTGGGCCGCGCGCTCGCGCACGGTGCGGTCGAGCATGGTGTTGCGGGTGAACACCCGCAGGGAGGGGTCATCCTCCTCCGGCAGGTGGATGTGCTGCGGCGGGCGGCTGCTGTCCAGCGTGCCATGGGCGGGCGCGGGGGGGAGTGGCCCCCCACGGACCGGCGCGGGCATGGCGGCCAGCATGGAATAGATGGCTGGTGAATCCGCAAGGCCCGAGAACGTGCGCAGCCACAGCCGGAGCTGCCCCGCATTGGGGTGATAGGCCGGGTTGAGATAGCGGGCAGCCAGGATGTCGCCGAGCAGGGTGTCATCATGGATGGAAGCGGTTTCGCGGATGGCGGCATCGAACTTGCCATCCGCCTGGAGGCGGAACACCCGGCGGATATGGCTGACATCCTCGGGTGAGAGCGGGCGCGGCATCCCGGCGTTACCGTGCGCGCGCAGGCGCGGAAGGGCGAGCGCCGTTTCCTCGTTATGGTCACCATGGCTTGCTGGATCATCGTCCAGTCGGCCAGGCGCCACTGTTTGGGCACGCAACGGCGCGAACGCCGCTCCTGCCAGAAATGCGGCGCCAGCCAGAAAGGCTGCCACCGCGTGATGGGGGGTATTGATTGTCCCTCGCATGGCGAAGCGGATGTAAGCCGTGCGTGCAAGGAAAGCAATAGCTAACGCATTTCGTGGCGGTAAATAAGTTTTCAGAACAGAATGAGGGAACTTATGTAAACACCGTAAAACATGTGCGCAAACAGGAATGAATAGCTGGTTTGCACAGGCTAATATGCCGGAATGATTATGTTAATACCCTTTATGATTTTAAGGACATGTTTCCGATTGTTTCGCGTATGAGCAGCATGTCTTTCCACGCATCGCGCCGTGCCGTGGCGCTGGCGCGCAACTGCAATGGATGGCGCATGGAAAGGGCTGGCAGCGTGGTGGCGGGCGCGTCATCGGGGCCGGTGGGCAGGGTGATGTCACGCCACCGCCCGCGCATGCGCGCTGCCGTGGTGTTCTGCCCTGTGATGAGGGAAACGGCGAGATTGCCAAGCAGCACCACCCGCCCCGGCCGGGCGAGCACGATGGCGCGCTGGATGAAGGGCAGGCAGATCCGCGCCTCCGCCACCGAAGGCGGCCTGCCGCCGGGCGGCCGCCATGGAATGATGGGGGCGGCAAGCAGGTCGGCGCGGTCGATGCCGATACTGGCGAACATGGCCGTAACCAGCGCGCCGCTTTCCCCCGCGAAGGGGTGGCCATTGCGGTCCTCATCCGCGTCCGGCGCTTCGCCGATCAGCATCAGCGGGGCCTGTTCCGGGCCTTCCACGCACACGCTATGGGTGGCGGTGGCCCGCAGCCCGCATGGCTCGAAGCCGCTTATGGCCGCGCGCAGCGCGGGCAGCGTATCAGCCGCGGTTGCCGCCGCGCGGGCGGCTGCCACGGCCTCGTCAATCAGCGTGGCGCGCGAAGGGGGTGCTGGCGGCCGGGACCTGCGGGCGGGTTTTGGGTGTCCATTCCCCGCATCTGGCTGTATGGGGGTGGGCTGTACGGAAAGGGCGGGGTTGCGCGGCGGAGTGGGAAGCGCGAGCCTGTCATGCGGGTCGGGGTCCAGCGCGTCATCCGCGCCCCACTCCACATAAAGGCGTAACAGGGACAGGGAATCAGTCATCGGATGGATATATCCCGCACCGGCACGGGCCACGGAGCAGCGCGCCATCCTGCCTCCCCGCTCAGGGTTTGGCAGCGGACGCCGCACGCGGTAGATTCTGGCGTCATGCTCTTACCTCGTCTGTCACGCATGGTCGTGGCCTCCCTTGTTGTACCGCTCCTTGCCGGGATTCCCAACCGTGAAATGCGGGCCGCCCCGCCGGTTGACCCCATCATCGAGGCAGGCAAGCAGGATCTGGCCACCAATCTGCTCGTTGGCAACGTGGCTGCGGCCGAGGGCGACAACGCCGAGGCCGCGCGGGCCTATGGCGTGGCGGCAGGGCTTGCGCCCACCTTTCGGCTGTTTGGCGAGCGGGCGTTTTTCTACAGCATTCTGGCGGGCAGCCCGCAGGCGGGCGCGCTTGCCCACGCGCAGCCCCCCGGCGTGATGACCGAACTGGTCATGGGCAATACCGCAGCGCTTGCCGGGCGGTGGGATGAGGCGGCGGCGCATTACCAGAACGCGCCAGCCGACCAGATCATGGGCCTGCTGCGCCCGCTGCTGCGCGCCTGGGCGCTGCAGGGCGCGGGCAAAACGGATGAGGCACTCGCCGCCCTTGCCCCAGCCGAGGTCGATGCCCGGCTGGGCGGTTACTATACCCTGCACTCGGCCCTGATCGCGCAGCTTGGCGGCATGCAGATGCGTGCCGATACCCTGTTCCGCCAGGCGGCGGAAAACGGCAGCGGCGACCTGTTCACCACGGTGGTCATGGCGCGCTGGCTGGTCACCCAGGGGCATGAGGCGGCGGCGCGCGACCTCATCAACCAGCGCATTACGGCCATGCCGGTGCTCGAAACGGCGCGGGCCAGCATCATGGCCATGCTCCAGCGCCCGGTCGTGACCCATGCCACGCAGGGCCTCGCACAGGCTTACGGGCTGGTGGCGCTGCTGATCGACCAGCAGCTTTATGCCCATGAGGGCGGGGATGAAGACCATGCGGGCGATGCCGCGATGGAAATCGGCACCCTGCGCGGCACCGAGCAGATGATGCTGCGCATGGCGCTCACCCTTGACCCCGCGGATTCGGAGGCGCGGCTGCTGCTCTCCTCCATGCTGCATGCCCGCAAGCAGGACCGGCAGGCGCGCGCCGCCTTTGATGGCGCTCCGGCCAATGACCCACTGCTGCCCGTCTATCGCGCCGAGCAGGCCGATCTTGACGTGGTGCTGGGCCACAAGGAGCAGGCGGCGCAGGAACTGCGCGACCTGCTGCGCCAGTCCCCCGATGACCGCATGCTGTGGAGCAGCCTTGGCGATGCCCTGCTTGACCAGCAGAAATGGCCCGAAGCACTTGATGCCTACCAGCATGCCACGGCACTCACGCCCCACCGGCTGGAAGGCGATGACTGGCGGCTGCTGTTTGGCCAGGCCATAGCCCAGGAGCGCCAGAACCACTGGCCGCAGGCGCGGGCGCTGTTGCAGCACGCCCTCCAGCTCGCGCCCAACGAGGCGGAACTGCTGAACTATCTTGGCTACTCCATGGTCGAGCATGGCGAGAACCCCGCCCTGGCCGAATCCTACCTGCGCCGCGCGCTCGCGCTTGCTCCGTCTGATAACCAGATCCGCGACAGCGTGGGCTGGGTGCTCATGCGCCTTGGTCACGTGGCGGAGGGGCTGCCGCTGCTTGAGCAGTCGGTCGAGCAGATGCCGCAGGATCCGGCCATCAACTACCACCTTGGCGTGGCATACTGGATGGCGGGCCGCAGGCTCGAGGCGATCAATGAATGGCAGAACGCCATCCAGTTCCAGCCCGACCCGATGGACCGCCGCAAGATAACGGCGGCGCTGGACTATGCCCATGCGTGGCAGGCCCACAGGCCCATGGCCCTGCCTGCCGACCTCAAGCCGGTGGCAAGCCCGCCTTCTTCCTCTTCCCAGTCAAATGGAACCCGTCACTGATGTCGTCGCTGCACGAACTGGCGCATGCCAAGATCAACCTGTACCTGCATGTCACGGGGCGACGGCAGGCGGATGGCTACCACCTGCTTGACAGCCTTGCCGTATTTGCAGGTGCTGCGGACCGGCTGGACCTGAAAATGGGTAGCGGGCGTGGTGGCCATGTCGCGCTGGACATCACGGGCCGGTTTTGTGCCGGGCTGGGCAGCGAGGACTGCGCCGATAACCTGATCGTGCGCGCAGGGGCGATGCTGCGCGAGCAGATAGGCACGGATGCCGCACGCGCCCTGCCGGATGTAGAGATCACGCTGCACAAGGAACTGCCGGTGGCCTCGGGCATTGGCGGCGGCTCGGCCGATGCTGCCGCCGCCCTGAGGCTTTTGCTGCGGGTTTGGAATCTCGACCTGCCACGCGCCACGCTCATGGCGCTGGCCACGCGGCTTGGTGCGGATGTACCGGTCTGCCTTGAGCAGTGTGCCGCGCGCATGGAAGGAATCGGCGAGGAACTCTCGCCCGCGCCCGGGTTGCCGCCCTGTGGCATGATGCTGGTCAATTGCGGGCAGAGCGTATCCACCCCGCAGGTGTTCAAAACGCGCGCGCCGGTCTTTACCCCCCGCGCCACGTTGCCCCCCGCCTGGGTCACGCTGGCCGATATGGTGCGCGACCTTGCCGCCCAGACCAACGACCTGCAGGAGGCCGCCTGCGCCATCCGCCCGGAAATCATGACCGTGCTCGACGCCCTGCGTGCAGCACCCGGCTGCCGCCTTGCGCGCATGAGTGGCTCGGGGGCCACGTGCTTTGCCCTGTTCGACAGCCCCGAGGCCGCCCGTGCCGCACAGGCGGCCGTGCAGCAGGCTGGCGCGCACTGGTGGGTGTGGGCGGGTGACCTGTGCCGCAGCACGACTGAGGCACGAACGTCCATTCCCGCCTGAGCGGGAAAGGCATTTTACAGATAAAAGTTTTTGGGCGCCGCCTTTTTGAAAAAAGGCGGCGTCTTTAGAAGCTTTTTGAAAAAAGCTTCACCAAGAACTTTTATCAGTTTTCAGCTTTTCCTGCGGCGCAGGGCCAGCAGCACGATGCCCATCAGCCCCGTTACGGTGGCAAGCTGGGCGTGGCGGCTGGTCAGCAGGAACGGCATGGCCTTGCGCGTGATCATGTCAAACCGGCCATGGGCGGCATAGGCGCCCGGCACGGTTTCATACAGGTCATCAGGTTCGTTGCCCGCCACTGGGGTTTTTTCCAGCTGCTTCGCGTAGCCCTTGCCCGACAGCCAGCGGTCTGACAGGCCGGGCAGGAAGGTGGACAGCGCCCAGTTGCGCACGCCCGACAGGCCCACCCAGATGTCGCGCTCGCGCCCGAAGGCGGCGCGGCAGATGGCCTCGGCGGCGATTTCAGGCTCGTACACCGGCCCCATCGGCTTGAGGCGCTTGCCGGTGTGGTTGCGTGTCCACGAAAAGCGCGGCGTGTTGATGGCGGGCAGGTGCACCAGTGCGATATGGATGCGATCGCCATCATGCAGGATTTCGGGGCGGATACTCTCGGAGAAGGCGCGCACGGCGGCACGCGCTCCGTTTTCCACCGCCTGCAGCGGCGGCGGGCGCAGGCTGGCCAGCCGGTCGAGATTGACGATGGTGCCGTGGCCGCGACGGCGCATGCGGGTCAGGGCCGCGCGGGTGCCGTTGACGGTGCCAAGATAGGTCACTTCGGTCGCGCGGCGGATCTCATCGGCCTCAAGGGCTGCAACCTGCCCGGTTACGGTCGCGCCCGCGCAGTTGATCCACAGCGTGATGGGGCCGAGCTTTTCTTCTATTTCCTCAGCCGCCTGTTCCACCGCCGCCGCATCCGCCACGTCGGCGCATACGATATGGGTGCGCACGGTGAGTTCGCGCAGTTCGGCGGCGGCATCATTGAGCCGGTCGCGGTTGCGGCCAAGCAGGGCGACATCGCACCCGGCCCGGGCCAGTGTGCGGGCCGTGGCGCGGCCGATTCCCGCGCCCGCTCCGGTAATGACGGCAACCTGCTGCGGCATGAATGATGCTCCCACCCGTTAGTAACAAGAACCGCGCGGGCAACGCCGCGCGGGCTTAAAAACACGATGGGCACCCTATCACGCCCTGCGGCGGGCGAACACCATCACGCGGGCAGGGGTGCTCCCCTCAGATATATTTCAGCGCCACGATGCCACCCACCAGCACGACCGCGAACAGCCCGGCCATCAGCGGCAGGCGCTTTTCGATAAAGCCCTGGATCGGCGCGCCATAGCGGCGCAGCAGGGCGGCAAGCAGGAAGAAGCGCGTGCCGCGCGTGACCGCGCAGGCCAGCAGGAACGGCACCAGCGACAGATGCGCCGCCCCGCTGGCAATGGTGACGAATTTGAACGGAATGGGGGTCAGCCCCTTGATGAGGATGATCCAGATACCCCATTCCCGGAAGCGGTCCTGCAGGGTCTGCAATGTTTGCTCGGCATGATAGAAATGCACGATGGGCATGGCCGCGTATTCCAGCAGGAACGCGCCGATGCACCAGCCCAGCACCGCCCCCGCCACGGAGGCTATGGTGCAGATGGCGGCGAGCCGGAAGGCCCGCTCGCGCTGCGTCAGCACCATGGGCAGCAGCATGATGTCGGGCGGCAGCGGAAAGACGCTGGCCTCGGCAAAGGCGATCACCGCCAGCCAGATGACGGCGTGCCGGCTGGCGGCGAGGGCAATGATGCGGGCATACAGGCGATCAAGCATTATCGGGCAATGCCATTAACCCCCTGCGTGCAGCAAGAAATTATTGCGCGCTGGTCACGCGTGGTTCGCAGGTCACGGGAAAGCGTACCGAGCGCGCGATGCAGCTGCGCATGGCGGCATCGTGGTGCAGGTCGATCACCTGCTGCACGTCATGCGCGGTGGAAAGGGCGGCGTGGGGCCGCAGGATGACCTGCGTGAAGGAGAATGACCCGTCCTCGAATTCCTCCAGGATACCCTCGGCATGGTCGGCATAGGACAGGATTCCGATTCCCATCGCCGTGCACAGGTGGATGAACCAGAGCTGGTGGTCCGCGCACAACGCGCCGAGCAGCAGTTTCTCGGGGTTCCATTTCTGGGAGTCGCCGCGAAAGGCGGGCGAGGCCGAGCCGTCAATGACCGGCCGGCCCGTGCAGTGCAGCTCGTAGCTGCGTTGATGATGGGCCTGCCGGGAAGCCCCGTCATGTTCGCCGTTTCCGGTCCATAGAAGGGAGACCTGATAACGGTGTGTTCTGTCCGGCATCGAGCGCTATATCCTGAATTGTCCGTTACTGGAATCGGACCTTAGCAGACAAGTGTGACCGTCACACGTAATCCATGCGGGTGTCGGTTGCCTAGCCGGATATCGCCGCCAAGCCCCCAGATAATGTTGCGTGAGATGGACAGGCCCAGCCCCGTGCCGCCGGTTTCGCGGTTGCGGCTCTGTTCGGCGCGGACGAAGGGGTCGAACATGCGCTCGAGATCCTCTGTGGGCAGGCCGGGGCCGTCATCCTCGATCAGGATGGTGACGGTTGTTTCCGCGCCGTCCTCGCCCGTGCCCTGGCGGGGTGGCAGCAGCACGATCCGCACGCCGTCGCCATATTTTATGGCGTTGGTGACAAGGTTGCTCAGCGCGCGCTTGAGCGCCATGGGGCGCGCGCGCACCAGCACGTCGGGCATTTCCGATGAAAACGCGATGCTGTCCGCCGCATCGAGATAGGTCTCGCAGGCTTCATCGGCAATGGTCTGCAGCAGGGCGGTCAGGTTGACCTGCCCCATCGGCTCGCGCTGCGAGGCGTCGCGGCCAAAGGCCAGGGTGGCGGCCACCATGGCCTCGAGTTCATCAAGGTCGGCCAGCATCTTGGCCCGCATCTCGTCATCCTCGATGAATTCGGCGCGCAGCTTCAGGCGCGTGATCGGCGTGCGCAGGTCGTGGCCGATGGCGGTCAGCATCAGCGTGCGGTCGGTCAGGTAGCGGCGGATGCGGTGCGCCATGGTGTTGAAGGCGTGGGCGGCCCGCGCCACCTCGCTTGGCCCGTCCTCGGGCATGGGGGGCGCGTTGACGTTACGGCCCAGCTCCTCGGCGGCGGCGCCGAGCGTGCTGACCGGCGCGATCAGCCTGCGCACGCCCCACAGGATCAGGATGCCGCCCGCGAAGGTCATGATAAGGAAGGCAATGGGGAAGGTGGGCGAGCGGAACGGGCTGGGCCGGGGCAGGATGTAATGGATCGTGACCC
Organism: Komagataeibacter sucrofermentans DSM 15973; assembly: GCF_040581405.1. NCBI lineage: Bacteria > Pseudomonadati > Pseudomonadota > Alphaproteobacteria > Acetobacterales > Acetobacteraceae > Komagataeibacter > Komagataeibacter sucrofermentans. The sequence goes on from NZ_CP137157.1 coordinate 326,398, forward strand.
ACCGCCGCTCATCGGGCAGCAGGAAGGCAACCGCCCGCCTGCGCCCCGATGCGGGCGAGATCAGCACCTGCTCGGGGCGCATCGATTGCGGCAGCGGCCCCATGCCGGGGTCGTTTTCCGGGCCGAAGCCATGCGGGCCACCGGGTCCGCCCGGGCCGTCGGGGCCAAAGGGGCCAAAAGGGCCGTGCGGCCCGTGCGGACCAGGGTGGCTGAAGGGCACCGGCCCCATGTCATCGGGCATGTGGCCGCCATTCCACTCGCCCGGCGGCATGTGGTGCGGGGGGCGCGGGGGCAGCGCCATGGCGTTGATCATGTCCGGCTCGGGGCCGGGGGTCAGCGTGATGTGTACGCTATCGGGCAGGTGCAGCGCCGCAAGTTCGCGGTCGCGGTCCGAGGGCGCGGTCTCCACGATGGCGCGGTAATAGGTGAACATCTTGCTGCGCGCGCGCTCATAAATCATGCGCTGGTCAAAATCGAACCGGTCGAGCGCATGGATGGTCAGCCCGATGATCTGGATGATGCCCAGGCCCCCGATCAGCAGCAGCGTGGTGCGCGCGGCAAGCGATTGCGGCACAAGGCGGCGGCTCAGCCGTTGCCATGCACCCGGCGGCTTTTCCTGCGGTGGGGGCGGGGACAGGAAGGATGAACCGGAGAATGGCTGCACGGGGCGGCTCAGCTACGCTCGACCTCGGCTGCGAGCACGTAGCCTCCGCCGCGCACCGTCTTGATCAGTTGCGCGTTGCGGCCGTTATCTTCGAGCTTGCGGCGCAGGCGGCTGATGGCCACGTCGATGGCGCGGTCGAACGGACCGGCCTGCCGTCCGCGCAGGAGGTCGAACAGCATGTCGCGCGTCATGACCCGGTTGGCGCGGTCGAGCAGGGCGAGCAGCAGGTCGTATTCGCCGCCGGTCAGGGGCACTTCCACCCCTTCGGGGTTGTGCAGCCGCCGCCGCCCGGTATCGAGTGTCCAGCCTGCAAAGCGCAGCGTGTGCAGCACCGGCACGCTGCGCGGGTCTGGCGTGTCGGAGGCCCGGCGCAGCACGGCGCGGATGCGCGCGAGCAGTTCACGCGGGTTGAAGGGCTTGGGCACGTAGTCATCCGCGCCGAGTTCAAGGCCGATGATGCGATCGGTATCATCGCCCATGGCGGTCAGCATCACGATGGGCACGTTGGCCTGCGTGCGCAGCCAGCGCGAGATGTCCAGCCCGCTCTCGCCTGGCAGCATGAGATCGAGGATGACCAGCTGGTAATGCCCTTCCCCCCACCGGCGGCGGGCTTCCTGCCCGTCACGCGCGGTGGTGACGCGCAGTTCATTGCGTTCGAGGAAGCGTGCCAGCAGGTCACGGATCTCGCGGTCATCATCAATGATGAGGATATGCGGCAGCGGGTTCATGGCCATATCTTACACCATGGCGCGCAGCGCCGCATCCGGTGTTTCACTCCGTTTCAATGGCCCTGGCCGCAGGGTGTTCAGGCCAGCCAGGAAGGCACGGGCAGGTTTTTGCCGCGCAGGAACTCCGGGTTGAACAGCTTGGACTGGTAGCGCGCGCCGCCATCGCACAGGATGGTGACGATGCGGTGCCCCGGCCCCATGGCGCGGGCCACGCGGATGGCGGCGGCGATGTTGATGCCCGCCGACCCGCCAACCGAAAGCCCTTCATGGATCAGCAGGCTGTAGATCTGCTCCAGCGCCTCGGGGTCGGGGATGCACACGGCATCATCGAAATGCAGCCCCTCAAGGTTGCCGGTCACGCGCGACTGGCCGATGCCTTCGGTCACGGAAGAGCCGCTGACCGAAAGATCGCCCGATTTCACCCAGCCATACAGGCCCGAGCCTTCGGGGTCGGCCAGCACGATGCGCGGGCGCGCAACGCCAGCCTTGCGGGCTTCATCCTCCAGCCCCAGCGTCACCCCCGCCAGCGTGCCGCCGGTGCCGCACGAGCAGGTGAAGGCATCGAGCTTTCCGCCCATCTGCTGCCAGATCTCGGGGGCGGTGGTGTGGCGGTGGCCTTCGCGGTTGGCGGTGTTGTCGAACTGGTTGGCCCACACGCCGCCAGTCTCCTCGGCCAGGCGGCGCGAGACATGCACGTAGTTGCCCGGATCGCGGAAGGGCTTGGCGGGCACGAGGCGCAGGTCGGCCCCGATCATGCGCAGGAAGTCGATCTTCTCGCGGCTCTGGGTCTCGGGCATGACGATGATGGAGCGGTAGCCGCGCGCATTGGCCACGAGCGTCAGCCCGATGCCGGTATTGCCTGCCGTGCCCTCGACAATCGTGCCGCCGGGCTTGAGCGTGCCGCGGCGTTCGGCATCATCGATGATGGCCAGCGCCGCGCGGTCCTTGACCGAACCGCCGGGATTCATGAATTCCGCCTTGCCGTAGATCTCGCATCCCGTGATGTCCGACGCATGGCGCAGGCGGATCAGCGGCGTATGGCCGATGGCTGCGGGCATGTCAGCACTGGGGGAGGAGACGGGATTTGCACTTTCGGCCATAAGGCAGCACCTTCGCTTGATCTGGGTCGTACCATGCGGCACGGCAGGCCGGGTGGTGGCCATGCAGCGCCTGTTGCATCCTTAACTATCAGGACGGGGGCAGGGCTGGCATATCCCCGCTGCACAGGTTTTTCCAGCCGAAAGGAAACATGATGATTGATGATATCTCGCCCGCCGCCGCGTGGGCTGCGGTCAGTGACCGCCCCAACGCCCACCTGGTGGACGTGCGCACCCCCATGGAATGGGAACATATTGGCGTGCCTGACCTTTCCGGCGCGGGCCGCACGCTGGTGCGCGACAGCTGGCAGCTGCCGCCTGCAGGCCAGGTCAACCCGGACTTCCTGACCACGCTGGAACAGGCCGGGATCGGCAAGACCGACGAGATCTATTTCATCTGCCGCTCCGGCGCGCGCAGCATGGCAGCCGCCCATGCAGCGTATGACGCGGGCTATCACAATGTTTTCAACGTGGCCGACGGTTTCGAGGGGCCGGAAGACGCGACGGGCAGTCGCGGTCGCCTAGCGGGCTGGCAGGCATCCGAACTGCCGTGGACGCGCGGCTGAGGGGCCGTGCGGAATTGAAGTGAAAGTTTTTGGGTGCCGCCTTTTTTAAAAAAGGCGGTGTTCTTCCTGAAAGAAGCTTCACCAAAAACTTTTGGGGTTACTGGTCGGCCTGCGGCTCGCGGTCGGCGTCGTAATGCACCTGCAGCACCACGCACCACGGGTAGCGGGAGTCGAGGCTTTTGCCGTGGCTGTCGGTCAGGCGGCCATTGGGGCCTACGGGCACATGCGTCAGGGCCACGGCATCGTCGATATTGCCGCCAATGATGCTGATTTCGTGGCCAAAGGGCGCATCATCATGCGGACCCGCCACCACGATGCCGCAATGGGCGGGAAAGCCCTGCGGCGTAGGCAGGTCACGAAAGCGCACCGACTTGCTCGCCCCGCGCCCCACGCAGATCAGGTCGCCCATTTTGGGCGCGTAACGGGCGGGATTGCGGGCCTTGACGCCCTTCTCCTGCCCGGAGGCTGCGGCGTTGATATAGGTGGCGTGGTTGGGGGAATAGGCGAAGCGGTCATTGGCCCCGGCCACCCGCATCACGTATGAGATGAACGCCGCCGACCATGCATAATAGCCATCATGCACGAAATCGGTGATGTGGCCGTTCGCGTCATGCTTGCCATCCCATGAGGATTCGGTCTCGGCGGGGTCCTGGCCAATCCACCAGTATTCGCCCACGCGCTGCCACAATCCCGCCGTGCGTTCGGGCTTGACCACGGTCGTGGTCGGCTCGGGGCGCAGCAGCGGGTCGTCATCACTTACCGGCTGGCCGAACAGCCGCCATTCGCGTAGCGCAATGGCCACGACATCCTGCCGGTTGAAGGGTTCGTAGTTACGGGTGGCGAAATCGGGCACATGGGTGTTGACCGCCAGCGGCCCGGCCCCGTTGGCATACTGCGCGACCGGTGTGGTGGCCCGATGGGCCTGATCGGCAGGCGTATGCGCGCACGCAGCCAGCACGAGCAGGGGGGCGAGCAGGACTGTCTTGCGCAAGGGGCACTCCGTAACAGGTAACGTGCCTCTACCCATACGGCGCGGACCGGCCTTGCGGAAGGGGTGCGCCCCCTCCCGGCCCGAAAAAGAACGCAACGCCGCCACGCGCTTCGTGTTGTGGGGAGCAGGCAGGGGCGCGCATGCCTCAGCCGTGGCGGGGCGGGTAACGCTACATGCCATGCCGTGGCACATTGTGGCTGGCGGTCATCCCATCGCCACGATCGTATTCACCATAAGGGAGAACATTCATGACGCAGGCGCCTGTTACGGAAACCATCCAGATACGGGGGCTCAAACATCCCGTTTCGCGCATTGCGCTGGGCACGTGGGCCATTGGCGGGTGGATGTGGGGCGGCCCGGATGACCGCAACGCCATCGCCACCATCCATGAAGCCCTCGATCTGGGCATAACGCTGGTCGATACCGCGCCTGTGTACGGTTTTGGCCATTCGGAGGAGATCGTGGGCCAAGCCCTGGCCGGGCGGCGCGACAAAGTGGCCATCGCCACCAAGGTCGGACTTGACTGGAAGGATGACCACAAGCCCTTCCGCAACAGCGCGCCTGCACGCATTCGCAAGGAAATCGAGGATTCGCTGCGCCGCCTGCGCACTGATTACATCGACCTCTATCAGGTGCACTGGCCCGATTCCTCGGTGCCGATGGAAGAGACCGCCCGCACGCTCGAGGCCCTGGTGCGCGAAGGCAAGGTGCTGGCGCTGGGGGTAAGCAATTTCTCCATCGCCCAGATGGATGCCTTCCGCGCGTTCGCCCCGCTCTGTGCCGTGCAGCCGCCCTACAACCTGTTCGAGCGCGCGATGGAGCACGACATCCTGCCCTATGCCCGCCAGCACGACCTGGCCATCCTGGCCTATGGCCCGCTGTGCCGTGGCCTGCTGTCAGGCAAGATGACGGCGGAGACGAAATTCGGCGCCGATGACCTGCGCAGCGCCGACCCCAAATTCCAGCCGCCCCGTTTTGCGCATTACCTGCAGGCCGTGCGCGAATTGCAGGACTTCGCCCGCGAGAAGCACGGCAAGTCGCTGCTGGCGCTGGCCATACGCTGGGTGCTCGATCAGGGGCCGACCATTGCCCTGTGGGGCGCGCGCCGCCCCGACCAGATCGCTGCCGTGGCCGATGCGATGGGCTGGCACCTGAGCGCTGATGACCGGCGCGAGATCGATGCGATCCTTGCGCGCTGCATCCCCGACCCGGTTGGCCCCGGCTTCATGGCGCCTCCGGGCGCCTGACGGGTGCTGCCCCGTGCCCTGCGGCTCCCGCAGGGCTCAGGGGTCGACCGAGTCGCCCACGCTGGTGCTGTAGCGGGGTTTCCATGCCCCGGCCTCCACCATGCATTCCGAGAAGAAAGTGGTATGTGACGACCCGGCCCATGCCTGGGCGCTGCCGCTGTTCGTGCTGCCCATGGCGCCCACGCCAGCCTTGTTCTGGCATCGCTGCGACGCCGCGACGTAGCGGGGGTCCTTCTCGCTTATGGCGGCCACGAAGCCGCTGAGATGGCCATAGGGCGAGTTGCCGTGCGGATGATGCTCACGCACGTTGAAGTGATGCGAGCGGGCCTGTGCGCCCGCGCTCCCGACGGTGCTGAGGCACAGGCAGGCCAGCAGGATACGGATGCGCAGCAGCATGGGGCGGTTCCTCTTGCGGTTTCGGTCTGCCGGGAAATGGGGTCGCAGTTCTTTTATCAGTCTGTCAGGGCGGGTGTCATGCATCCCGTTTCAGGCAGGGCTGCGCCATCATGGGTGCTGGCATGCGGCAGGCCATCGGGGCGGGGCAGGGAACGGGCCTCGATCTGGAGTTCCTGCTCGATGAAATCAAGCTCCTGATTGATGGTCAGTTCGGTCTCGTCATTGATGAGTTTCTGCACCACCCGCATGTGCAGGCGTTCGCGCATGTGGCGGATGAGGCGGAAGCGCAGCGCAAGCTCGGTTCGTTTTTCGCGGATGGCGGTGGCGCGGATGCTGGCTTCCGCCGCGCGTGAATTGTCCAGCCTGCGCAGCGTGTCCTGATATTCGTGCAGCAGGCGGCCAATGGCTTCCTGCTTCAGGTCCACGCTTTCCGAGCCATCGGGCATGATGTCGAGTTCCTGCTGCGCCAGCACGGCCTGCTCGGCATGCAGGGCCTCGATGGCGGTCTGCGCCAGTTCGATGCGCATCATGTCCAGTTCGTGCAGGCTGGGGTCGTCCTCATCGGTGCTCATGCCGTGCAGCAGCGGCGGAATGGCCAGGCTTGCCAGCACCAGCGAGCAGATGATAACGCCCGCCGCCAGCGTTACCAGCAGGTCGCGACCCGGAAAGCCCGGTCCCGCCAGCGTTGCCACCGGCAGCGACAGCACGGCCGCCAGCGTAATGGCCCCGCGCGTGCCCGCCACGGTCATGAGCAGCACGTTGCGCGCCGACGGGATGACCGTGTTGCGGTGGCGCAGATGGGCGAACAGCCGCCGGGCGGAAATGGAGATCCAGATCCACGCAAAGCGGATCAGGCTCATCATGAGCTGGATGCCCACGATGGCCAGGATCAGGAACCACGGCGAAATGCCGCCCGCGCGCGCAATGGCGGCGCCCCCGCTCACAAGGTCAGGCAGTTGCAGGCCCAGCAGCAGGAAGATCACGGCATTGAACGTGAAGTTCACCATGTCCCACACCGTGGTGGCCTTGAGGCGCGTTTCGGTGCGGGCTTCGTTCATCACCCCGGTGAACTTGACCGTCATGCCGCCCGCCACGGCAGCGAGGATGCCCGAGCACTGCACCGCATCGGCCAGCAGGTAGATGCCAAAGGGCAGCATCATGGCCAGCGTGATGTGGGTGGGCGGGTCGTCATAGCCGCGCACCAGCAGCATGTGCTCCGCCCGGCACGCCGCCCACGCCACCACGATGCCGATCACGATGCCGCCCACCGCCATGAAGATGAAGCTGCCCAGCGCCTGCTGGAACGAGAACAGCCCCGTCATGGCCGCCGCCACCGCGAACTTGAAGCACACCAGCCCCGAGGCATCATTGAGCAGCGCCTCGCCATGCAGGATGTGCACCACGCGGGCAGGCGCGCGCCCGCCCTCGATCATGCTGCCGACCGAGACCGCATCGGTGGGCGACATGACGGCGGCGAGCGCGAAGGCCGCAGGCAGCATGATGGGCGGAATGAGCCAGTGAATGAAGTAGCCGCACGCCAGCGTGGTGAACACCACAAGCCCCAGCGCCATCATGACGATGATGTTGCGCAGCTCGCCAAACTCGCGCATCGGCATGCGGTAGGCATCGGCATAGAGCAGCGGCGGAATGAACAGCAGCAGGAACATGTCGGGGTCGAAGCCGATATTCAGCCCCGCAAGGGCCGCGATGGCCCCCACCGCGATCTGGATCAGTGGCAGGGGCACGGGAATGCGCCCTATGCGCGAAATCAGGCTGCTGATCCCGGTAACGGTCAGTAATGCAAGGGTGATGAAAACGGCATGCATCTGGCGTGGTCTTTTTTATAGTTCTATTGCATTGCGGAAATACTTCATTTTTGCATGAATTAAAAATACAAAAGATGTTATTTTGAAGTTCCTGTTGTGTTATTTTCTTCTGCCAGCCATGCATGGATCGAAGATTTCCCCGCCCTTCATTGACCCTGCTCTCCCCACTTCCCATTATTGAAGCATGAAGGGCCGCAAGGCTGTATTGATGGTGTTCAGGGGGCACGGGCGTGGCGCATGGCCGGGCTGGCCCATTCCTGACGGAGGGATGATTTTTAAGTGAGCAAGGATCCATACGAAGTACTCGGCCTCACGCGCTCGGCCAGCCAGGATGATATCCGCAAGGCCTATCGCAAGCTGGCCAAGAAGTACCACCCCGACCTCAACCCCGGCGACAAGGTGGCCGAGGAACGCTTCAAGGCCATCGGGGCGGCCAATGCCCTGCTGTCCGATGAGGCGCAGCGCGCGCGCTACGATCGGGGCGAGATTGATGAAACCGGCCAGGAAAAAGGCTTCGGCTTTGGCGGTGGCGGCGGCTACCGCGACCATGCCGAAGGGCCGCAGGGCTTCAATTATGGTGGCGGCCAGTTCTCGGAAGATGATCTGGGCGATATCTTCGGCATGTTTGGCGGTGGCGGCGGCGGGTTCCGCCGCAGGCCGCAGGGACCGATGAAGGGGGCGGACCGGCAGTACGCGCTGACCGTAAGCTTCCTTGATTCCGTCAATGGCGGCACGGAACGGATCACGCTGCCCGGCGGCACGCAGCTTGATGTGAAGATTCCGCCCGGCATTACCGATGGCCAGGTCATGCGCCTGCGCGGCAAGGGCGATCCGGGCCATCAGGGCGGCCCTGCGGGCGACGCGCTGATCACCATCACCGTGGCGCCCGACAGCACCTACACGCGTGATGGCAACGACATCCGCATGTCGCTGCCGGTGGACCTGAAAACGGCGGTGCTTGGCGGCAGCATCACCATCCCCACGCCTGCGGGGTCGGTAAAGATGAACGTGCCCGCCCATTCCGACAGTGGCAGCGTGCTGCGCCTGCGCGGGCGCGGGGTCAAGGCGCATGGCAAGACCGAGGCGGGCAACCTGTATGTCAGGCTGGTCGTGACGCTGGGCAAGGTTGACCCGGCGCTGGAGGAATTCCTGCGCAAGGGCACGGCGGATGAGAAGGCGGAGCCAGCGGAGGGCAAGAAAGCATGATTACGATCGAGACCCTGTGCCTGCGCATTGGCAACGTGCCGCAGCAGGACGTGCAGGCATGGATCGACAGCGACTGGCTGCGGCCCGAGGGCGCGCCCGGTCATTACCTGTTTCGTGAGATCGATGAGGCGCGGGCCCGGCTGATTCTTGAACTGCGTGATGACATGGGCATCAATGACGAAGGGATGCCGGTGGTGCTCTCGCTGCTCGACCAGCTTTACGCCGCCCGCCGCCAGATGCTGCGCCTGCGCGAGGCGATCAGCATCCCGCGTGAGAACGAACTGCGTTCCCGCCTGCGCGGCCTGCTGATCAGCGCGCAGGACTGACACAGCCCGACCCCCGTGAGCGCATCCGGCCACGGGGGTTTTTCATGGCTCAGTCCGCGCGGCTGAGTGGCAGGTCGAGCTTCTGGCCCGGCTTGGCGCCCTGCATCTGCAAATCGGCGGCATTGGGCGAGGTCAGGCGGAAGACGGTGCGCGGGTTGTCATTGACCGAGCGCAGCGAAGTATCGTCCTGCACCTTCAGTTCGATGGTGCGGCCCGTCAGCCCCGTGATCTTGCCCAGCGAATCCGGCAGCTTCAGGTAAAGCCGCGCCGCAGGGCCGAGCGCCCTGTTGGCGGCGATGGTGACGGGCTGGAGGCCAAGCGCCGTCCACTCGCCCGTATAGGCGCCGGGACCATAGGGGGGCTTGGGGTCGGGCTGGTCGGCGTGGGCCACGCCAGCACCCGCGATCACGCCGGTCAGGCCCAGCGCTGCGATCGCCATGTGGAGGGGTTTCATCATCGGGTCATCCTGCCTGTTCATTTACCGTTCACAATGCAGGCGGGGGGCGGGCAGGGCAAGCGGCAAGCCCCGTGTGGCCGGTCTGCGGCCCACGCCAGTCCATATATTTTATATATGGAAATAGCCTTGAATATATATTGGACGTACTGACCAGCCTGCCGCACCATCCGCGTGCCATCTACACATGATCGGGAAGCAGGCCGTGCCACGCCGCGCCGCCGCCCCGTTGCAGGAGACCCAGGTCTTGAAGCTGAAATGCTACTCGGTAGGCGATATCGATACCCGCTCCAGCGCCGCTGACGCGACGGGCGTGCGTCCGCGCATGAACCGCCTGTACCAGACCTCCACCATGGCCGCGCTGCTCGATGCCGTCTATGATGGGGAAACCACGCTTGACGAACTGCTGCTGCACGGCAATTTCGGCCTTGGCACGTTCAATGCGCTCGATGGCGAGATGATCGTCAATGACAGCGTCATCCACCAGTTCCGCGCCGATGGGCAGGCCGGTCGCGTGCCGGGCGACCTCAAGACCCCGTTCGCCTGCGTCACCTTCTTCAACCCGGAGAAGGAGTACATGATCGACACTGCGCAGGACAAGGAAGGCTTCGAGGCGATTGTCGACCGTCTGGTCAACAACCCCAACCTGTTCGCCGCCGTGCGCTTTACCGGCCTGTTCGAGCGTGTCGAGACCCGCACCGTGTTCTGCCAGTGCCAGCCCTACCCGCCCATGCTCGAGGTCGTGGCGCGTCAGCCCACCATGCAGCTTGGCGCCGCTGCAGGCACCATGCTCGGCTTCCGCACGCCGGGCTACATGCAGGGCGTGAACGTGGCGGGCTATCACCTTCACTTCCTGACGGAAGACGGGCGCCGTGGCGGCCACCTGACCGATTACGCCGTGCTCAAGGGCAAGCTTGAAGTGGGCATCATCTCCGATGTCGAGATCCAGTTGCCCCGCACCGAGCAGTTCGCCAAGGCCAACCTTTCACCCGAGAACATTCATGAGGCCATTCGCGTGGCCGAGGGCGGTTGAGGGGTCACCCCTCCCGCCATTTCCCTGCCCGGCAGCCCAGGCTGCGGCATACATCTTTCAGGATAGCTGAAACAATGACTGACAAGACCAAATCGGCCGCGCCTGAGTGCGGGGCGGACATGATCGTGCGCAACCTAGTGGCGCATGGCACGACCCACGTATTCGGTATTCCGGGTGCCAAGGTTGACCGCCTGTTCGACGCGCTGGTCGACAGCCCGATCGAGACGGTGGTGACCCGCCATGAGCAGAATGCCGCCTTCATTGCCGGTGGCATTGGCCGCCTGACCGGCAAGGCGGGCGTTGCCATCGCGACCTCGGGCCCCGGCGCCTCGAACTTCGTGACCGGCCTGGCCACCGCCAACTCCGAAGGCGACCCGGTGCTGGCCATTGGTGGCGCGGTGAAGCTGGCCGACCGGCTGAAGCTGACGCATCAGAGCATGGACACGGTGGCCCTGTTCCAGCCCATCACCAAATACAGCGCGGAAATCACCTCTCCCGCCGCCGTATCCGAATCCATTGCCAACGCGCTGCGCTTTGCCGAGAGCGGCCGCCCGGGTGCAGCCTTCGTCAGCACGCCGATGGACATCCTGTCCATGCCGGCGGAAGGCAAGGTGCTGGCCGGGCGCGAATTGCCCAAAAATGGCGCGGCTCCGGTCGAGGCCATCAACGAGGCGCTGGGCCTGATCCGCAAGGCGCAGCGTCCGGTCATCTTGCTCGGCCTGCTGGCCAGCCGCCCCGACGTGTCGGATGCGGTGCGCGCGCTGGTGGCGACCACGGGCGTGCCGGTCATTGGCACCTATCAGGCTGCCGGTGCGGTGTCGCAGGAACTGTCCGACCGCTTTGGCGGCCGCGTGGGCCTGTTCCGCAACCAGCCGGGCGACCAGCTGCTGCATGAGGCCGACCTCGTGATCTCGATCGGCTACAACCCGATCGAATATGATCCGTGGCTGTGGAATGTCGATAACGGCCGCAAAATCGTGCATGTCGATGTGGTCGCTGCCGAACTCGACACGCATTACGACCCGGCAGTGGAACTGGTTGGCGATATCGCGGCCTCCGTGCGCGCGCTGGCCACGCAGGCAGGCAAGCTTGCGCGCGCGCCGCAGCTTGAAGAGATCCTGAGCCAGTATCACGCTACCCGCCTGGCCGCCCTGTCGGGCGCGCGCAGCACGTCCAACACCGCAGTCCACCCGCTGCAGATCGTGCGCGAACTCGAGCAGTTCGTTACCCCGGACGTGACGATGTGCCTCGACATGGGCACCTTCCACATCTGGCTGGCGCGTTACCTGCTATCCTTCCGCGCGCGCCAGATGCTGATCAGCAACGGCCAGCAGACCATGGGCGTGGGCCTGCCGTGGGGCATTGCCGCAAGCCTGGTCAACCCGGGGCAGAAGGTCATCTCGATCTCGGGCGATGGCGGGTTCATGATGTCGTGCATGGAGCTGGAAACGGCGGTGCGCCTCAAGTGCAACCTCATCCACATGGTCTGGGTCGATCAGGCCTACAACATGGTCGAGATGCAGGAGAAGAAGAAGTACGGTCGCGGCTCGGGCGTGGATTTCGGGCCGATCGACTTCGCCATGTTCGCCCGCTCGTGCGGCGCGCATGGCATTGCCGTCCATTCCGCCGATGGCGTGGCGGGCGCCCTGCGCGAGGCCATGGACATTGAAGGCCCGGTGGTGATCTCGGTGCCGGTCGACTACTCGCAGAACCATCTGCTCATGAAGCCGCTGGCAACCCTGGGCGAGACCTCAGCCGCGGCCTGAAACCGGCCCCGCGTACGGTAAAACCGGCCCGCCACGCCCTGACCGGCGGGCGGGCCGTTCTGTTTGGGCATGCGACCTCAGCATTTTATGCGCACGTCGCCCGATGCGAAACATGCCAGACTATGCAACATCATTTTACGAATGCCCTGCGCCGGAACCGGCGCGGGCGCATGCGGGAATGACATCGAAGGAATAATAAAATGCTGACAGCGGCACAGGACATGGCATCCACAACGGGCGCGCAACTGGTTACGGAACTCCAGCAGATCGTGGGCAACCACCATGTGCTGACCGAGGACGGAGCGACCCTGCCCTACCGGCGGGGGTTCCGTTTTGGCGAGGGGCGTGCCCTTGCGGTTGTCATGCCCGGCTCGCTGGTGGAGCAGTGGCGTGTGCTGCAGGCCTGCGTGAAGGCAGGCGTGATCGTGATCATGCAGGCGGCCAATACCGGCCTGACCGGCGGCTCCACGCCCGATGGCAACACCTATGACCGTGATATCGTGATCGTGCACAGCATGCGCATGCGCACGATTCACCTGATCGGTGGCGGCAGGCAGGTGGTGTGCCTGCCCGGTGCCACGCTTGACCAGCTCGAGACCATGCTCAAGCCCATCGGGCGCGAGCCGCATTCGGTCATTGGCTCATCGTGCATCGGGGCGTCGGTCTTTGGCGGGGTCAGCAACAATTCGGGCGGCGCGCTGGTGCGCCGTGGCCCGGCCTATACCGACATGGCGCTGTTCGCCCAGGTCTCGCCGCAGGGTGAACTGCAGCTTGTCAACCATCTGGGCATCGAACTCGGCGCCGACCCCGAGGAGATCCTCAGGCGTGCGGAGGAAGGCAACTTCCCCGATGCCAGCATCAACTGGCAGGCTGGCCGTGGGCATGATGATGGCTACGCCACTCATGTGCGCGACGTGAACGCCGATACCCCTGCGCGCTACAACGCCGACCTGCAGCGCCTGCACGAAGGTGCCGGCTGCGCGGGCAAGCTTGGCCTGTTTGCCGTGCGGCTTGACACGTTCGAGGCGGAAAAGGATCCCGTCGTCTTCTACATGGGCACCAACCAGACCGATGTGCTCGAAGACGTGCGCCGCCATATCCTGTCGGAATTCAAGGAACTGCCGATCGCAGGCGAATACCTGCACCGCGATGCGTTCAACATTGCCGAGAAATACGGCAAGGACACCTTCGTCATCATCCGCATGATCGGCACCAGCCGCCTGCCCGCCATGTTCGCCATGAAGAATGCGTTCGACCGGCTGGCGGATAAAATCGGGTTCCTGCCCAAGCATTTCAGCGACCGGTTCATGCAGTTCATGAGCCATTTCTTTCCGCAGCACCTGCCCGCGCGCATGCGCGATTACCGCGACCGTTTCGAGCATCACCTCATGCTCAAGGTCAGCGCCTCGGGCGCACAGGAGGCACGTGACTTCCTCAAAAGCCATTTTGCCACGCATGAAGGCGAATTCTTTGAATGCACGCCCGATGAAGGGGCCAAGGCCTTCCTGCATCGCTTTGCAGCTGCGGGTGCTGCCGTGCGTTACCGCAATGTCCATACCGACACGACCGAAAACATCGTGGCGCTTGACGTAGCGCTGCGCCGTAACGACCGCGAGTGGTTCGAGGTACTGCCCAAGGACATCGAGGACGAGATCATCGTCAAGCTGTACTACGGCCATTTCCTGTGCCACGTGATGCATCAGGATTACGTGGTGCGTAAGGGCTATGACTGCATTGCGCTCGAGCACCGCATGCTGCCAGGCCTGGACAGGCGTGGCGCGCGCTATCCGGCGGAGCATAATTTCGGTCATCTCTATCAGGCACCCGAGGACGTGCTGGCCCATTACCGCCAGCTTGACCCGTGCAACTGTTTCAACCCCGGCATTGGTCAGGCGACCAAGCGCCGGAACTGGGTTGCCGAAAGCGTAGGCTAAGGCGCGAACGGCCTTACCATGCTTTTGGCATGATGGCCCGATTACGGGCCATTCATGTGGCTCTTCCCCCCGTTGGGGGAGGGGCGCGGCCAGCCGCGCCCGCCACGCAAGGGAAGGAAAGTCGTCATAATGACATATACAGTTGGCCATTACCTTGGTGAACGCCTGGCGCAGATCGGGCTCAAGGACCACTTCGCGGTGGCGGGTGACTACAATCTCGTCCTGCTCGACCAGCTTCTTGAAATCGAGGGCCTGCGCCAGGTCTATTGCTGCAATGAACTGAACTGCGGCTTCAGTGCCGAGGGCTATGCCCGCGCCAACGGGGCGGGTGCTGCGGTTGTCACCTTCAGCGTGGGTGCGCTGTCTGCACTCAACGCCATTGGCGGCGCCTATGCCGAGAACCTGCCGGTCATCCTGATTTCGGGTGCGCCCAATTCAAACGATCACGGCAGCGGGCACATCCTGCACCACACCACCGGCACGCCGGATTATGGCTACCAGCTTGAAATTGCCAAGCGGCTGACCTGTGCGGCAGTGTCCATCACCGCAGCCGAGCACGCGCCGGTGCAGATCGATCACGCCATCCGCACGGCGCTGCGCGAGAAGAAGCCCGCCTATATCGAGATTGCGTGCAACGTTGCCTCCCAGCCCTGTTCGCGCCCCGGCCCGGTCAGCGCCATTCTGGCTGACGTGCCATCCGACCCGGCCACGCTGAAGGTGGCGGTTGACGCGCTGGCCCGCTTCCTCGATGCGCGCAGGAAGCCCATCATTCTCGTGGGCAGCCGCCTGCGTGCCGCTGGCTGCGAAGAGGCGGCCATCCGCCTGGCCGATGCGCTGGGCTGCGCCGTGGTGAGCATGGCGGCGGCCAAGAGCTTCTTCCCCGAGGATCATCCGGCCTATGCCGGCACCTACTGGGGCGATGTGAGCAGCCCCGGCGCGCAGCAGATCTTTGACTGGGCGGATGGCGTGCTGTGCCTGACCCCGGTGTTCAACGACTACTCCACCGTTGGCTGGACCGCGTGGCCCAAGGGCGACAACGTGGCGCTGATGGAGGCGCGGCATATCGAGGCGGCTGGCACCACCTATGATGGCGTGCACCTGCGCGACGTGATCGATGCGCTGATTGCCCGCATCAAGGGCCAGCCCAAAAAGGATGCGACGCTGGTTGAATACAACCGCATCAAGGCGCCCGTGGCTCCGGTGGCGCCTGCTGCCCCCGATGCGCCGCTGGTGCGGGCCGAGATGGCGCGTCAGATCCAGGCGCTGCTGACATCGAACACCTCGGTCATCGCCGAGACGGGCGATTCGTGGTTCAACGCCATTCAGATGAAACTGCCGCGTGGCGCGCGCGTGGAACTGGAGATGCAGTGGGGCCATATCGGCTGGTCCGTGCCCGCCACCTTCGGTTATGCCGTGGCCGAGCCGGAGCGGCGGATCATTGCCATGATCGGCGATGGTTCCTTCCAGCTGACCGCGCAGGAAGTGGCCCAGATGGTGCGGCTCAAGCTGCCGGTCATCATCTTCCTGGTCAATAACCGGGGCTATACCATCGAAGTCCAGATTCATGACGGCCCGTACAACAACGTCAAGAACTGGGATTATGCCGGGCTGATGAAGGTGTTCAACGCCGAGGACGGCCACGGCCTGGGCTTCCGCGCCACCACGGGTGCCGAGATGGAAAAGGCGATTGCCGCCGCCCTGGCCAACAAGGAAGGCCCGACCCTGATCGAGTGCCAGATCGACCGTGATGACTGCACGAGCGACCTGATCTCGTGGGGGCGGCGCGTTGCGTCCGCCAACGCCCGGCCGCCTGCCGCGCGCTGAAACGCCAACGCCTTCATGGCCTGAAAGCGGGGGTGCCTTCGGGCGCCCCCTTGCTGTATGGGCCACGCATCAACGGCAACAGGATGACTGACATGACCGGACAGACCGGCCCGCGCGTGGGTTGTGGCGCTGCCATTATTGATGGGGAAGGGCGCATCCTGCTGCTCAGACGCCTGCGCCCGCCGCAGGCCGGGTGCTGGGGGCTGCCCGGTGGCAAGGTGGAGGCGTTTGAGACGACCTGCCAGGCAATGGCGCGGGAAATCAAGGAGGAAGTGGGCCTGAGCGTAAAGGCCCCTGAGTTCTTATGCCTGGTGGAGGAACGCGACCCCACGGCGGGGCATTTCTGGGTTTCCCCGGTTTATCTGGTCACGGCATGGGGCGGCACGCCACGGCTTATGGAGCCGGACAGGCATGAAGGCCCGCGCTGGTTTGCGCTTGATGCCCTGCCGGAAGAACTGACGACCCCCACCCGCCATGCGGTGGAGGAACTGGCACGCAGGGCAACCCTGAATTGTAAAAAATGACAAAGTTTGATTTCTGTCGTGGTTGCCGAGAGCAATTCGGCCTCAGATAGGCGAAGGATCAGGACGGGTCGGCGGCCGTGTCGAGCGTGCGGGCATAATCGAGCAGCGCGCGGCGGTGACGGGCATGGATCATCCGCGTGGTCAGCGACCGGGTCGGGATTTCATCCGTGATTAACGGAAGGGCACCGGCTGCGATGGATGAAGCCGCGGCAGACGGGGCGATCGTGTCAACTGCAGGGGTCATTGCTGTTTTTCCGTTATGTGCCAAGGACAGGACAAGCTCCGGTGAGTCGGATCGTTAACCGAGCGACACATTACCTAATGTTCATACATGTCAGAATTGAGGCATAAAAGACATACTGGACCAAAAAGCTTGTTTTAGCGTTCACATTTAATTTATCGCATGAAACTCAGGAATAGGACCATGTTCCTCCTGAATCTTTCCGGAAAGTAATCTGAGCGCTTTATCAGCCTGCATGAATTAAAAAATTATCTAAATTTTTCCCCTTGGTTAAAAAAACGGGCGTTCGCCGTGCCGTCAGCCGATATGGCGCAGGAACTGTCCGTTTTCCCATGCGCGGCATAGCGCGACCGTGCGTTCGGACCAGTCCCGCCCCAGGCTCTGCACCTGCTGGGTCTGGGTATGGGTGCCTGTCCACGCCAGAAGCTGGATGCGGCGCTGGATGACGAGGGCTGGCAGGATATCAAGGTCTGCCTGCGTCAGGTCGCCCGTGGTGCCGTAGCCAGCCAGCCAGTGCTCAACCCAGCGCGGGGCCTGCGGATGGTCTTCATAAAAACTCAGCGCCGCCGCCAGATCGTGCATGAACCAGCTGATGCCGCAGTCATCAAAATCGATCAGGCGGGTGTGTGTGCCGCTGACCAGCAGGTTGGCCAGGCGCAGGTCGGCATGGATCAGCCCGAATCGTGCAGGCCCGGTGCCATAATCCGCCAGTTGCGCCGCAACGGTGCGCAGGCAGCCAGCAATCAGGTCGCGGGCGGTGGCGGTCATGCCAGGCGCATCGGGCCATCGGCCCCACAGGGCATCGGGGCCGGTCATGGTGGCGGGGGTCCAGACCTTGCGGATGAAGCCGGGGGGGCGCTGCCAGTGGCGGCTGTGGGCGTGCAGGCGGGCGGTCACGCGGCCCAGCCGGGCGAAGGCGGCAGGGTCGATATCGGTGGTGGGTTCGGTGCCTTCCATCCAGCCAAACAGCACGGCATGGCGGGGCACGCCATCAGCGCTGGAAATGGTGCGGATGCGCCCGCCATCAAGACCGGGCCGGGGCTGGGGCACATCGAGCCCGGTTGCGTGCAGGGCATCGAGCCAGGCCAGCTCGCTGCCAATTTCAGCGGCGGTATGGTAGCCGGGCCGGTGCAGGCGCAGCACATGGCGCGGGCCGGATGGCGTATCGATGCGAAAGACGACGTTTTCTGAAATGGAAAGCAGGCTGGCGCGCGCGTCACGCAGTGGGTACTGGGCCAGCGCTGCGTGGGCCAGCCGGTAAAGGGAGGCGGGATCGGTCATGATCCCTCTCCCATACCGCCTGGGCGCGTATTGATGAAGGGCGGGTTAGAGAATGCAGTTGAACTGCAGGCCCATCACCGCCGCATCATGATAGGTGGTGGTGCCGCCGGGGCGGTTGATATACTGGAAATCCGGCTGGAAGCTCATGCCGCGCGCAGTATGGATGTTGTAGAAGACTTCGTACACATCCTCATGCGTCTGGATGCCCCAGACCTTGCCCCACTGGTTGTTCAGGAAGGGCGTGCCCGCCAGCACCGAGGATTCCTGCTGCAGCACCGAGGCGCGGCTCATCTCGAAATAATGGAACATGGCACCCACCGTATCGAGCGGGCGGCCCCATGCGGCGCCTGTTTCCACCATGCCGGCCCAGGCGTGCTGTTTCATGGCCGAGACCTTGCCTGAGGTGTACATGTAGCCCGCAAGCGCGATCAGGCCGTTGGTCGGCCCCTTGCCGTTGCGGATGAACATCTGGTCGGCCTGGAACCAGGCGGTGCTGACACCGGACTGCTTGCGGAAAGGTCGGCCCGTGAGCACGGCGGAGTTGCCGTTGATGTCGGAATACAGGTCATTGTACTGCGAGTTGTCATAGCCGTAACCCGCCTTGTAGTGACCGGCGAGGTGGTGCGGACCGAATTCCGGCAGCCAGCCGAATTCCACCGGGGTGGAGAACTTGCCCAGCCCGCTCTGCGCCCAGGACCAGCCCGAGATGCCGCCATTGAAGGAATGCGGCGAGACGGCGAACATCGAGGCCATGATGTAGGTATCGACCGTGGGCATGACGCGCATCACCACGCCAAGGTTGCCCGAGGGCCAGTCGCGCCCGCCCGGCACGTATTTGCCTGGTGCGGGATTGCCGCAGATCGACACGTTCATGAAGTCACAGAACAGGGGGGATGCGGCAAAGAAGCTGCCCACCGGAATCCAGCCCGCGCTGATGTCGAGCCGGTTATGGAACAGCGACTGTTCGGCATACATGTACACAAGGTGGGCGACCACGTTACCACGCGCGCCGTAGATCTGCTGCACGCCACCAAGCGAATCGTGGATGTTGTCCGTGCTTTCGTTCCGGCCATGACCGTTCACGATCATGGTGTGGGTCCAGAAATTCTTGGGTGCGCCTGCCAGCTTGTGCCAGTCGATATCGATTTCCACGCCAACCTGACCCGCATCCGTCACGCCTTTTTGCGCGCCGCCGTGGAAGTTGCCTGCCAGTTCCTCATGCACGTCGGCTTCGATATGCACGCCATGCTTCTGCAGGTAGGGCTGAAGCCCGGCCCAGTCGCCAAAAAAGTGCTGGTTGCCGTAGGGCGGGCTGTAAAACAGCCCGGGGTCCTGCACCGAAACATCACGGCGTGCATTGATGTTGAGGCTGGGCTGCGAGCCAACCACGCCCTGGCCTTCCCCCGGAATGGCCTGTGCCCGGGCACCACCTTCGCCACAGGTGAAAAAGGCAAGAAGAAACAGGGGGAACAGTGCGCAAGAGCGGATTAATCTTCGGGTCATTCGCGTATCGATAGCATATTTCATGCCGAATATAAACCTTGGCAGGGGAATTGTATAAAAACTAATGTTTTGCAAAATATTGGTAAAGATATTTTTTTTGTTATATCAATAGATTTATATAAAATGTTACTATTCCTTAGGGTGTTTTTTTGTGCAATGCACAAATACATCAGAATTTCGTGTTTGTTCTCACATATTACTCATTTGCCCTGCGCGGGCCGATGATATCGCACCGCGCCCGCCTGACCGTTGACGCAACCCCGTGAGAATGGTGAACATGCCACCATGTCACGCCTTGATATGAAAAAACCTTTCCTGCCCGTTCGCATCGCCGTGCTCACGGTATCCGATACCCGCACGCCCGAAACCGACAGGTCGGGCGATATACTGGCCGCGCGCATCACCACGGCAGGCCATGTAGTGGCCGCCCGCGCCATCGAGCCCGATGATGCGGGGCAGCTCGCGGCCACGCTGTCGGGCTGGATTGCCGATCCGCAGGTCGATGTGGTCATTTCCACCGGGGGCACGGGGGTAACCGGCCGTGACGTAACGCCGGAAGCCTTCGACCGGGTGATCGAGAAGCGCATCGAAGGGTTTGGTGAACTGTTCCGCATGCTCTCGTATCAGAAGATCGGCACCTCCACCATCCAGTCGCGCGCGCTTGCAGGCGTTGCGGGAGGCACCTACCTGTTCGCCCTGCCCGGATCGACCGGCGCGGTGAAGGACGGGTGGGATGACATTCTGGTCTGGCAGCTTGATAGCCGTCATGTGCCCTGCAATTTTGTTGAGCTCATGCCCCGCCTGCGCGAGCATCTGCCGCCTGGCCATGAGGACTGAGGCGGGGCACGCAGGAGCAGGGATGAAGGGTTCCGGCTGCCGCCTCTGTTCAAAAAGGCAGCATTGGCGTGAAGGAGGACAGGCATGACGGGCACGAAAAAGCTGCTGTTGCTGGCAGGCGACTATGTCGAGGATTACGAGATCATGGTGCCCTACCAGGCCCTGACCATGCTCGGTTACGCGGTCGATACGGTCTGCCCCCGCAAGAAAAAGGGCGACTACGTGCTGACCGCCATCCATGATTTTGAAGGCGCGCAGACCTATAGCGAGAAGCCGGGCCACCGCTTCGTGCTCAATGCCGATTTTGATGCGATCAACCACGCGGATTACGCGGGCCTGATCCTGCCCGGTGGGCGCGCGCCGGAATACCTGCGACTCGACGATCAGGTGATCGAACTCGTCCGCGCCTTTGCCGATCGCCCATTGGCCGCGATCTGCCATGCCGCCCAGCTTCTGGCCGCGGCCCGCGTCATTTCAGGCCGGCGTGTTTCCGCCTATCCCGCCTGCCGCCCTGATGTGGAACTGGCGGGCGGCGTTTATGCCGATATTGCCATTGATGCCGCTGTGACCGATGGCCTGCTGGTTACGGCTCCCGCATGGCCTGCGCACCCCGCGTGGCTGGCGCAGTTCATTGCCGTGCTGGGCGCGAAGGTGACACTCGCTTAAAAGCAGATAAAAGCTTTTGGTAAAGCTTTTTCCCAAAAGCTTTGAAAAGACGCCGCCTTTTTGAAAAAAGGCGGCGCGCCGGAACTTTGATGCACAGGCCGATTTCAGATTCCGGCGCTGCTCATGGCCGGGCGGTTGAGAATGGACAGGAATTCTCGCCGCGTGTCGGAGTTGGTGCGGAACGTGCCAAGCATGCGGCTCGTCACCATCGACACGCCGGGCCGGTGCACGCCGCGCGTGGTCATGCACTGGTGCGCCGCCTCGATCACCACGCCCACGCCATAGGGCTGGAGTTCCTCATTGATCGTGTTGGCGATCTGCGCGGTCAGGCGCTCCTGAATCTGGAAGCGCCGGGCATAGGCATCGACCACGCGGGCCAGCTTGGAAATGCCCACCACCCGCTTGCGCGGCAGGTAGGCCACATGCGCCACGCCAATGATGGGCACCATGTGGTGCTCGCAATGGCTCTCCACGCGGATATCGCGCAGCAGCACCATCTCGTCATAATCGTCCACTTCGGAGAAGGTGCGGCGCAGCATGTCCACCGGGTCTTCGGCATAGCCTGCGAAGAATTCGCCATAGGATTTGATGACGCGGGCAGGCGTGTCACGCAGGCCTTCGCGGTCGGGGTCTTCGCCCGCCCAGCGCAGCAGGGTGCGTACGGCGTCTTCTGCTTCCGTGCGGGTGGGGCGGGAATCGATGGGGGTCATGCTTGTGGGTTCTTGTTGCAGGGGCCCGCCCGGCAGGGACAGGCCACGGAGGAAAAACTTAATGCAGGATGGTCGGGTGGTGCGGGCTGTCGAGGCTGAAGACCGGAATGCTGATATCGAAGTGCTCCCGGCTGGCCGGGCGGACCATGTGGTACTGCCCGCCCATGAAGCCGGTTGGCGTTTCAAGGGCAGCGCCCGACATGTATTCAAAACTGGCGGCGGCGTCGATCAGGGGCTGCTCGCCCACCACGCCTTCGCCTTCCACCCGTTCGATCCGGCCCTGCCCGTCCACGATGCGCCAGCTGCGACGCAGGAGCTGCACCGCCGTGTCGCCGTGGTTCTCGATCCGCACCCGGTAAGCCCACACATAGCGGTGCTCATCGGGTTCGGACTGGTCATCGAGCCAGAAGGTCTGGACCACCACGCGCACCCTGTCGGTCGTCGCCTCGAAACATGGCGTATTGTCCAGTGTCTCGCCCAGTGCGGCGTCAGCACCTTCCCCGCCAGGGGGAAGGAAAGGCCTGTTCTTGCTCATGGTGGCGACGCTCCTGCGTTTACCGGTTGGCCAGCGCCGCAAGGCCGCGCTTGAGGTCATCGATCAGGTCATCGGCATCTTCCAGCCCGACCGAGAAGCGGATCGCGCCATCGGTAATGCCAAGGCGGGCGCGCTCTTCAGGTGCGAGCTTCATGTGGGTGGTCGTGGCCGGATGCGTGACCAGCGAGCGGGCATCGCCAAGGTTGTTCGAGATCGAGATCAGCCGCAGCGCGTTCATGAAGGCAAACGCCCCCGCCTTGCCGCCCTCGACCTCAAATGCCACCAGCGTGGAGCCAGCCGCCATCTGCTTGCTGGCCAGTTCGTATTGCGGGTGGTCCTTGCGGCCGGGATAGAACACGCGGGCAATGCCGGGTGCTTCGGCCAGGAAGTCGGCCACTTTCGCGGCGTTCTGCGTCATGGCGTTGACGCGCAGGGCCAAGGTTTCGATGCTCTTGAGCATGACCCACGCATTGAACGGCGAGAGACTGTTGCCGGTATTGCGCTGGAAGGGACGCAGCACCTCGTTGATCCATTTTTCCGCGCCCAGCACGGCGCCACCGAGCACGCGGCCCTGACCATCGATGTGCTTGGTGCATGAATACACCACCACGTCGGCCCCGAGTTCGAGCGGCTTCTGGTAGAGCGGGGTGGCGAACACGTTATCGACCACCACGGTCGCGCCTGCCTTGTGCGCAAGGTCGCAGATCATGCGGATGTCGAGCACGTCGAGCATGGGGTTCGACGGGCTTTCCAGCAGGACCGCGCGGGTGGGCTTGCCAAGTGCGTCTTTCCACGCCGCCATGTCGCCGCCATCGACGAACACCGTCTCCACGCCGTAGCGCGGCAGCAGTTCGGAGACGATCCAGTGGCACGAGCCGAACAGCGCGCGCGAGGCCACCACGCGGTCGCCCGCGCGCACCTGTGCCAGCAGTGCGGAGGACACAGCCCCCATGCCGGTGGAGGTCAGGGCACAGGCTTCAGCGCCTTCAAGGTCGCACAGGCGGCGCTCGAGATTGGCCACCGTGGGGTTGCCAAAGCGGGTGTACTGGTAGTGCGAGACATCGCCGGTAAAGGTGCCTTCTGCCTGCTCGGCGCTGTCATAGACAAAGCCGGAGGTCAGGAACATCGCCTCGCTGGTCTCGCCATAGGGCGTGCGCTCGAGGCCCGCATTGATCAGGCGCGTTGCGGGGCGAAAGGATTTGGGGTCGGGCTGGTCAGTCATGGTGGGTAGCAGTTCCTGCAAACAGGGTGGTGTGAAAGCAGGCCAGAGCCGGTTGCTGCCCGGCGGTCTGGCCCGAAGGCGGTGCACGACCGTGGAAACCATGATGCCCGCGCCCTGTCACCGGCGGGATCAGGCCTCTTTAGCGCGTATGTTTTACCTCGCCGCAAGCCGGCCGTATCAAATCACGAGGGTCCGGGCGCAACCATGCCCGGGCATGATGCTTATTGCGGATCAGGGCCGGGTGCGTCAACTGCTGGCCTGACCTGTAAAGGGGTGATTGCATCTGCCATGCTTGTGCAGTATAGAAGGCGGGCCTGCGGGTGTAGTTCAATGGTAGAACGGCAGCTTCCCAAGCTGCATACGAGGGTTCGATTCCCTTCACCCGCTCCAGCTTTCCCCCAAATCGTTATCCTGACTGTGGCCATCATGGTCTGGCTGTGCGCATGTCATTTTCAGGAATGATGACCGGACTGTAACAGCCGTTTTTAATAATGGAGCGGGAACTGTTCCAGACAATCATGGAAAATGTTATTGTCGTCAGGGTATGTTTTGGGGAAATATTGGAATATTGATGCAATAATATTCCATAATTGATGTATTTGCATCATTGAAATAAATTATCATATCAACAGCAAGTAAAATAATAATGTCATTATTTGATGATTATTTAGAGGGTGTTATGTATTTTCGTGCCTGATTGGTGCAGTAATGAGGGATGACGCCTGCACGCAAACCGTATCCCTCTGATGTATCAGATGAAGAATGGTCTCTGGTTGTCCCGTATCTGGTTCTGATGCGCGAGGATGCGCACCAACGACATCACGCATTGCGCGAACTGTTCAATGGATTGCGTTACGTGATCCGCTACGGAATTGCCTGGCGCGCCATGCCGAATGACCTTCCGCCGTGGTCGGCGGTCTACCAGCAATCCCGTCGCTGGATGGAGGCAGGTTGTTTTGACGCGTTGGTGTCTGATCTGCGTGCCGTGCTGCGTATCGCTTCTGGCCGCAGGGCGGAGCCAACGGCAGCCATTATCGACAGCCGGACATTACGTTCGACGCCGGAAAGCGGTTCCCGCGCCGGATATGATGGGGCCAAGCGCAAAAGGGGATCAAAGCTGCACATGGCCGTGGACACATTGGGGTATCTGCTGGCCCTGCATGTCACACCAGCCAGTCGGGATGATCGCGCCGAAGTCGGACGTCTTGCCGCCGCCATTCAGGACGCGACGGACGAGAGCGTTGAACTGGCCTATGTCGATCAGGGATATACCGGCGAGAAGCCTGCCAGGGCAGCACGGGCCCAGGGGATCGCCCTTGAGGTCGTCAGGTTGTCCGAAGCCAAACGCGGCTTTGTGCTGCTGCCGCGCCGATGGGTTGTCGAGCGATCTTTCGCATGGGCAACACGTTGTCGTAGGCTCGTCAAAGATTACGAGCGTTACGCTTCAACACTCGCAAGTCTCCATGTCATTGCGTTCGCGTGCTTCATGCTTAGAAATGCAGCTATGCTCGCCCAAGGTGCATAACACCCTCTAGGAAAGTAAAAGTTTTTGGGTGCCGCCTTTTTTTAAAAAGGCGGCGTCTTTCAAAGCTTTTTGAAAAAAGCTTTACCAAAAACTTTTGTCTTTTCTGCCTGTTATCGGGGCGGGGCAGGTTCGGCAGTAGCCTGCGTGTCGGTATAGGTGCTGCCGTTCCAGATCCAGCGATCCGTGCCATCAACCAGCAGGTCGTGCATGCCTTCATGCATCTCGGGCGCGATGGTGATCGGGCCGCTGACGGAATCAAGGATCTGTATCCATTTGCGCCCGTCTGGCAGGTAAACGGAGGTGGAGCACCCCGCCGAGCCACACAGGCTGGCCGATTGCAACTGCACGAACAGCGCCGTGCGGGCCGGGTCATCCGACAGGTGGCCCGAGCCGGTCAGCAGCACCGGGCGTTCGTTCTGCATCGCAGCATCATGCAGGTCGGGCGAGACCAGCAGCCGGGCCTGCCGGTCGAGTTCGGTGCCGGGATGCTGCGCCAGAATCACCGGGCCGCCTTCCGCCCATGCCGCATTTGCGCCCCACAGTCCCATGATGGCGACAGGCAGCACGGCGGCACGCAGCAGGCGACGGATGGACGGCATGAAAGGCATACTCCCGCAATGACAAAGGTATTGCGAACCCAATGCGTAGCACCCCTCAAGGTTCCGTGCGGTATGCCTGTCTGGTGCGGAAGCCGCATTTGTAAACAGCCAGCGTCTTTTAAAGCTTTTTGAAAAGAAGCATCACCAAAAACTTTCTCATGAGTGCAGGGAAGTTTAAGGATGGGCTTTTCAGACCATAAATTGTATTTAAGTAAATATAAAATTTATGCTTGTAAAAAACAGTAAAAGTTTCCGGGTGTCACCTTTTTTCAAAAAGGCGGCACCCGGAATAAACCTCAGTTCCGCCCGTGGTGGCGGATGCTGGCGGCAGGTTCCGCTGCCGCCGTGGGCCAACTGGCCTCGATGCGGTCGCTCAGCTGGTTCAGCAGGCCCTCGGTCACCTTGGCAATGTTGTCATTGCTGCCAGTTGCCCCACTGCCCAGAATGATGGTGCGGTTGCGCTGGATGGGCTGGCGCGAATCCTGCGGAATGATGGCCCAGTCCGCATTCAGCGCGGAGGAACCATCGCGGCTTACATCAAGGCGGCTGATATTGAGCTGCAGCCGCCAGGTGGGGCGGTCGGGCTGGGGCTGGTCGGTCACGAACAGGTTCGGCCATTTCTGCGCCAGTCGCGCGGTAATCAGGTCGGTCGCGCCCACGGAAAGGCGGCTGGCCCAGCGGCCCAGCCCGCTGCGCTCGATCTCATGGCCGTTGCGCACCATGATGTCCTGGCTGTCCAGATAGTCGGGCAGGCGGGTCCGCTCGACTTCAATCACCGGCGTGCTGTCGGTAATGGGGGTGGTTGAGGTGGTTTCCGCACCCGTGGCGATGGCGGGCGCGCCCAGCGTGTAAAAGCGCACGGGCGCCGAGGAACACGCCGAGAGCACCATGGCTGACAGCAGCAGGCCACCACCCGCCCGCAGGGCCGGATACAGGCGCGAAAGGGAGAGAGCGGGCTGGCGCGTTTTCATTGATTGCGTCCCATCAGCAGAAGTTGCGGATTACTTTCGACTTCATTGGCGAATCCGCGCAGCCCGTAGCCGGCTTCCATTACGTCACGCATCGTATCATTCAGGTTAAGCATGTCACGGGACTGCGGATCGAGCAGTGCGCGCAGGCTGGCAAGGGTTTCACGCGATTGCGCCATGGTTTGCCTTGTGTTGGCAATGAGTGCCAGCAGTTCGGCACGACGGCCCTCGAACTGGCGCGTGTTGGTGGCAATCAGCCGGTCCAGCTTGTTTATGCTCACGCTGGCCCGGTTCTGTGCATCAATCACGACCGCGCGGATCTGGCGCACCGCCATGTCGCTGCGCGCTGATGTGTCATGAATGCTGGTCATCATGCCCGGCATGGTGGCGTTCACGTCGGCCACGAGTTTATGCACGCTGGCAAGGGCGGTGGCCAGGTCATGACGCAGCCCCTCCATGGAGGTGGAAACCATCATCGCTTCAAGCTGCTGCAGCGCGGTCTGGCCCATCGGTATTTCCGGCAGGTCGGTCAGGTCGGGGTGCAGGTGCACGGGCGAGCCGGGGTCGAGGTCAAGGTCGAGTTCGGTCTGGCCCGTAACCAGGCTGTGCAGCGTCATCTCCGCGCGCAGTCCGTTGGCCACGAGTTGCGGCAGCGGCGGCAGGTCGCCCCGTCCCGGCGCATGGGCCGGGTCGAACAGGATATAGACCGGCATGTAGGTGTGGTGGTCGACCGGGTCCACCTTGACCGTGATCCGCTCGACAGCGCCTACCGGCACCCCGCGGAAATTGACCGGCGAGCCGATATCCAGCCCGTTCGTGGGGCTTTCAAACACCACCACGGCTTCGCTGCTGCGGCCGGGCAGGGGCAGGTCGCCCTTGATCCCCAGCACGCCAAGCCCCAAGGCCGCCACCCCGAGCACGACCGCGCCGATCAGTGTCTGCCTGCCGGGCATCGGCCTTACCCGTTTCCATGGGCGCTGGAACTGTCCAGCTGCTCACGGTGCATGAAGGCATGCACCGTGGGGTCGGTGCAGTGGTCGCGCAGCCAGGTGGGCGAACCATGGGCGATGGCGGTTTTCTGGTCGGCATCAAGGAAGATGCCATCATCGGCAATATGGAACAGGCTGGAAAGCTCGTGGCTGACGATGATGATCGTGGCGCCAAGCCCGTCGCGCAGGTTCAGGATCAGCTCATCAAGCCGGGCCGAGGTAATGGGGTCGAGACCGGCCGAAGGCTCATCAAAGAACAGGATGTCAGGGTCGAGCGACATGGCGCGCGCCAGCCCCGCGCGCTTGCGCATGCCGCCGCTGAGCTCGGAGGGATACTGGTCAATGGCGTGCAGCATGCCCACAAGCCCCAGCTTGAGCTCGACAAGCTGGCGGATGACATGGGGTTCAAGCTTGGTGAACATCTGCATGGGCAGCGCTACGTTCTCGCCCACGGTCATCGAGCTCCACAGCGCCCCGCTCTGGAACAGCACGCCAAAGCGCCGCCCGATCTGCACGCGGCTTTCATCATCGCCGGCCCAGTAATTGTCCTTCTGCACCATGTAGGTGCCGTGCGTGGGGCGCAGCAGGCCGATCATGCTCTTGAGCAGCGTGCTCTTGCCGCAGCCCGAGCCGCCCATCACGGCAAAGATGCTGCCGCGCCGGACCTGAAACGAGACATCATGCTGGATCACGCGCGAGCCGAAGGCCAGCGTCACGTCATTTACGTCGATCATGACGGGGCGGTCATCGGTGGAGGGCATCTGGTTATTCATGGCGATCAGATCCCGATAACATTGGCAATAACCGCGAATACCGCATCAAGCGCGATCACGCCCACAATGCCCACCACCACGGCCTTGGTGGCCGCGATGCCGACATCAGCGGCACTCCGCCCGGCCTTGAGGCCGATGCGGCAGCTTGTCAGCCCGATGAAGGTGCCGAACACGAGGCTCTTGATGAAGCCGAAGGTGAACTGGTCAAGCGGCAGCGCATGCAGGGTTTCATGAAAGTAGCCCAGCGGCGAGACATCGAGCATGATGTAGGAAACGAAGAACCCGCCAAGCATGCCGATCAGGCAGCCATACAGGTAAAGCAGCGGCATGGTGAAGGCCAGCGCCAGCACCGAAGGCAGGATCAGGTAGCTGGAAACCGGAATGCCGAACACCTGCAGCGCGTCGATTTCCTCATTGGCCTGCATGGTGGAGATGCGCGCGGCATAGGCGCCACCGGTGCGGCCTGCCATGATGATGGCCGTCATCACCGCTGACATCTCGCGCACCATGGCGATGGCCACAAGGCTCGCCACATAGATGTCGGCTGCGAATTTGTGCAGTTCCACCGACCCCACAAAGGCCAGGATCGCGCCGACAAGAAAGTTGACCACGCCCACGATCAGCAGCGCCGCAGGCCCCGCCGCGCTCAGGTCGGACATGAGATCGACGGTGCGCATCATGCCGCGACCCACCAGGGCGGCAAACCCGCCCTTGGCGGCGGCCGCTCCCATTTCGCTCACGCAGCCGACCTCGTTGAGCGTATCGAGCGTGAACTGGCCCACGGCGGTGACGGGCTGGAATTTATGCGGTGGCGGCGGCGCGGGCGTGGGCGGGATTTCGGGCAGCAGGTCAAGCAGCTTGCGCGCGGATTCGGGCAGGGTGTCGATGCGCAGCTGCACGTTGTCTTCACGGGCGGTGCGCTTGAGCTCCCACAGGAAGCTGATCAGCGAGGTATCCCATTTGCCAAGCTGGTCGGTGCTGAATTCAACCGGTTCGCCGTGTGGCACATCCCTGAACCCGGATTCCGGGAAATCGGGAAGATGGCCCTGCTGTGCAATCCAGTCCCCGGATAATGTGACAAGGGTCCGGTTCGCATCGGGCTGCAGATGCCATTGCGGCGCACCATTGACGGACGTTTTCACCAGCCTCTCCAACCTCAGTGCCGCAACCTCGCCCACCCGGTTGCGGGGCGGCATGCACAAAACGATCCCCGTTCTCGTCATCCGCCTGTTTGCTGGCAGGCAGGTGGCGGGTCTCTCACGGTGTTCTGTTTTCAATACCAGATGACCCGCCCGGCACAAGCCCCGCTGCCGTGAAGGCTCCGCGATGGCAGCGCATGGCTTTGGCGCGGCCGTGCTCAGGGCGGGGTGGGCGCGTGGAGCATCTCCACCGCCGGATCATCCACATCGCCGGTCACGATGGCGGCGGTGATGTCGGCCATGATGCGACGGGCGACGGGCTGGCGGTAATGCAGCGGATCCCAGAAATTGTCCCGGTTTCCGGTCAGGGTGGTGTTGTGGTTGAAGTCGAGCACTAGCGTGTCGTGGCGGGTTTGCGTCACCTGGCTTACGCCCAGGCGGCAGGCTTTGAGCCGCGCATCGGCCACGCTGCCGGGCGGGCCGTGCAGAAAGCTGGAGGCGGGCGGAAACCACACCACGCGCAGCGTGGTGGCAGGCATGCGCGCCAGCATGTCGGCCAGCAGGTCCATGCCCGATGGCGGCGTCCGGGCCATGCCGGGGGGGGCGGGGGTGTTGTCGGGGGGCGCCCAGCGGCTGAAAACGGCCTGCACGCGGGCGGGGTCGTACTGGCTGTCGGGGGGCACGAAGCTGGTATAGCCATCACTGCCAAAGCGCTGGGCCTTGCGCCCGGCCAGCCACCAGAACTCATTGGCCGCTTCCTGCAGGGCATACAGGCTGGCCATGTGCAGGTAGCCCTTCCATGCGGGGTGGCCGTACATCCATTCCGGCCAGGGGCGGTTGGGGCTGCTCAGGCTGCCGGGGCGGGGGTGGCACCAGGCGGCGTCGATCCCGATCAGGACAATGCGCGGGGCCGGGTGCGCGCGCAGGAAAGTGTCGAGTTCGCGCGACTGCTCCCACGGGCTGGCGCTGTTCATGGCCATGTTGAGAAAATGCGCGCCCAGCGGCGGCCCCAGCACGGCAGGCTGCATGAGGCGGCTGGTCGAGGTGCCGATGATGACGGAGTCAAACCGTGCCTCGCGCGCCAGCGCGGGCATGGTGTAGCGGGCGTTTGAGGTAATGGGGATGCGCGCAAGAGGCGGCGAAAAGGGCAGGATGTTCCACGGGTCAACAGTTACGATGAACAGGTAGAGGCCGCCCCCCGTCACCCCTATCGCCAGCAGGGCCAGCAGGGCAAAGCGCCGCCACGGGCCTGCCTGCCCCGCCCGCGTGGCTGGCGTCATTGGTGGCGGAAGGTTACGACCAGAACATCACGGTAGGCCGGGCGGGTGGGGTCGAGCGGGCGCACCGCCGTCACGCCATGATAGACGCGGTTGTCATTGACCACTGCCGTATCCAGCGGCTGGTCGAGCATGAACCCGCCAAGCAACGTGCGTTGCAGGTCATGGATGGAGGTCTCGCCGGACATGACGTTTTCACGTCGCACCATGATCACCATCACCCAGTCCACGCCATCGCGGTGCAGGCCCTCGGGCGTGGGCTGGCCGGGGCTGTTCTCTAGCGCCTCGATGCGGAACTGGTGCACCTCGGTATGCCACACGTCGGGCCGGTTTGCCGGTTCGCTCAGGTCGGTCACGATGCGGTGCATGAGCCGCAATATGGCCTGTAGCGCGGGATGACTGCCCATTTCGGGCTCCATGGCGCGGAACCAGCGTTCGATGCCGCCATTGAGCTCGTTGTAGTCGCGGCTCTGGTAATGGGGCTGGTGCTTCTTGCGCGTCATGCCCCCGGCGCTGATGGCGAAGGTGGCATGGCGGCGCCGGCGGTAGCGCCCGCCATCGGCCATGTAGCGGTCCAGCCCCAGCCGGTTCCAGCTTGCGGCAAAGCTGGCCCAGTCCGCCACGGCCTGCTGGCCCAGCAGGGCACGCATGGCCCCTGCGGGCACGAAGGCAAAGCCATCCGCACGCAGGGGAGCCTCAAGGCCAGCCAGCACGGTCGCTGTATCCTCAGCCATGGGGGGCGTCATTTCCCTTTGGCGCGGCGTCCGCGCCGTGGCCTTCGGCGCTGGGGCCTTCGACCCTGGGGGCATCGGTTGCGCTGCCGATGCCTTCAGGCTGCGCGGGCTTGTCGAGGGCGGCCCTGGGGAAGTTTTCCTCCATGTTCATCTGCAGCGTGCCGGAGGGGCCGTTGGTCAGCAGGTTCATCGAGGTCGGGATCGGGAACTTGACCTTTTCCTTCACCATGCGCGCGCTCAGGCGGCTGTAATACTCGCGGTAGACCTTCCACTTCGAGCCCGGCGAGGTGCGGATGGAGCCAAGGAACTTGGAGCCATTGCCATCAGCCTGCTCCAGCCCGAGGAAGGAGAAGTCCGACTTGATGAGCGGGCCATACACATGGTCCTTGCGCAGGATCGCCAGTTCGTCCTGCAGGATCGCGGCCACCCGGTGCGGGTCTTCCGACAGGTCAAGCATGAAGCTGACCACCACGAGGTTGTAGTCGCGCGAGGTATTGGCAATCGAGGTGACGGAGGAGAACGGGATGATGTGCAGGTCGCCATTGACCGCGCGCAGCCGCAGCGTGCGGATGGAAAGGTGCTCCACCGTGCCCGACACGGCGCCCGCCGTTACCCAGTCGCCCACCTGCATGGCGTTTTCAACCAGCATGAAGAAGCCGGTGATGAAGTCCTTCACCAGGCTCTGGGAACCGAACGCGATGGCCGCACCCATGATGCCCGCACCGGTGAGCAGCGGGGCCACGTTGATGCCGATCTGCGAAAGGGTGGTCACCGTCACGATGATGATGATGAAGGTGAGCAGCACCGTGCGGATGATGGGCAGAACCGTGCGCAGCCGTGTCGCGCGCGAGGCCTGGTCCGATGTCTCGAAACGGGTGATCTGGTTCTGCAGGGTGGCGTTGGCCACTTCCCACACCACGATGGCGATGGTGTAGGCGATCATGATCGTCAGCATCGCGCCCACGATCTTGGTGCCCAGCGAGCCATGCACGAAGAAGCGGATGGCCGGCAGCCCCCAGGACTGGAGCAGCAGCACGACCGTGAAGAACACCAGCAGCACCGACAGCGTGCGCCGCGCCATGGGGTAGTAGTAGTCCACGCGGGCCTGCAGGCCGGGATAGCGCTTCTCGGTCGCTTCGGGCACGTGGAAGATCTTGTTCTGCAGGCTGAAGGCCAGCACCGACAGCAGGCGCGCGCCCAGAATGACCACGATGGTCAGCGACAGCGTGCGCAGGATCCACGCATAACCGCCCTGGATCTGGGTGGCCCAGACCAGCCACAGCGCGAAGTCGAAGAACATGGCCGGGATCCACCAGAAGCGGACCATCTTGCCCACGAACATCCAGAACGGCTTCTCGCGCAGGCGGCCCGAGGGCTGGAGCGCTGCCCCCACATGATGGCGGATGCGCCAGATGAAGACGGCGATCAGCATGTGCTCGATCAGCACCACGGCGCGGATGATGGCCTCGGTGCCACGGGCAGGCATGTGGAACACGCCGCCAAGCGTGGACAGGCAGACCACGATGGAAGGTGCCGCCACCAGGAAGTTCCACCACCTTGTTACCATGCGCGCCGTCGCATCGGATGCGCTGCACAGGCGGATGGTGGGCGAGTGCGGCACGAACACGGTCTCGAGCAGCAGGTAGATCACGCGCGCGATGACATAGGCATTGGTGAGCGTGATGGTGACCATCGCCGCCTGGTGGGTGGTGGCGAACAGGGCGGAAGCGCCGTAGCCCAGCCCGAAGAAGAGGACAACCGGCAGCAGCTTGATGAGAAAATGCAGTAGCGAATACGGAATGCGCGTGATGATGCGCAGCGTTTCATGCTGCTTGCGGTCATCCTGCTCGCGAGTCTGCTCGGTCTGCTGTTCGGCCTGGGCATCGGCGGCGGTGGCGGGGGGCGGGCTGGGCTGGTCCGCATCCGCCGCATCCTCACGCGCGAGGCGCTGGTTCAGGCGCTGCTCGGTTGCCACCGCGCGCGCGGTAACCCCCGCGAGCGGCTTGCGCAGGACAATGGACAGGCCACGCTCGGCCACGAGGGCGAGAATGAAGATGATGCCCGCGCGCCCCATCGCATCAAGCAGGATCTGGCGCGAATCCGTATTGGACAGGATGGAGTGAACCCACCGCCCCACAAAGGCCAGATCAGCGAACAGCGCCATGAAGTTCTGGCCCTGCTGGAGCGCGATATCGCGGATATGGCTCAGCTCGTTCATGGTTTCGCTGCTGATGCTGCCTGGCTCGACTTCCACGTCGGACTTGGCGGCAGCCTTCTTGGCGGGAGCCGGGGCAGGCGCCGGGGCTGCGGCAGGCGTGGTCGGCGCGGGCAGGCCCTTGGCGATGGCGTCAAGGGTGTGGGTGAATTCCTCACGCTTCTGCGGGTCGTTCATCACCGCGAGCACCTGCTGGGCCTGCTGGGCGGTGATGGTCTGCCCCGTGGCCTGGGCGGCTGCCGTGCCGGGGTCGGCGGCATGGGCGTGGGGAATGCAGGGCAGGAGGGCGAGCAGGAAAGCCGCCAGCACTGTCAGGATGCCGCCCCGTCGGGACTGTCTGGATACGGGATGGGCGCGCGTCGTGAAATGGGCTGACATGCCGATTGTTCACCTCCTTGAAAATATAAAACCCCGCCGGAGCGGAGGCAGGCTCCCCTGTCGAATGACGAACACCCCCGCCCATCGCTGCGCGGGGGTGCCGTGTCATCTTACCGCCTGAACACATGCAATATCAGGACAAAAGATTGCCAAAGCCTGCATGGTTGCATTCTTGACATGCCTTTTTTGCGTTTTTCAGCCCCATTGCGGGGGCTGTGGAGCCAGGGCGCGGGGCGCGCGCCGGATCACGCAGGTGCCTGCCAGAATGTCGTGCAATGCCTGCTTGCGCTGCGTCCACATGACCATGAGAAAGCCGATACCGAGCAGCAGCGTCGAAAGGTATTTGCCAAAATACCGCCCCGCCGCCCGCAGCGGCGTGATCCGGTTGCCATAAAGGTCGGTCACGCGCATCTGGCACACCAGCTTGCCGGGCGTGGCCTGAAAGCGCGAGGATTCAAACACGATGAAATAGAGCGCGGGCAGCAGGAGCGACATCAGCTCGAACAGCCCGTTCCCGTTCCAGTGCAGGTGGGGCATGGTCGAGACGATGGTGTAGTCGGCCTGCGTGTAGCCCGCGGGGTGGATGTAGGAGATGCGGTAGTCACCGCCGCTGCCGCCAGTCGCCTGCGGGTCGAACACCGACACCGAAAGGCTGGGCGGCACCAGCAGCAGGCCCATAAGCCCCAGCACCGCCCACAGCACGATGCCATCGATCACATGGGCGACCACACGCATCCAGAACCCGGCATAGGTCCAGATCTCGGTGGGGGAGGCAGGGCGGGAAAACGGGTTCGTCA
Source organism: Komagataeibacter sucrofermentans DSM 15973 (assembly GCF_040581405.1). Lineage (NCBI taxonomy): Bacteria > Pseudomonadati > Pseudomonadota > Alphaproteobacteria > Acetobacterales > Acetobacteraceae > Komagataeibacter > Komagataeibacter sucrofermentans. Next base: position 361,369 of record NZ_CP137157.1, read on the forward strand.
TGCAGGGTATTCCTGTCTGGCTGCCAAGAGGTTCACCCGTACAGCAATGCCATTGCCAGGAGCGCAGCGGAAGCAGGAAAAAACGTGCCGTCCCTATGAAACCGGAAGAAAGTTTCTGGTGAAGCTTTTTTAAAAAAAGACGCCGCCTTTTTTTGAATAAAGGCGGCGCCCGGAAACTTTTACTTTTTTATCCGTGCCTGTCAGCTGCGATAGGAGCCATTGATGTCGATATAGCCATGCGTGAGGTCACACCCCCACGCCTGCGCCGTGCCGTTGGCCAGGCCAAGGTCGATCGCGATCTCGATTTCCTGGCCCTTCATGTGGGCCACGACCGGGGTTTCGTCGTAGTCGGACACCACGGTGCCGCCCTGCGCGATCCATGTGCCGCCTATGGCGACGGAAAGCGTATCGCGGTTGGCGGGTTCGCCGCATTTGCCCACCGCCATGACCACGCGGCCCCAGTTGGCGTCCTCGCCCGCTACGGCGGTCTTGACCAGTGGCGAGTTGGCCACGGCCATGGCCACCCTGTGGGCCGACTCATCGGAGGTGGCGCCCGTTACGACCACATGCATCATCTTGGTCACCCCCTCGCCATCGCGGATGACGAGCAGGGCCAGTTCCAGCAGCAGCGAATCAAGGGCCGCGCGGAAATGGGCCAGTTCGGGCGAGGCAGGGTCGGTGATCTCGGCATTGCCGGCCTGGCCGGTGGCGAACAGCAGCACCATGTCGGAGGTGGAGGTGTCCGAATCCACCGTGATGCAGTTGAAGCTGCGGTTCACGCCCTCGGTCAGGAAGGACTGGAGCACGCTGGCGGGTAGCTTCGCGTCGGTGGCGACAAAGGCGAGCATGGTGGCCATGTCGGGGGCCACCATGCCGCTGCCCTTGGCAATGCCCTGGATGCGCACCGTGGTGTCGCCAATCTTCGCCGTGCGGGTCGCGGCCTTGGGGAAGGTGTCGGTGGTCATGATGCCACGCGCGGCATCCGCCCAGCCATCAGCGGAGAGGGTGGAATACAGGCCGGGCAGGGCTGCCGAAATCTTCTGGTAGGGCAGTACCTCGCCAATCACGCCGGTGGAGGCGAGGAACACCTCGCTGGCGGCGCAGTTGACCAGACGGGCGGCATCGGCCGCGTTGGCCTGTGTCGCCTCAAAGCCGGCCCGGCCGGTAAAGACATTGGCGTTGCCCGCATTGACCACCAGCGCGCGGGCCCGGCCATCGGCCATGGCGGCGCGGCACCAGTCCACCGGGGCGCCGGGGCATTTGCTTTTTGTATAGACGCCCGCCACCGTCGTGCCCGGTGCGAATTCAGCCATGACCAGATCGGTGCGCCCCGTGTAGCGGATGCCGGCCTCGGTCGCGCCAAAACGCACGCCAGCCAGCGCTGGCAGTTCGGGCAGGGGCTGGGCAAGGGGGGAGACGGGCAGGGCTTTGGCCATGGTCGGTCGGCTTCCGGTGCAGGGACGGGGGAAAAACTCGGATGGCGCGGCAGGGCAGGGGCCCCGCCGCGCGGCAGCCCGCTTTTAGTGGGCGGGCTGGTTTTCAGGCAGGGGCTTGCCATCGGGGCCGTAGCGCACGACCTTGACCTGTGCGAGCGCGTTGGCAACCGCCTTCTGCACGCCGTCCTGGATCAGCTTCTGGCGGATCTGGTCGCGCGTTGCGTCAAGCGTGGGGGTGGGCGCGGTGCGCTTGCCCAGCACCTGGATCACGTGCCAGCCATACTGGGTGTGCACCGGGGTCTGGCTGTAGCTGTTGGGCTGCATGGAAGAGGCCGCATCCCAGAAGGTCGGCAGCATGTCGCCCTTCTTGAACCAGCCCAGGTCGCCGCCATTCTGCTTGGCCGAGCCGGGATCCTTCGACAGCTTGGTGGCCAGCTGCCCGAAATCGGCGCCGCCCTTGAGCTGCTTGATCACGTCGTTGGCCTCGGCCTCGGTCTGGACCAGGATGTGGCGGGCATGAATTTCTTCCGCGCCCGGCTTGTTGGCGTAGTTCTTGTCGTAATACGCCTTGACCGCATCATCGGTCAGGGTCGGTGCGACCTGTGCCGACAGGTAGGCATTCTGCAGCGCCCCCTGCGAGGCCTGCTGCATCTGCTGCTGCACGTCGGGCTGCTTGTCGAGCCCGGACTTGGTGGCGGCAAGCTGGATGGCGCGCTGGTCAACGAGCTGGTTGAGCAGGATCGGCACGATGATGTTGTCGGGCAGCTTGCGCAGCTGCTCGGGCATCGTGGCCATGGCCTGCCGCACGTCATTGAGGCGGATGTCCTGCCCGTTCACGCTGGCGAGCAGCGGATTCTGGTCCGCCGTGGCCGGTGCGGCGGGCGCCGCTGGCGCGGGGGAGGCCGCCATTGCAGGAGGAATGATGAAAGAGGAAGCAAGCAGGGCCATCGTTGCGACAGCCTTTGCCGGACTGATAGTCCGCATGTGCAAAAAACCCTAGTTATGAACGCGTTCGGCAGGCATCATGGCGAAGGGCGGCCCTGCCTGCAAGGGCCGTATGGCGGATGGCCGTTTCCCCCCGCTTTTTCCATGGCGCTGCGGTCCATCGGTTGACCCGTGGCGGCGTGGGTCCTATCTCATGTCTCCGCGCGAGAATTTTATCCGCACGCCTGCCCCGTCCCCGCCAGTCATTGTGTGCGGGCGTGCGGGAATGTCATTCCGGGAAGGTCTTCATGTTCGCCAGTATTGCCCGCGCCCTGTTCGGAACCGCCAATGACCGGGCGCTGAAATCGTATCAGCGGCGCGTGCCCGCAATCAACGCGCTCGAGCCGCAGGTCCAGGCGTTGGATGACGTAGCACTTGCCGCCAAGACACCGGAATTCCGCGCCCGCATCGCCAAGGGCGAAAGCCTTGACGCCCTTCTGCCCGAAGCCTTTGCCGTATGCCGCGAGGCGGCAAAGCGCGTGCTGGGCATGCGCCACTTCGATGTGCAGCTCATTGGCGGTATGGTGCTGCATGATGGCAAGATTGCGGAAATGCGCACCGGCGAGGGCAAGACCCTCGTCGCCACCCTTGCCGTCTATCTCAGCGCGCTTGCGGGGCAGGGCGTGCATGTCGTGACCGTGAACGACTACCTCGCCAGCCGCGATGCCGAGCAGATGGGCAGGCTGTATGGCTTCCTTGGCCTGAGCGTGGGCGTGGTCGTGCCCAACATGCCCGAGGACGAGCGCCGCGCCGCCTACCGGGCCGACATCACCTACGGCACCAATAACGAATTCGGCTTCGACTACCTGCGCGACAACATGAAATACCGCGTGGAAGACATGGTCCAGCGGCCCTTCCATCATGCCATCGTCGATGAAGTCGATTCGATCCTGATCGACGAGGCCCGCACCCCGCTCATCATCTCCGGCCCGGCCGAGGACAGCTCCGGCCTCTACCGCTCGGTCGATGAAGTGATGGTCGCCCTCGTGGCCGACCCCGAAGCGTATGAAAAAGACGAGAAGTTCCGCTCCGTCATCCTGACCGAAAAGGGTGCCGAACAGGTGGAGGAACTGCTGCGGGGCGCAGGCGTGCTGCATGATGGCGGCCTGTATGACAGCCAGAACGTGGCGGTGATCCACCACGTGCAGCAGTCGCTGCGTGCGCACACGCTGTTCACGCGCGATGTGGATTACATCGTCAGCGGCGGCAAGGTGGTCATCATCGACGAGTTCACCGGCCGCATGATGGAAGGCCGCCGCTACTCCGATGGCCTGCACCAGGCGCTCGAGGCCAAGGAACACGTTGAGGTGCAGCAGGAGAACCAGACGCTGGCCTCCATCACCTTCCAGAACTACTTCCGCATGTATCCGCGCCTGTCGGGCATGACCGGCACCGCCATGACGGAAGCCGATGAGTTTGCTGATATCTACAAGCTCGACGTGATCGAGATCCCGACCAACCTGCCCGTCGCCCGCAAGGACGATGATGACGAGGTCTATCTCACCGCGCGCGAGAAGTACGAGGCGGTCGCTGGCCTGATCAAGGAAATCAGCTCGACTTCGGGCCAGCCGGTGCTCGTCGGCACGACCTCGATCGAGAAGAGCGAGCATCTCTCCTCGCCGCTGCGCAAGAATGGCATCAGGCACAGCGTGCTCAATGCCCGCTTCCATGAACTCGAGGCCGAGATCGTGGCACAGGCTGGCGCGCCCGGCGCCATCACCATCGCCACCAACATGGCCGGGCGCGGCACCGACATCAAGCTCGGCGGCAACGTGGACATGCTGATCAGCCAGAAGCTTGGCGGCATTGAAGACCCCGAGGAGCGCGCCCGGCAGGAAGAGGCCCTGCGTGCTAAGGTGGCACAGGATCACGATATCGTGCGCAAGGCGGGCGGCCTGTACGTGATCGGCACCGAGCGGCATGAAAGCCGCCGCATCGACAACCAGCTGCGCGGTCGCGCCGGGCGGCAGGGTGATCCGGGCAATTCACGCTTCTTCATCTCGCTTGAAGATGACCTGATGCGCATCTTCGGCACCGACCGCATGGGCAATATCCTGCAGAAGCTGGGCCTGAAGGAAGGGGAGGCGATCGTTCACCCCTGGATCAACAAGGCCCTGGAGCGCGCGCAGAAAAAGGTCGAGGCCCGCAACTTCGACATGCGCAAGAACACGCTCAAATATGATGATGTGATGAACGACCAGCGCAAGGAAGTGTACGCCCAGCGTCGTGAATACATGGCGGCGGAAGACCTTTCGCCCATCATCACCGAAATGCGCGAGGACGTGATCCACGAGATCGTGGCCCGCCGCATCCCCGAGAAGTCCTTCCCCGAACAGTGGCTCAAGGATGAACTGGCGCAGGATGTGCAGACTGCGCTCAACCTCACGCTGCCCATCGCGGAGTGGGCGGCGGAAGATGGCGTGGATGGCACGGTGGTGACCGAGCGCATCGAGCAGGCCGCAGCCCAGGCGCAGGCCAGCCGGGCCGCCAATTTTGGCCCGTCCGTCATGCGCTTTGTGGAAAAGCAGGTGCTGCTGACCACGTTCGATGCGGTGTGGAAGGAGCATCTGCTCGCCCTTGACCAGCTGCGCCAGGGCATTGGTCTGCGCGCCTATGGGCAGAAGGATCCGCTCAACGAGTTCAAGCACGAGGCGTTCGAGCTGTTCAATGCCATGCTCGACCATCTGCGCGCGCGCGTCACCTCCTCCATGGCGCGGGTGGAAATCGCGCCGCCGCCCATCGACAACCCCTTCGCAGGTGTTGCCGAAATCCATTCCGACCCCGAGGTGCCGGGGCTGGAGAACGAGCCGGGCCCTGGCCTCATGCCCGATGCGGCGGGCAACCTGCCCGATCCCGCCATGGGCAAACCGATCGGGGCCGCGGCCATCATGCCCGATGATCCGTCAAGCTGGGGCGAGGTCTCGCGCAACGCGACCTGCCCGTGCGGGTCGGGCAAGAAATACAAGCATTGCCACGGGCGGCTGGTCTGAACGGCCAGCCCCACCCGGGCCGATAGACAAGACAGTAACAAGAACAACACGATCAGGGACGAACGATGGCAGGTCATTCCCAATTCAAAAACATCATGCATCGCAAGGGCGCGCAGGACGCCAAGCGGGCCAAGCAGTTTGCCAAGGTCATCCGTGAAATTACCGTAGCCACGCGCGAAGGCATGCCCGACCCGGCCATGAATCCGCGCCTGCGTGCCGCAATCTCGGCCGCGCGTGAAGTGAACATGCCCAAGGATACGGTCGAGCGCGCCATCAAGAAGGCGAGCGGCGCGGGTGGCGGTGATGATTACACCGAGGTCCGTTATGAAGGCTACGGCCCGGCAGGCGTTGCCGTGATCGTGGAAGGGCTGACCGATAACCGCAACCGCACCGCGTCTGACGTGCGGGCTGCGTTTTCCAAGCATGGTGGCTCGCTGGGCGAGACGAATTCGGTCTCCTTCATGTTTACCCGCCTTGGCGTGATCGCCTATCCGCTTGATGCCGCGAGCGAGGATGACCTGATCGAGACCGGCCTTGAAGCCGGCGCCGAGAATGTCGAGACCGTGGACGGCATGCATGAAGTGACCTGCCCGGTCGAATCCTTCTTCGCCGTGCGCGATGCGCTGGAAACCCGCTTTGGCGAGCCGGCTTCCGCCAAGCTGGACTGGCGGCCGTCCAACACGGTCGAACTCGATGAGGACAAGGCCCGCAGCGTGTTCAAGCTGATCGACACGCTGGAAGATCATGACGACGTGCAGGCCGTGTACGCCAATTTCGACGTGCCGGACGACGTGGCCGAAAAGCTTTCGGCCTGATCCGGCCTGTGGTCCGCATCCTGGGCATCGACCCCGGCCTGCGTTTTACGGGCTGGGGGGTGATTACGGCGCAGGGCAACCGGCTGAGCCACGTGGCCGATGGCGTGATCGCCACCGATTCGGCGCTTTCCGTGCCCGAGCGCCTGCGCCACCTGCACGATGCGCTGCTCGAACTGGCCCGCAACTTCGCCCCCGATGAAGCGGCGGTGGAGGAAACCTATGTCAACCGCAATGGCGCTGCCACGCTCAAGCTGGGCTATGCCCGTGGCGTGGGGCTGCTGGTGCCCATGCTGCTCGATATTCCGGTAGCCGAATATGGCGCCAAGACAGTCAAGCGCGCGGTGGTGGGCACGGGTGCCGCCACCAAGGAGCAGGTCAGCATGATGGTCCGCCGTATCCTGCCCACTGCCCTGCTCAAGCGCGCCGATGCGGCGGATGCGCTGGCCGTGGCCATCTGCCACGCGCATCATCGCGCCTCAGCCGCCCATATCGCCAATGCCACGAGGATGGCATGATCGCGCAACTGCGCGGCCTGCTGGCACAGGTCGAGGCCGATCGCTGCGTGATTGATGTCAGCGGCGTGGGCTACCTCGTGCAGGCCTCGAGCCGCACGCTCGCGGCCCTGCCGCAGCCGCCGGAACTGGCCCTTGTGCTGGTCGAGACCGTGGTGCGCGAGGATGCGATCCTGCTCTATGGCTTTGCCGAAGCCTCGGAGCGCTCATGGTTCCGCCTGCTCACCACCGTGCAGGGCGTTGGCGCCAAGGTGGCGCTGGCCATCCTGTCGGTGCTGCCGCCACCTGAACTGATGGTGGCCATCGGCAGTGGCGACAAGACCATGCTCACCCGCGCGGGCGGCGTGGGCGCGCGGCTGGCCCAGCGCATCGTGACCGAACTGCGCGACAAGTGCGAGGGCATGCCCACGGGTGCGCCTGCGGCTGGCGGCGTGCCGGGTGTGACCATTACGGTGCCCACGCCGCGCAGCATTGCGGCGGATGCCGTACTGGCGCTGTCGGGCCTTGGCTTCAGGCGGGCAGAGGCGCAGCCTGTGGTCGAGCGCGTGATCGACCGCTTTGAGGGGGATGTGAACCTCGATGTCGTGATCCGTGACGCGCTGAAGGAACTGGCCCGATGAGTGAGCACCCCGAGCGCGAGATCGACGCCCGCCGGGCGGAGGAAGACGGCAACGAAGGCAGCCTGCGCCCGCAGACGCTTGATGACTTTACGGGCCAGAAGGCCAGCCGCGAGAATCTGGCCATCTTCATCGCCGCAGCCCGCCAGCGCGGCGATGCGCTGGACCACGTGCTGCTGCATGGCCCCCCGGGCCTGGGCAAGACCACGCTGGCGCAGATCGTGGCGCGCGAACTTGGCGTGGGCTTTCGCGCAACCTCGGGGCCAGTGATCCAGCGCGCGGGCGATCTGGCCGCCATCCTGACCAACCTCCAGCCGCGCGACGTGCTGTTCATTGATGAAATCCACCGCCTGCACCCCTCCATCGAGGAAGTGCTGTACCCGGCGATGGAGGATTTCCAGCTTGACCTGATTATTGGCGAGGGGCCAGCGGCGCGGTCCGTGCGCATCGACCTCTCGCCGTTTACGCTGGTCGCGGCCACCACGCGGGCGGGGCTGCTGGCAACGCCGTTGCGTGACCGCTTCGGCATTCCGCTGCGGCTGGTGTTCTACACGCCTGAGGAGCTGTGCCAGATCGTGGTGCGCGGGGCGCGCAAGCTGGAATTTGACCTCACCCCGGAAGGGGCGGAGGAAATTGCCCGCCGCTCGCGCGGCACGCCGCGCATTGCGGGCCGCCTGCTGCGCCGGGTGCGCGATTTCGCCGCCGTGGCGCGGGCAGGGCGTGGCCCGGTTGACCGCGCGCTGGCCGATGCGGCGCTGTCGCGCCTCGAGGTCGATTCGATGGGGCTTGATGGCATGGACCGGCGCTACCTGCGCCGCATTGCCGAATACCATCATGGCGGCCCTGTAGGGGTCGAGACGCTGGCCGCGGCCCTGGCCGAGGCGCGCGATACCCTCGAAGACGTGATCGAGCCTTACCTGATTCAGGAAGGGCTTGTGCTACGCACCAGTCGCGGCCGCATGCTGGGCGAGCGGGGCTGGCGGCATCTGGGCCTGCAGCCGCCCGCCCGCGTGCCCGGCCAGGGCGACCTGCTCGGAGAGGGGACTGATGGTTCAGCATAGTATCGATTTCCGCATCTATTACGAGGATACGGATGCGGGCGGCGTGGTCTATCACGCCCGCTACCTCGCCTTTGGCGAGCGCGCCCGCACCGAAGCCATCCGTGCGCAGGGGCACTCGGCTGCTGACCTGCTCGATGATTTTGGCCTGGCCTTCGTGGTGCGCCATGCGGCCATGGACTACCGCGCCCCCCTGCGGCTCGATGACATCGTGTGCGTTACGACTCGCCTGACAGAGCTGGGGGCTGCGAGCTGCAGGCTGCTCCAGACCTTCCACCGGGCGGGGGTGGCGGAAAAACCCGATTGTGGCACGCTCGATGTGCGGCTGGCCTGCGTGCGGGCCGCCGATGGGCGCGCGGCCCGATTTCCGCCGTTATGGCGTGATCTGTTGCGCGGGCTGGTCGGCTGAGCGTTACAAAGCCATGCAGGACGTGTGTTCTTTTTGTGTCATGGGTTGACCGTGATGCAAGGCTGTGCGGAAAGCAGGTTGGCCGTGGCTTGCCAAGCGGGCAATCTTCGTGTTTGAGCGAACGGCCAAGGTGGGCAGGAGGCGTATTTGGACCAAGCGGTTAATGCAGCGAATCTGGGTGCTGCAGCGGGTGATCTTTCAATGTGGGCGCTGTTCATGCACGCCTCAATTGTGGTCAAGCTCGTCATGATCGGGCTGGTGACCAGCAGCATCATTGTCTGGGCCATCATTTTTGATAAATTCACCACCATCCGCCGGGTCAACCGGCAGGCCAACGATTTCGAGGAGCGCTTCTGGGCTGGTGGCAGCCTTGAGGATCTGTACGAATCCGATGGCGCCAAGCCCGTGCACCCGATGGCCGCCGTCTTTGGCGCGGCCATGGGCGAATGGCGGCGTTCATCGCGCATTTCGGGTATCGACCTGGTGCATGGCGGCGTGCAGGACCGCGTCAACCGCGCCATGGCCATTACCATCACGCGCGAGATGGACCGGCTGAACCGCTGGATCATCTTCCTCGCCACCATCGGGCCGGTGGCGCCCTTCATTGGCCTGTTCGGCACGGTATGGGGCATCATGCACGCGTTCGGCTCGATCGCGGCCATGCACAACACCAACCTTTCGGTCGTGGCGCCGGGCATTTCCGAGGCGCTGTTCGCCACCGCCATCGGCCTGGTCACGGCCATTCCCGCCGTGATCGCCTATAACGTGGTCAGCAACAGCATGAGCGTGTTCGAGGACCGGCTGGATGCGTTCGGCACCGAGTTCGCCGCCATCCTGTCGCGCCAGTCGGAAGAAAGGGGCGCGTAACATGGGGGCAAGCCTGGGCGACCTGCGGGGGCGGCGGCGCAAGCGGCGCCCCATGGCCGAGATCAACGTCACACCCCTGGTGGACGTGATGCTGGTGCTGCTCATCATCTTCATGGTGACAGCGCCCATGATGACCAGCGGCGTGAACGTGGACCTGCCCAAGACGGATGCGGCCCCGGTCAATACCGACACCAAGCCCATCACGGTGTCGATCCGCTCCAATGGCGACCTGTATCTGGGCGATGAACCCGTATCGCAGGACCAGTTGGTGGACCAGCTCAGGGCGGCGGCGCAGAATGACAGCGAGCACCGTATTTTCGTGCGCGGTGACCAGCATATCGATTATGGCCGCGTCATGCAGATCATGGGGCAGATCACGGCGGGCGGCTTTACGCATGTGGCCCTGCTGGCCCAGCAGCCACCCGGTCACTAAACAGAATCTGATACCAGGAGCCGTCTGATCGTGGTCCCACCGCGTCGTTCCGAACGCATCCTCATGCGGCGTTCCATCCTGGTTTCGGGCGGGCTTCATTTTGCCCTGCTGGTGGCGGTGCTGCTCAGGCTGCCCGTGCCGGTGCCCAAGGAGCCGCCGCCCCCGCCCACCATCGAGATGGAATTCGCAGCCGATACGGGCACATCAACCCCGCACAAGGGCGACAAGCCGGCCCCCAAGCCCGCCCCTGCGCCCGCCCCGGTAAAGCAGGAGGCGCCGCCTTCGCCCACGCCGCCGGAAAAGGAACCCAACGAGGAGGCGGCACCCCCGCCGCCCCCGCCGCCACCCATGCCGCCGCCGCAGCAGGTGTCCAAACCCGTGCCGGATGCGCCAACCCCGCCGCGTGAGCAGACGCCATCGCCCGATGCGGTGAAGCTGCCGCCCACGCCGCCCAAGGCAGCCCCCGCGCAGGCGCACGCCCCCGTGCCGCCTTCGGCCCAGCCTGACCCCACGGCCGCGCCCAAGGTGCAGGAGCAGTCACGCACCACGCAGCCCAACGAGGCCAAGAAGCATGTGCCTGATACGCACTCGCTGCTGGCAACACTCGATACCTTCCGCGCGGACCAGAAGCAGACCCACCCGCCCAAGGCCCGCCCCAACCCGCAGCAGGGTGGGGCGCCCGATGGCGGGGGCTCGCCGGATGGCGACATAACCAGTTCCATGACCGCCACCGAGCAGAAGGCCATCGGCAACTCGGTGCGGCGCTGCTACTCGGAAGATACGGCGGCCCGTAATTATGCCCAGTTTGTGGCGCATCTGGTCGTGACGGTGGATGGCACCGGCATGGCGCGCATGGTTGACTTCGCGCCGCAGACACAGGCGCAGATGGAGGCTGACCCGTCCTACCGCGCGCTGGCCGAACGCGCGCGTGATGCGGTGCTCAGCCCGACCTGTGCCAAGCTGCCCATTCCGCAGAACCTGCTGGGCCAGACCCGGCAACTGAAATTCGTATTCCGTCCCTGATACAAAGCGGACGAAGGCGAGGAGAGGAAAATGATGTCAAGCGTAAAGCCATTGATCCCGGATGATGATGCCGCACGGCTGGCATCGGCCTTCAGCCGGCGTGGTTTCATGGGCGCAGGCGTTGCGGGCGGGCTTATGGCCACGCCGCTGTTCGCTGCAGGTGCCGCCCATGCACAGGATGCGGGTGCCGCCGAAATCACGGTTGACCAGGCCCGTACCGCCCCCATTCCCATTGTCCTGCCCTCGCTTGGCAGTGGCGTGGCCCAGCAGATCACGGATGTGATCTCGGCCGATCTGGGCAATTGCGGCCTGTTCCGCCCCATCAGCGCCAGCATGCCGCAGGGCACGCCCCCGTTTGCCACCTACAAGTCAATGGGCGCGCGTGCGGTCATGACCGGCAAGGTGGTCGAGCAGGGCAGCAGCCTGCGCGTCGAGTTCCGCCTGTGGGATGTGCTGACCGGCAAGCAGTTGCAGGGCACGGCCTATACGGCCGCCACCCAGGACTGGCGTCGCATCGCGCATGTGATTGCCGATGTGATCTACAGCCGCCTGCTTGGCGAGCAGGGCTATTTCAATTCCCGCATCGCCTATATTGCCCGCTCCGGCCCGCGCGCGCGCCAGGTCACGCGGCTTGCCATCATGGACCAGGATGGCGCGGACAGCCGCTACCTGACCAACGGCCAGTGGCTGACGTTGACGCCGCGCTTCAACCCGGCCAATAGCGAACTGGCATTCATGTCCTATGCCAACTACAGGCCGCGTGTTTACCTGTTCAACCTAAATACCGGGCAGCAGCGCCTGCTGGGTGACTTTACGGGTATTTCATTTGCACCGCGCTTTGCCCCCAACGGGCAGTCGGTCATCCTGTCGGTCACGCGCGGTGGCGGGTCGGACATCTTCGTGGTCGATCTTGCCACGATGGCGCGCCGGCAGATCACCTCCTCCGGGGCGATTGACACCAGCCCATCCTACAGCCCCGACGGGTCGCAGATCGTGTTCAACTCCGACCGTGGCGGCTCGCAGCAGCTCTATGTCATGAGTGCATCAGGCGGCGAAGCGAAGCGGATTTCCTACGGGCACGGGCGCTACGGCTCGCCCGTATGGTCGCCGCGTGGGGATCTGATCGCGTTCTCGCGCATTGCCAATGGCAGCTTCTCGCTTGGCGTGATGGCGCCTGATGGCACGGGCGAGCGAATCCTGACCCAGGGCTTTACGGTGGAAAGCCCCACTTTCTGCCCCAACGGGCGCGTGCTGGCGTTTTGCCGCCAGAGCGCGGCCGGGGCAAATGGTGCCGGATTTGCAACAGGTATCAATACAATCGACATCACCGGCTTCCATGAACGCGCCCTGCCTGCGGGCAGCGCCTCTGATCCGGCATGGTCGGGCCTGAATAAGTAAGTTTTTTCAATGCGTTGGACAAACACATCGCCCTAACCCACTCAATTGACAAATGGCGGGTATGTGTTTGTTCCGCGTTGACTGAAACCGGATTTGAAAGCTATGCTAGTGGCGGTTTCCAGCGATCGCGAGTTTCTGTTTTACAATTTGTTTGGCAGGGCGCAACGAGACTCGGGACCGTTCTATATTTAAATCCGGAAATTCAACAAATGGTTTCGAAACAAGAAACCGATCCAGGATCCAAAGTAATGAAACTGAAGCTTTTTGGTGCGGCCGGTCTGGCGCTCTTCCTTGCCGCCTGTTCTGACCATGCGAACAAGAACGTAAACACCGGCGCTGCCACGCAGCAGCAGGTTGGCCCCGTGCCCGGCAGCGAGGCCGATCTGGTCGCGACCGCTGGTGACCGCGTCCTGTTCGCGCTGAACCAGAACTCGCTGTCCAGCGATGCGAAGGCAACGCTCGACAAGCAGGCCGCATGGCTGGCCAAGTACCCGCAGGTGCATGTGCAGGTCGCCGGTAACTGCGATGATCGCGGCACCGAGGAATACAACATCGCGCTGGGCGAGCGTCGTGCCAACGCGGCGCATGACTACCTGGTGGCCAAGGGTGTCGATGCATCGCGCATCACCACCATCTCCTATGGCAAGGATCGCCCGACCGCCGTTGGCGATGACGAGGCTTCCTGGGCCCAGAACCGCAACGCCATCACGGCGGTGCAGTAAGTTTCTGCCAGCACTTCCACGAAGTGTGGCGGTATGGAACCGGCCGGGCGCTTATCGCTCGGCCGGTTTTGTTTTAGGTAGACGTGCGTAGTGTTGCTTGAAGGGTATGGTCCATGCGGTCTGTTATGTCGTGTTTCCTTTCGGTTCCCGGCCGGTTTTCACGGTGGGGGCGGGTTGGTATGCTGGCAGGTGGCGTATCGCTGGCCTGTCTGGCCAGTGCGCGCGCAAGTGACAGTGGCAACCTGACCCTGCAACTGCTTGACCGGGTCAACACGCTTGAAGAGCAGACGCGCGAGATGCGCGGGCAGATCGATCAGCTGACCAATCAGGTGCAGCAGCAGAATGCCGCCATGAGCAAGCAGATCGATGACATGAATTTTGCCATGCAGCAGCATGGCCATGCTGCCGCAGGGGTTCCGGCTGCGGCGACGGCGGCCAGTGGCGTGACGCCTGCAGCGCCCGCCGCAGCAGCCCCTGCCACGGCCAAGCGCAGCCCCGATGATGTGCTCAAGGCAGGCAATGATGCGCTGTTGCAGCATGATTACGCCACGGCGCAGGCCGATGCGCAGCAGGTGCTCTCCGGCCCCAAATCCGCCAGACAGATTGATGCGCAGTACCTGCTGGCCCAGTCCCTGGCGGGGCAGAAGCAGTACCGTCAGTCCGCCCTTGCCTATTACGATACCTATAACCGCGCCCCGCATGGCCAGCGCGCGCCAAGCGCCCTGCTCGGTGTTGCGGCAACACTGGTGGCGCTGAACGACAAGGCATCCGCCTGCCAGGCGCTGGACAAGCTTTCCAGCGAATTTCCCACGCCCGCCCCGCGCATCAAAGCCGCCGAGTTGGTCTACCGCAAGCGCGCCAAATGTAGCTGATTGCCTGCAGGGGTGTAGGGCGCATGCAGCCTTCCGGACCGGTCAGCCCGGCCTGTTTCGCCGCCCGCATGGCTGCTCTTGGTCCGTGGCCGGGGCAGGGCATGCCTGTCTGCATTGCGGTATCGGGTGGGGCGGACAGCATGGCGCTGGCCATTCTGGCCCGGGGCTGGCGGCGTGATGTGGTGGGGCTGGTGGTGGACCACGGGCTGCGTGCCGAGTCGCGGCTTGAGGCCGAGCAGACGGTGGCCCGCCTGCTCCAGCTTGGCATACCCGCCCGCCTGCTGGTGCTTGAAGGGCTGGCGCGCGGCCCCCGCATGGCCGAGCGTGCCCGGCGCATGCGTTATCAGGCCCTGTTTGCCGCCTGCCGCGACCTTGGCGCGCTTGACCTGCTGGTGGCCCACCATGCGGGCGACCAGGCGGAAACCGTGCTCATGCGCCAGCAGGCTGCAAGCGGGGATGACGGGCTGGCCGCCATGGCGGTGGCGACGGACATGGCGGATGTGCGCCTCGTCCGCCCGCTGCTGGGCGTGGGCAAGGATGCCCTTTATGCCACGGTGCGGGCGGCAGGCGTGAACTGGGTGGAAGACCCCTCCAACACTGACCTGCGCACCGCCCGCGCCCGGGCGCGTCATGCCCTTGCGGCAGATCCCCCACGGGCGGCCACGCTCCTGACGGATGCCCTGCAGGCTGGACAGGCCCGCAAGGCGCGTGATGGGGATGATGCACGCTGGCTGGCCATCCATGCCCGCTTTCACCCCGGTGGCTGGGTGGTGCTGCCCGCGGATCTTGCGCCGCCACGGCTGCTGTCGGCCCTGATCCGCGTGGTGGGGGGGCGGGATTATGCCCCGGCGCGCGAGGCGGTGGCAGCGCTTGCCGCCCGGCCCCGGGCGGCTACGCTGGCCGGGGTTGCCCTCCTGCCCTGGCGTGAAGGGCAGTGGCTCGTGGCCCGTGAGGAAGCCGGTCTTGCACCCCTCATCCCCGCCAGATCAGGAGCCATATGGGACCGGCGTTTCATCCTGCACGCGGCCTCCCTGCCGCCGGGCTGGCGCGTGGGTGCTGCGGGGCCGGTGGCCGCATGGTGGCCGCATGGCAGGGGGCGGTCGTGCTGGCCCGCGCGATTGTTGCGCACGCTGCCTGCGCTATGGCATGATGGACAGGTCAAGGCCGTGCCCCATATGGGCCTGCGCGCGCAAGAACGTGCCGCCGCCCATGCGGTTTTCATGAACCAGCCCCCCCATCCCGTGCTCGACTGCGCTGTATTTGGCGACGCCGAACGCCACGAGGCAGGTGGACTGGCATAAAAGGTTGGCGGGTGGGGGTGTGAATATCCCCTGATCGTCCTATGTATGATAGGACGTAGTGAACGTGGCATCTGTTCGCCTGCCCGCTGTGGGGCATGGGCGAGGGGGCCAGCGGATGGAACAGTGGACAAGATGAACAATTTCGGCCGGAACTTGCTCCTGTGGGTTATCATCATCGTCCTGCTGCTGTTGCTGTTTAATGTCTTCCAGCCGGGAAGCGTGCAGCATGCATCGCAGCAGTTGGCGTATTCCGATTTCATCGGAGACGTGAACAGCGGGCATGTTCGCTCTGTCGTGGTGCAGGAGCACAACATCACCGGCACGCTGACGGATGGCACGTCGTTCGATACCTATACGCCGCAGGACCCCACCCTGATTTCCCGCCTGACGGAAAAGGGCGTGGAAGTCGTGGCCAAGCCGCTTGAGGCGGATACCAACCCCATCCTGCGCTACCTCATCAACTATGCGCCGCTGCTGCTCATGGTGGGTGCCTGGATCTTCATCATGCGCCAGATGCAGTCGGGCGGTGGCCGGGCCATGGGCTTTGGCAAGTCGCGTGCCCGCATGCTGACCGAAAAGCAGGGCCGCGTCACCTTTGATGACGTGGCCGGCATTGATGAAGCCAAGGGCGAACTGCAGGAGATCGTCGACTTTCTGCGCGATCCGCAGAAGTTCACCCGCCTTGGCGGCAAGATCCCCAAGGGCGTGTTGCTCGTAGGCCCTCCCGGCACCGGCAAGACGCTGCTTGCCCGCGCCATTGCGGGTGAGGCGAACGTGCCGTTCTTCACCATCTCGGGTTCCGACTTTGTGGAGATGTTCGTGGGCGTGGGCGCATCCCGCGTGCGTGACATGTTCGAGCAGGGCAAGAAGGCCGCGCCCTGCATCATCTTCATTGACGAGATCGACGCTGTCGGCCGCCATCGTGGCGCAGGCCTTGGCGGCGGCAATGACGAGCGCGAGCAGACGCTCAACCAGATGCTTGTCGAGATGGATGGCTTTGACAGCAATGAGGGCGTGATCCTGATTGCCGCAACCAACCGCCCCGACGTGCTTGACCCCGCCCTGCTGCGCCCCGGCCGCTTCGACCGTCAGGTCGTGGTGCCCAACCCCGACGTGGCGGGCCGCGAGAAGATCCTGCGCGTGCACATGCGCAAGGTGCCGCTGGCCTCCGATGTGGATCCAAAGGTCATTGCCCGTGGCACACCCGGCTTCTCGGGTGCGGACCTTGCCAACCTGGTCAATGAAGCCGCCCTCATGGCCGCCCGCCTGGGCAAGCGCACCGTGGCGATGCTCGAGTTCGAGAACGCCAAGGACAAGGTGATGATGGGCGCCGAGCGCCGCTCGCTTGTCATGAGCGAGGACGAGAAGAAGATGACCGCCTACCACGAAGGCGGGCATGCGCTGGTGGGTATTCTCACGCCGGGTTCCGACCCGGTGCACAAGGCCACCATCATTCCCCGTGGCCGGGCGCTGGGCATGGTGATGAGCCTGCCGGAGAAGGACCGCTACTCCGAAAGCCGCTCGTGGTGCATTGGCAAGCTGACGCTGGCTATGGGTGGCCGCGCGGCTGAGGAAATCATCTTCGGGGCCGACAATGTCTCGACCGGTGCCTCGGGCGACATCAAGATGGCGACCGACGTGGCCCGCCGCATGGTGACCGAATGGGGCATGAGCGAAAAGCTGGGCATGGTGGCCTATGGCGGCAACGGGCAGGAAGTGTTCCTTGGCCATAGCGTGACGCAGAACAAGAACGTATCGGAAGAAACGGCGCGCGAGATCGATAACGAGGTGCGCAAGCTGATCGATGCCGCCTATGAGCGTGCCCGCAGCCTGTTGCTTGAGCATATCGACCAGCTTCACCGCCTTGGCGCGGCGCTGCTGGAATATGAAACCCTGACCGGTGAGGAAATCCGTCAGGTGCTGCGTGGCGAGAAGATCGAGCGCGTGGTGGTGGATGACCCGATGCCGGAGAACCGCCGTCCTTCCGTGCCGCCTTCGGCGCCGTCCGCTCCTGTGGCTCCGCTGCCCACGCCAGAAGGTGAGGGTGGGGTGGGTACTGCCCCGGCTGGCTAGGTTGCCTTGATAGAAAACAAGTAAAAGTTTCCGAATGCCGCCTTTTCTCAAAAAAGGCGGCATTCTTTTTAGGCTTTAGGCTGGCAGGCTTTTCAAACAGGCTCTTATATGAACATGGCGGGGCGGCTTCAGGCTGTTCCGCCATGTCTGTATCCGGTCCCCCGGGCGCGGACAGGAAATGATGGGCGCATGGAAAGCCGCTTCATCAAAAACTTCTTCATGATCGGATGCGTATTTCGTGGGTCATTTCTCCAACCAGCCGCTGATTGAGCCACTGGCCCTGCTGCATGGCGAAGCGGCCCGGCAGGCGGTGGCGCAGGGTCTTGCGCACTGGTTTGCAGGCGGCCCGCATGCCTATGCGCTTGCCCGCCTGATCGGGCAGGGGCAGGAAGGGACAATCGTGCCGGTTGCAGCTCTTCCCCCCGCATGGGAGGAGGCGGCCCGGCGCGTCAGCGCAGCCGTGCCCGATGCAGGGCTGCCACCGGGCCCGCAGGTCATGGGCATCATCAACGTCACCCCGGACAGTTTCAGTGATGGCGGCCAGCATGACCGCGTGGAGACGGCGCTGGCACGCATCAAGGCGTTGCATGCAGCCGGGTGCCGGGTGGTGGATATTGGCGGCGAGAGCACCCGCCCCGGCGCGCCTGCTGTTCCGGCCGAGGCGGAATGGGGGCGGATCGGCCCGGTCATCCGCGCCGTGCGGGCCTGTTCCGCGCTTGATGACCTGCATCTCTCGATTGATACGCGGCAGGCTGCGGTCATGGACCAGGCGCTGGCGGCCGGGGCGACGCTCATTAACGATGTCTCGGCGCTGACGCATGACCCCGCCGCGCGTGCGGTCGTGGCGCGGCATGGCTGCCCGGTCATGCTCATGCACATGCGCGGCACGCCCGCAACAATGCGCGCGCACACGACATATGGCGATGTGGCGGTGGATGTGGTGCGCGAACTCGGCCAGCGGGTGGAGGAGGCGGTGGCAGCAGGCATTGCGCGCACGCGCATACTGGTTGACCCCGGCATCGGCTTTGCCAAGACGCTGGAAGGCAACCTGACCCTGCTGGCCCGCCTGCCGCTGCTGGCCAATCTGGGGTGCCGGGTGGTGCTGGGCACATCACGCAAGCG